>JAYTEX010000099.1:0-28864 GCA_043734785.1 Pseudomonadota bacterium | reverse complement strand
CCAAAATAAGCGACAGAATCTGCTGCGCAGGAAGCGCCTTCATAAGCTCATAAGCTGGGGTATCTCGACCGATTTTATGCTTGAATTTACCTCATGTTCCCGATCTAACTTCAATCGGTCAAGCCTTTATTTCTGCTTGAGGGTCAACCACTCATATGTCCTCGGACATCCACTGGCTGGTCGTGCGCATACGGTGCCGCGCGCCCATACGCATACGGTGCCGGAGCTTTGCTGATTTGCTTATTGCCTCCGGGCTGCTACTCGTTACAACTTCTGCAATAATTCGCTAGAAGCCGGTCACGGATGGCCGCAAGAGGAGCTGCAAGGATGCCACGTCGGCTGAGAATTCATCTCGCGGGAGGGCTTTATCACGCAATTCTGCGCGGTAATCACCGGCAACCGATTTTTTATCAAAATGCCGACCGAACTCGGCTCGACGGAATATCACGACACTCGATGGGTCAAGGCCGACACTTAGCTCAGTAACCGATTTGGTAGTGCAGTGTGCTGCGGAGTTTGGTGTCGATTTGGCTACGCTTCAAAGTTCGTCTCGGCGCCGGGAGCATGCGCGCGTACGAGCGCTGATCGCCGAGCGGCTAATCCAATTCTCACACGGCGACATTGTCGGAAGTGGCACGACTCTTTAACCGCGATCCGTCTACGTTGTATTGGCTGCTGAAGCGGCATAGAGACAAGTCCTTATCGCAATAAGCAAAGCTCCGGCACCTATGTCTTAATGATCCCCTTGAGCTCCCCTTCACAAGCGGATTGCCACTTCAGCCGCAGACATCTAGTGCGATGCCTTTGATCATGGGTACTCCGCTCCCGTGCGGAGTCGAGTCTATCGGTAGTTGCCCAGCGTAAACGCTTCCAGGACAAAGATCAGGATCGTGCTTGTTGGATCGACGAACCTGGAGTTCTGAAAATCGATGTCTGCGCCCGCACATCAAGGAGCCTCAGGCGGATGCACCTCGTGGCCGCTAACCCGAGCATGGCATCTAACTCGCCGACGACCTCCATCATCGCGACCGCGACTACCCTACGGCTGGACACGGCGACCGTACGCCAGTTGGTGTGCCCGGCTGATGCACAATTCGCGGGCGAGCGTACCGTGTCCGTCACCCAACACCGCAACGCACTTGCCACCGATACGCGGCTGCTCTGGTATCGCATCGAACGCGTCCTCGGCCAAGGCGCGTTCGGCCTTACCTACCTCGCCCATGATGACAACCTGCACCGCGCGGTTGCCATCAAAGAATACCTACCCGGCCAACTCGCACGCCGCGAAGCGGATTCGACAGTTTTGCCGTTAACCGACGAGCTCGCCGCGGAGTACGACGCTGGCCTTAGGCGATTTATCAGCGAGGCGCGGACGCTGGCTAAATTCGAACATCCGAACATTGTCAGCGTGCATAACGTGTTCGAGGCGAACCGCACCGCTTACATGGTCATGCAGTATGAGGACGGCGAAGGTCTCGATCGCATCTTGAAGCGCGGCGGGACACTCGACGAAAAGGCGTTGCTGGATATCCTGTACCCCTTACTCGATGGGCTCGAAGTCATTCATGCGCGCGGCTTCGTACACCGGGACATCAAGCCAGCCAACTTGTTCATTCGCAATGACGGTAGTCCGGTTCTGCTCGATTTTGGTTCGGCGCGGCAGGCCCTGACGGACGAGGCGCGGACCTTGACCAATTTTGTCTCGCCGGGCTACGCGCCGATCGAGCAATACGCCGGCAAAAGTGATCAGCAGGGTCCTTGGAGCGACATTTATGGCCTCGGCGCGACGTTGTATCGCGCCATGACCGGGCGGGCACCGGCTGACGCCATGGACCGCAGCCAATCGATTGCGCAGGACACCCGCGACACCTATGAAGATGGCGTGCTGCAAGCACAACGCAGCTACAGCGCCGCACTGCTACGGGCGGTCGATCATGCGCTGCGTTTTCGCATCCAGGCACGCCCGCAAAGCATCGCCGAATGGCGTGCCATATTGCCGCCGTACAGCGGCGACACGCGCAGTGTCACCACCTCACTCACCCTGCCCAGGTCTACGGCACATGTCCCGCTGCCACCAGAGTCTCCGACCGAGCCGATCTCACGGCCGATGTCACGGACCCTGCAGCTCGCCCCGCGCACACCATGGACGACCGCGGCGGTCACCGCGGGTGCCATCGCCGTCCTGCTAACCGGCGCGTTCCTATTTCATCAGGGTGAACCCGGCACCGCCCATTCGGCACAGCCGGGCCCGCGCCTGGCGACACCGCCAATAGTAGCGACCGCGGTTGCCCCCGCAGTGGGGGCCGGAGATCAGCCGTCAACCGCCTCGCCGGACGCCGCGCCGCTGGACCCCGCAGCACAACAGCGGGCACAAATCGCGGCGTTATTGTGGAACGCCCAAGTGGATCTCGACGCGCATCGTCTGACCACACCCGTCGGCCGCAACGCCTACGAAAAATACCGCACAGTGCTGGACTTAGAGCCCACACAAACCGCGGCGCTGGATGGCATTGAGTCGATCTCGCAGCGCTACGTCCAACTGGTATATCGCGATCTCGAACGTGACAACTTCGTACAGGCCGAGGGCTATTTACGCAAAGCGGAGTCCGTGACACCGGGACACCCTGACCTCGCGCGGGCACGCACTGCGCTCGCAACGCGCCGCCAAGTCCGGCGCGCAACACCGACCGATACACCCACCGCAGCCCGCGAATCTCCGCGCTCTTTTGGCCAGCACCTCGGAGATTTCTTCGGCCAGCCCGCTCGCCAAAGGCCTGCGCCAATAGAGGATCGCAGTCATCAGTTCCGCACAAGGCTTGGCGGCGATTGACACACTTCAGTGCGCAAGCGCGTGTCAGGTGGGCAAGATTGCAAGATTTTTTGGCTATGCGATCCGACGCGAAAGGTCGTCGTCGAGCAGAGAATCGCGGGGTCGGAGTCGTTGATGCGTCGGCGATTTCGATGGATGTCCCGGATTTAGTTACCGCGATCCGTCTACGTTGTATTTGCTGCTGAAGCGGTATAGAGACAAGTCCTTATCGCAATAAGCAAATAAGCAAAGCTCCGGCACCGATGTGGCGGCACCGATGTGGATGTGGGCCGTTTGCAAACGCGAGGTCGACACCCATTCGGTTCGCTTCAGGGCTCCGCGCGCAGACGCTGCAATTCGGCGGTATCACCGCGCCGTGCGGCTTCCCGTACTCGGCGGTTGAGTTTTGGCGAATGGAAACGGCTGGTCACCTCGATGGTCATCCGGCCAGCGCGTTTGAACGCCAGCTCGAGCGGAAACTGCTTGCCCATGGTGAGCGGGACGGTTAACCCCGTGAGCTCAATATAGTAGCCATGCCGGCTCAATTCGAACGATTCGCCCCCAGACGGAATCTCTATCGAGTCGATCGCGCGCAGCTGAGTTTGTCCAGCGACCTGCGAGGCCAGGCGCAAGGTGTGACCAACCGCAAGCGAGGTTCGCGCACCTAGCAGCTGATCCGCCTCGATGCCACGATTGCGAAACTCGAAGAAAATCTTCGCCGTGTGCGCATCGCCGATCGCACTTGCGGCCCAGGGATCTGTAATCTCGAGATCGCCGCGCGTGAAAATCTCGGCTTTATCTTCATACGTGGAAATTTCCGCCACGACACTCGACACCAGCGCCCCCCACAACGCGAGTGTGCACAGGCATCGCCGCAGGCCAATCACCACGGGTGCGAGCCGCTCACTGCCTCAGTCACCCGGATGCAGCCGCACGATCATATTGTTCGCGTGCTCATCGCCATAAATCGCGGGATCGCGCTTGCCGATCGGCAGATTCGCATAGGTTGTCCAGAGATCGCCCGTTTCATGATCGATCTCGATCATGCGCAGAAAGGCTTCTTTGCGCGGCAAGGGGTAGTGGTGCCAGCGCGCGGTATCGATATCGAAGCGATAGATGCGATCGGAATTGGTGGTGCCCACCCATACCGCGCGTCGTTTGCTGTCCAGCGTGATTGAGTACGAAGCACCTGCGCGATCTGGCATATCGTAGCGCGCAAGTTCCACCCCCTTCTTGGTGTCGAACTTGAGTAACTGGCCTTCGCCGTAGAGCGGAACCCACAAGGTACCGTCATCCTCGATGGCCATTCGACGTGGTGCGGCGCCACGGGGGAACGGTACGACGCGCTCTACCTGCTCAGTTTCGACATTGAACGAACCGAGGAAACCATGCAGCTGCGTCCACCACACGCGCTTCAGGGAGGGATCCATCGCTGCGCCGTAAATAAAGACGTGAAACAGTTCCTCGCCTTCGGGCAGCGGCATTGGAAAACGCTTTACCTCGCCGGTCTTGACGTCCACGCTCCACAGTTCATTGATGCCGACCAGGGTCAGCCACAGGCGACCGTGCGCGTCGAATTGCACTTGCCGCTTACTGTTGATCGCCGTGTCGTGCGTGATCGCGAACTTCACGCCCGGCGGTGGCGGGTAGACGCGCCATTCGTGGGTCTGGGTGTTGAAGCGTCCGATCGAATAGCTCTCCTCCAGCGGCACCCACAGATTGCCCTCGGCATCCGCGTTTAGGGTATGCGGGCCTTGCGGTCCTTCCCCGGGCACGTCGAACCATTCGACTTTTCCATCAGTGGGATCCAGCGCGCCGAGTCGATCCGCGTCGAGTTCCAGGAACCAGACTTTTCTGGAACCCGGCGCAATGCTGACTTCGCGCGTCCAGCCGAATGTCGGTAACTGATATTCCTCGACGACGGTTTGCGCAGTCACCCCATATTCGCCCAGGCGCTCGATATCGTTGTAATCGGTGTAGGTGTCAAAACTCGTCGGGTAGTGCTTGGCGAGATAGGGCACCACGCGCTCAATATCGCGCGGCAGGAAGAAGCTCGTCTCGGGCGCGGTCGCCATCTTGTAATCTTCGCTTTCTTCCGTGAGTCCCCAACGTAGATGCATGTCGCCGGAGGGCCCGATACGCAAAGCCTGCGCGCGCATGTACTGCACGATCGCGTCCCACGCCGCAGTGCGCGTTTCCACCGGCTGCCCGGCCAGACTTTGCGCAAAGCGCTTCACGCGCGCGGCGCCCAATTGATGGCAACCCGCGCATTCATTGATCAGGATGTGAAAGTCACGGTCACCAGGCTTGCCGGGGATCCAGGCCGACGCGGGTACCTGCTCCGCCACGTTGGTAAGCGGCTGCAACGTCAGCTTCAATTGCGTGGTGTCCCCCTGGTGGGTCACTTCGCGTGCGCTCTCTTGCCAACCGATGCGGAAACTCTCAATTTTTATCTGGTCGGGATCGGCATCCTTGAGTTGGGCGCTGAATTTGCCGTCTTCTACCGAAAACACGGTCGTCGTCAGCGGTGCAATTGCGGCGCCAGCGATCGTCACGCGAACATACGGCACCGGGGTTCCGTGGAGATCGACGACCGTCCCTTCGACCGTCAGCGGCGCGCCGTTGGCAGGAGATGCCGCCAACATCAGCGCAAGCGCGGCGTGGTAAGAAACAAGTGATAGACGCATGTGAGTGACCTCGATATTGAGTCAGAACCCACTAATCGCGGTTCACCATCTCCACCACCGAGTTGTAGAGATGGCGCGGAGCCATTTCTCCATCAGACAGAATAGTCGAGGTGATCGCGCCCGACTCTAGGCCGACCTGGGTCGCGTCCAACGTCACCGTATCCTCGCGGAACGCATCGCGCAGCAGGGTTTTACCATGTTCGTTAGCAATCAGATCGCTGGGTTTTTGGGCGTCCACGAAGTTGATGCTGCCGATCCAGCGTGTCTTGTTGACCGTAATGGGCCAGAACTCGTGACCGTAAAAACCGCCGATAAAAGGATCCACCAGCATATTCGGGAAGAAGCCGTGGCAGTCGAAGGCATAGAACGGATCCTTGTCCGGATTGACACCAGGATATTCCTTGGTCGAGTCGCCGCCGCCGGCCGCATACCAGCTCGAGCCGCGCTGGCGCACCCATTTCTCCACTTCCGGTGGCGTGAAATCCGGCGAGACCATGAACGTCACCGATCGATTCCCGTCCGGGAAAATGCGAATCGAGGTCGGCCGGCAGTTTGGATTCAATGGCCCATTGAAAGCCTCCGGCAGGGTCGATGCGTGCACAGTATTCACGTGATAGCCCTCCTGGAAGGCGTCAATCGCGACCTTCCAGTTCACGTCCACCGTGGCGGTCCAGATCCCTCGCTTACGAATCCGCTCAAACGGGAAATCCTTCAACAGTTCGGCATGCGGCTTGATCTGTTCCAGCAAGCTCTGGCGCGGCTCAGGATCAACATTGATGAAGATGAAATCCTTCCACACCGCGCAATGCACTGGCTTCAAGCCTCGCTCGGCTTTGTTCAGGTTGCAGAACTGCTTTTCATCCGGCACGAATTTGAGTGTACCGTCGGTGTCGTACGCCCAGCCGTGGAAGCGGCAGGTGAAGTATCGTCGATGCGAGGTCTCCCAGGTTTGATGGTCATCCCAGAGGACCGTCGTGCCGCGGTGCTGGCAGGTATTGTAGAACGCGCGGATCTCGCCGTTTTTATCCCGGCAAATGATGAAAGACGGCGACGTGCCGTGCTTCTTGGTCCGCACGGCTTCGATGGTCTGGGTGAAATAGTCGCCCGGCTTCGGCAGCCGTTCAGCGCGGCCGACGTAGAGCCACATGCGTTTGAAGATTTTTTCGCGTTCAGCCTCGAAAAACTCCTCCGAAATATACGGCTCGATCGGCAGCGGTCCCATGTCCACCTGCGGATAGCGCTCGGAGACTGGCCGCCGGTTGGCCCAGTCCGGCAGACGTTTGGCGAGTGATTCTTTTGTTTCGGTAGGGTTCACACTCATCGGGATCTCCAGGGCTCCAGCGTCAGTTATCGAGAATGTTGACGGGATCGTTCGGCGAGATAATCCGCAACCGGTCATAAGCGATGGCGTTCGGCACGTCGGGCGCTCTATAGACTTCAACCGCCGGCACCACTTCCATCAACATGAGCCCGAGTTGAAGCAAGCGGCCGGCCGGGCGCGGCATCGCATCCAGAGAGTACTGGTCGATGTACTCGCACAAGGCATCCATGCGCGGGAATATCGTTTGGTAGTAGTCTTCCAGTTCGGCCATCGTGCGCTGCACGCGAAATTGATTGCGCGCGCGTTCCGACGGCAGCGTCCAGTCGGCGGCAAAGCGCTCCAGATCGGCGAATTCGGGGGGCAACATGGACACAGTGGCGGTCATAAAACCCTCGCGCAGCGTAGCTCGAACGCGTACGGCTACTATATTGATAAGAACCCGGACCGTAGCTTCGCTGCGCAGCGCTGTCAATCTAGGAGGGGTCCGACTCGCAAACCCTTTTGAGCGCCTTCATGCGCGATAAATGCGCGCGGCGGAGCTGCATCAACCGCCCTTGCGGGCTGCTGCGGCACCGATGTTCCAAGTCTCAGAACAGCCCCGTGATCCGACCATCGTCATCGATGTCGATCTTCTCGGCCGCCGGCACCTTCGGCAACCCTGGCATGCTCAGCATACTGCCCGCAATCGCCACCACGAAGCCGGCCCCCGCCGCGATCCGCACATCCGAGATCTCGAGTGTGTGACCGCTCGGCGCGCCGCGCGCAGTCGCATCAGTGGAGAATGACATCTGCGTCTTCGCGATACAGACCGGGAAGTCGCCATAGCGTACGTCCCATTCTTGCAGCTGCTGGCGCACTTTGGCCGGCGCGGCAATCCCCGCGGCGCCGTAGATTTTGGTCGCAATCGCCGTGATCTTGTCCCACAGGCAGTCGGTGCTCGCATAGACAAAACGATGCGCGTGGGATTTGCCATCGATGAGCGCAAGCACCGCCTTCGCAAGCCCTTCGGCGCCAGCGCCCCCTTCCGCCCAATGACGCGCCACCACGGACTCGGCACCGAGGTCGGCGATCATCTGTTGCAGCAGCGCGATCTCGGCCGGGGTGTCCTGGGTGAAATGGTTGATGCTCACCACGCATGGCAGCCCGTAATGTTCGCTGATGTTGTGTAGATGCCGAGCGAGATTCGCGCTGCCGGCGGCGAGGGCGGCGAGATTCTCCTGACTAAGTTCGGAGACCGCGACGCCGCCGTGATACTTCAATGCGCGCACGGTCGCGACCAGCACCACCACCTGTGGCTTCAGACCTGCTATGCGGCACTTGATGTCGATAAATTTCTCGGCACCAAGATCGGCGCCGAACCCCGCTTCGGTTACCACGTAATCCGCGAGCTTGAGCGCAGTGCGCGTGGCCGTCACGGAATTGCACCCATGCGCGATATTGGCAAACGGGCCGCCGTGCACAATCGCGAGGTTATTCTCCAAGGTCTGCACAAAATTTGGACTGATGGCATCCTTCAGCAGCACCGCCATCGCCCCGTGGGCTTTGAGATCGGCGGCGGTGACCGGTTGCTTATCCCGCGTGTAGCCGACCACGATGCGCCCGAGACGTGCTTTCAGATCCTTGAGCGAAGTGGCCAGACAGAAGATGGCCATCACTTCGGACGCCACGGTAATGTCGAACCCATCCTGGCGCACAAAACCGTTGGCGGTCCCGCCGAGCCCGATCACGATTTCGCGCAACGCGCGATCGTTCATGTCCAACACGCGCTTGTAGCTGATGAGTCGCGGATCGATATCCAGCGCATTGCCGTGATGGATGTGATTGTCGAGCATCGCGGCGAGCAGATTGTGCGCCGCGCCTATTGCGTGAAAGTCACCAGTGAAATGGAGGTTGATGTCCTCCATCGGCACCACCTGCGCATAGCCACCCCCGGCAGCGCCCCCTTTGCTCCCAAAACAGGGCCCGAGCGAGGGCTCGCGCAGGCACACGATGGTAGGTTTGCCAAGACGGTTCATGGCGTCGCCCAGGCCCACCGTGGTGGTCGTCTTGCCTTCGCCGGCTGGTGTCGGACTGATCGCCGTCACCAGGATCAGCTTGCCGTCGGATTGGTCTTCCAAGCCCCGAATGAAATCGAGCGACAGCTTGGCCTTGTAATGTCCGTAGGGCACCAAATGCTCAGCCGCGATGCCATATTGCTGGCCAACCAGCTCGATAATCGGTTTCTTGTGCGCAGCTTGCGCGATTTCAATATCTGACATAAAACTCTCTATCCATTCGATTCCTGACGCAGTCTACCGGGCCCGCGGCGCGCCCGATAATCGCGTGCTCGGATTGAAGATTACGGTGCGATCGTCGTGTGAGGCAGGCATCTTGGCATTTTCTCCCGCAAGATCGAGGGCGCACTGCCATGCCTGCGGTGCTTCGCGCCCGCCAACGTTCTACAAAACAGAAACCGAGAGAGGGTGATCATGAGCGATAGCAAGATACTCGATGGCCAGCGTATCGCGCACCAAATACTGGAGGGCACCGCGCAGAAAGTGGCCTACATCAAGCACGAAAAAGGGATCACCCCCTGTCTCGCGACCGTACTGGTCGGCAGTGATCCGGCCTCTGCGACCTATGTCAAAATGAAGCGCAAGCGCTGCGCAGAAGTCGGCATGACTTCGTGGCCGATCGAGATGCCGCGCGAGACCACGACCGCGCAACTCGTCGCGCAGATCGCGCAGCTCGCGAATGATCCGGCCGTGAATGGCATTCTATTGCAACACCCAACGCCGCCGCAGATCGACGAGCGTGCCGCCTTCGAAGCGATCTCGGCCGCCAAGGATGTGGACGGCGTGACGGCGACCGGTCTCGGGCGCATGTGGTTGGGCCTCGAAGGGTTCGGCGCCTGCACGCCGGCCGGTATCATACGGCTGCTGCAGGCCTATCAGGTCGACCTACAAGGCCTGCATGCCGTAGTGATTGGCCGCAGTGCGATTCTGGGTAAGCCGATGGCCGCGATGCTGCTGGAAGCCCATGCCACGGTCACCATGACCCATTCGCACACCCGCGATATCGCACACCTTGTACGCCAGGCGGATTTGATCGTCGCGGCAGTAGGACGTGCGCACTTCGTGCAAGGCGACTGGATCAAGGACGGCGCAATCGTGATCGATGCCGGCTATAACGAAGGCCACGTGGGGGATGTCGATTACGCGGCGGCGCTGCCGCGCGCTGGTCTGATCACGCCGGTGCCCGGTGGCGTGGGGCCGATGACGATCGCGACCCTGATCGATCACACCGCCACGGCGGCGCTGCGCCAGCACGGGCTGAAATAACGGAATTCCCAGTTTGCGCCCAGGATGGCGGATAGCGACATTCGCGCCGTTCATTAACCCCATCATTTTGGAATACGCGAAGCCGGTCACCGGAATCCAGAGGGCGCCAAACCTGCCTCGTCAAAACATTCCCCACCGTGGTCGGTTAGGTCCATGAAAATCCTGATTGCTCCCGATTCATTCAAGGAAAACCTCACGGCGGCCGAGGTCGCCACAGCGCTCGCGGCCGGCATGGCGCCACTGCTGCCGGAGGCGACCTTCGACCTCGTGCCCATGGCGGACGGCGGCGAAGGCACGGTCGATGCGCTCGTGACGGCAACGCACGGCCGGCGCCTTGCGGCCGTGGTGACAGGGCCGCTCGGTGAGCGCGTCACAGCGCACTATGGTGTGTTGGGAGACACACGCACAGCGGTGATTGAAATGGCCGCGGCCTCAGGTCTTGGCCTGGTTCCCACCGCCCGTCGCAATCCCCTCGCGACGACCAGTTACGGCACCGGCGAACTCGTGCGCCACGCGCTCACCCAAGGCATCGACACACTCATCATCGGCATCGGTGGTTCGGCGACGGTCGATGGCGGGGCCGGCATGTGTCAGGCGCTTGGGGTTCGATTTTTCGATCGCCACGACCGAGAAATCACCCTCGCGATGACCGGCGGAGAACTCGCCAAAGTCGCGCGCGTGGACGCCTCCGCTCTCGATGCCCGACTCGCCAGGCTGCGTATTCAAGTCGCCTGTGACGTCGACAACCCGTTGCTCGGGCCGACTGGCGCCGCAAACGTCTTCGGCCCCCAGAAAGGCGCCACCCCGGCCCAGGTGGCCGAGCTTGATGATGCCCTCGATGCTTTCTATCGCATTCTCGAAGCAGCACTGCGGGTCTCCGTTCGCCACACCCCCGGCGCGGGGGCAGCCGGCGGCATGGGCGCGGCGCTGCTGGCGTTTCTACACGCCACTCTGCGGCCGGGGGTGGCCATCGTGATCGAGGCGGTCGGTCTGGCCCAGCGGATGGCCGGCGTCGATCTCGTGATCACAGGCGAAGGCCGGCTCGATGCGCAGACCTTGCATGGCAAAGCACCGCACGGCGTCGCCCAGCTTGCGCGCCAGTTAGGGATACCCGTGATCGCCGTGGGTGGCAGTCTCGCCGATCAGGCCGAGTTTGCGTTCGCGGAGGTGTTCGACGCGGTTGAATCCTGCGTGACGCTGCCGATGACCACCACAGTGGCCCTCGCCGGGGGGACTAAAAATCTGCACCGCGCGGGGCATCGCATCGCGCAATGGCTCAGACTCGGCATGCGCCTCACAGGCACTCAAGGCAACCAGTTTGGCTGATCATCGCCACAGCGCGCGCGGTATGATTGCCGGTCACTACCACGGGATCGCTCGCCATGACCGAAGGAATCGATGAACTCCGCGTCACCGACTGGCTGGCCGCATGCATACCTGAACTCACTACACCGGTGAGCTATACCTTGATCGCGGGTGGTCATTCGAATCTGACCTACGCCTGCGATGACAGCGCCGGTCGGCGTTACGTGCTGCGTCGACCGCCGCTCGGACATGTGCTCGAGAGCGCACACGACATGGGTCGCGAGTATCGCGTGATCTCGGCGCTGATCGACAGCGGCGTGCCGGTCGCGCCTACCTATGGCCTGTGCACCGATGTGACTGTGAACGGCGCGCCGTTTTTCGTGATGGGCTACGTGGCTGGGCTGGTGCCGCATGATGCAACGATCGCGATGACGCTGCCGGCGAGCGAACGCCGCAGTCTCGGCTTGCAGGTCGCTACGGTGTTGGCCACCCTGCATCGCCTCGATCCGGCTGCCGTGGGCCTGGGCGCGCTCGCACGCAAGGAAAACTACATTGCGCGCCAGCTAAAGCGTTGGGCGAGCCAATGGGAGCAGACCAAAACGCATGCAGTGCCCAGCATGGACGATGCCCTGCGCCTGCTCGGCGAACGCATCCCGGCGCAGCTTGGCGCGAGCATCGTGCATGGCGATTACCGGCTCGGCAATATGATTGTCGCGGGCGGCAGGATTCAGGCGTTACTCGACTGGGAGCTCTGCACCTTGGGCGATCCGCTCGCAGATCTTGGTTACTTGCTCAACACCTGGCTCATGCCGCAAGACATGACCGGCGATGCCGACGACGCGATGCCGACGACCGTCGGGGGCTTTCCGTCGCCTGACGATCTCATGGCACATTACGCCACGTTGACGGGTTTCGACTTAAGCCACATCAACTTCTACCGCGCGTTCTCGCACTGGCGGATCGCCGCGATCAGGCAAGGCGTTTACAAACGCTATCTGGTCGGCGCGATGGGCACCGAGCGCAGCTTCGATCTAGAAGGCTACAAGCTCAATATCGCACGCAAAGCAGAGACTGCGGTGGAATTGCTGTCGGGATAGCGGCGCGGGCCTTTTGAAAAACACCCTGTTCTGTGGCAGCAGCTCTTCATGCGGAGGTATTGCAAGTGAACGACGAGTGGACCCATCATCAGCGAACCGTCAATGGGTTCCGGATGCACTATGTGACTGCCGGATCCGGCTACCCACTGGTACTGCTGCACGGCTGGCCCCAAAGTTGGTACGAATGGCGGAAAATCATTCCCGCGCTTGCGGAGCACTACACCGTCATCGCGCCGGACCTCCGCGGGCTTGGTGACTCCGAGAAGCCGATGAGCGGCTACGACAAGCGCACGATGGCGGCCGACATCCGCGAGCTCGTGACCCAGCTGGGGTTCGATAAGGTTGGCGTGGTGGGTCACGACTGGGGCGGCTCAGTCGCATTCTATTTCGCCTACGACCACCGCGAGCTCGTAGAGCGGATGTTCATCCTCGATATGATCCCCGGACTGATCCGGGCCGGCGACGCCTTCCCGCTCGCGCTGGCCCTCAAGATTAACCACGTATTCTTCCACGGCGGCAACCCTGACTGGGCCGCGATGCTGGTCAGCCAGAACATCGATGGCTACCTGCGGCGCTTCCTGACATCACTCGATTTCAACTATAGCCCGGCGGTGTTCTCCGAGGCAGACATTGCCGAGTACGTGCGGGTGAACTCCCTTCCGGGCGCGATCCGTGCAGGGTTCCAGTGGTATGCGACGGGGCTCCGCGAGGACACCGTCAATCTGGTCAACGCAACGGAAAAACTGACGATCCCGGTGCTGGTCTACGGCGGCGATACGTTCCTCGGCGATATCCGACCTTACTGGGAGCCGGTAGCGGAAAACGTGCACGGCGGGTCAGTCGAGCACTGCGGACATTTCATCCCCGAGGAGAAGCCGCAGTTTGTGATCGACCAAGCACTCAAGTTCTTCGAGTCCCTTCGCGTGTGATCAACCGCCACCGCCGCGCGATGACTCATCGCCCTGCAGCGTCGCCGCTGCCATGCAGCTACACTATTGACTCGTCCGGTCACCAGAACCCTTACGGGAGGCATCAGCTTCATGGCGTCATCCAATACTAGCGAGATAGAAACGTCATCCGCGCGCTACTTGCGCGGCAAGTACGCCATCTGCGGGGTAGGAGAAACCACCTATCGACGCGGGTCTGACCAAACCACGCGCTCACTCGCAAGCTGGGCGGTCGGCAATGCCATCGCGGATGCCGGGATGACGGCCGCCGATATCGACGGCATGCTGAGTTACTCGAACAATGACTCGACCTTCGCGCCGCTCGTCGCAACCGATCTCGGTATCCGACTGAATTTCTATACCGACATCTACGGCGGGGGATCATCCACCGAGTGCCTGATTGGGATTGCGATCGGCGTGATCGAAGCCGGCATGTGCAAAACTGTCGCTATCTATCGCGCGATGAACGGCTTCTCGCAGGTGCGTATCGGCGGAACGGGGGCGCGCTCGGCAGCGCCCATTATCGGCGATCAAATTCATCATCGCGCTTACGGCTGGCAAAGCGCCGGGCAGATGTTCGCACCCACCTTCATGCGCCACATGTACGACTATGGCACCACGTCCGAACAGGTGGCAGCGGTCAAGGTAGCGCACAGTAAGCATGCTTCGAATAATCCCAAGGCCTACTACAAAAAGCGCTACACCGTGGGTGAGGTCATTAACTCGCGCATCATCTGCAAACCCCTACACCTGCTTGACTGTTGTGTCGAAACGGACAACGCGACCTGCATTATCGTCACTCGCATCGATCGCGCACGCGATTGCCCTGCGCCTGCCGCGGTCATTCAGTCGGTTGCCGGCCGTGTGTCCAAACCACGGGGCGATATTCATCTGCATTATCAGGCGGGTCCCATCTCGACGGTCGCTGGGTATTACGCCCGGAAAATCCTGTGGCCGAATGCAGGGGTTGGCCCGGAGGATATCGACGTCACAGGGTCTTACGATGCGTTTACGTTCACCACCCTGCTGCAATTGGAAGACTATGGGTTCTGTGCCAAAGGCGCGGGGGGTGAATACGTTTCGAACGGCACGATCGAGCTCGGCGGCAAGCGCCCCAACAATACCGCTGGCGGCCATCTCTGCGAGGGTTACACCCACGGCATGAATATGGTGATCGAGAATGTGCGCCAATTACGCGGCGAAGCGGATGACTCCTGTCCGCTTGGCGCCCAGGGACACCGGCAGCATACCTACGACTATGCTGAAGGCGGCTGTCGCCAGGTGAGAAAAGTTGAGCTCACCGCGAATCTTGGCTGGGCCCATCCCGGCGCCGGCAGTGCCATGGTGATGGCCAAAGACTACAGGTAAGGAGACGAGCGATGCCGGTTCAAGGCGAATACATGGGAATGATGCTGACGATCGAGGATCTCGATGGAGAGAATCGTGAATTCTTCAGGTACTGCGCGGCGGGAGAATTTCGCCTTCAACGGGGCAGGCAAAGCGGCCTGTTGCGCTACCCGCCAACCACTGCCTGCCCGTGGACCGGCGATCGCGAATCCGAATGGGTGGCGGTCGATGGTAGGGGGACGGTGCATTCCTATGGCGAAGTACACCATGCCATTCAACCCGCGTTCAAAGACAAAGTCCCCTATCTGATCTTGCTGGTCGATCTGGATACGCAAAAGGGACAGCCGAGTGAGCACGAGGCACTCAGGGTAGGCGGCAACCTGGTGATGCCGGATGGTCAATTTGCGCGGCCCGAACAAATCCGCCGGGTGGGCATCGGTACCAGAGTGCGCATGGTCCTGGTAGATGTGACCGAGGGCATGGCCCTGCCACAATGGACGATCGACGAAGACGCGGTACAGCCTGAAAATCCGTGGCGCTATCCGCAGGAATAAACGGGTAACGTGAATTGGACCTGGAACTTCCGCGCACGGTCGCATATTCTCGCGTGAGGTGCACAACAGAGGAGTGTCAGGCCGTGCGAGAAGACTTCCCGCCCCTTAATCCGATCCCGCTGTCCCCTGGCACGCGTCTCCCCGAGGTCTACAACCGCCTTGCCCGCGTGACGATCGATTCACCAGCGATCGACTCGATGACCGATCTGACCCTTGTGCCGGCGGTGAGTATCGAGGGTTACCGCACTATCAATGAAGCAAACAGTTTAATGATTCTCTGCGGCGTGAGGATGCTGTTCGTCGCGGGAGCGGAAGATGAACTGCGCGGACTACTGACTGCGACAGACATCATGGGTGAAAAACCGATGCGGTTGGTAGGGGCACGGCGTATCCAGCACAGCGAAGTCGTCGTCGAAGACATCATGACCCCCGCGAGCGCACTCGAAGTACTCGATTATCTCGATGTGAAAAAGGCCAAACTTGGCAACATCGTGACCACCCTTCGAAACACCGGAAAGCAACATGCGTTGGTGGTCTCAAGGTCAGCGGAAGCATCGTATATCCGAGGTCTCTTTTCGGTCACCCAGATCGCGCGCAACCTTGGCATCGTGGTGCAGACACCTGCGATCTTCAAGACCTTTGCCGACATCGAAGCGGTGATGCGACCGAATAACCCCTAAGGCGGCTTACGACTAGAAACGGCAGTTGACCACGACATGACCTGATTGTCGATTCCAGGATTCATGACTTCGCGGAGATTTCCACCCCGATTCCGCGGTAGCCGATGTAGCGACAGGACTGGCTGAACATCGGCTCTCCGCTCACGCGAAACTGCCGTAGCGTGCCATTGGCTTGGACGCGACTGAGAACGAAATCCAGGAACGGCTGCCGGGCGGCGATCGTAGCCAGAAGTGTCTCGCGCTCTGCCGCATTCCAGCCGATCAGTTCCACGTCGCCGAGTGGCGCTCCCGCCAAGGCAGTGACCTGGAAGCCGAGCATCTCGAGAACCGGGCCCGAAACCTTGGTAAAAGCCCCACTTTCGTCTTGCTCCCAATACCAGTCGGAGGCCAGTTCGGTCAGGCTCCGATAACTGGCTTCACTTTCGCGCAGTTCGGCGGTCCGCTCCCGCACGGTCTGTTCCAGGATCTGGTTTTGATACTGGAGCTTTTTGTACAGTAGCCGCACTTCCAGCATGTTGTGGATGCGTGTTCTCGCTTCGACCAGATCGAACGGCTTGCTGATAAAATCCTTGGCGCCGGCCTGTAATGCGCGCAGCTTGTGACCGGGTTGGGCCGTGACCACGAGAACCGATAGGTAGTCGTCTATTTCGTTGGTCTTAAGGGCTTCCATCACCTGGAAGCCATCCATGTCGGGCATCTGAAGGTCGAGCAGGATCAGATCGTAGCCGTGTTTCCGGTGCAGTGCGCAGACCTCCTTCGGGTTGTTGGTCGAGGCAACGCGGGTGTACCCCGCGTCACCCAGCATTTGCTCAAGCAAACTGACATTGGCCGCTTGATCGTCGACGATCAAAAGGCTGGCGTTCAGAATTTCGGACTCGGCAAGCATCAGACTGATTCCTTGTGAGCGGCACTGGAGGCTTCCGTGCGCGAAAATGCCAGCGCCTCGTCTAGGGCCGCCATGAGGTTGTCGATCTTGATGGGTTTGGTGAGGTAGTTGAAGAATCCGACCGCAAGGCCCTGCCTGATATCACTGGCCATCGCATTGGCGCTCAGCGCGATGACCGGGATCTGCGCCGTAGAAGCGTCTGCGCAGAGAATTTTCATGGCCTCGATCCCATTCATGCCGACCAGGTTGATGTCCATCAGAATCACCGCCGGCTGGTAGGCACGGGCATACTCAATGCCGAGTCTGCCGTCCACCACGCTCATCACGCGCAGGTCGGTGCGGTGCGCGAGGAGTTGCTCGACCAGTTCAAGATTGGCAAGATTGTCTTCCACGTGGAGCACGGTGCGCAGTGGCGTGGCATCCGAGCGCTCCGCGTTTATGTTCGTCGCAGGATCGGTTCCGGCGATTGCAGGCTGGGGTGCCGCGGTGAGGCTCAGTTCAATCCAGAACTCGGTGCCCGTACCCACTTCGCTCTGCACGCCGATGGTGCCGCCCATCAATTCCACCAGCCGCTTCGACACCACCAGGCCGATGCCCGTGCCTTCCTCCGCGTTGGCCTCCTGGCCGAGACGATTGAATGCCTGGAAAAGCTGCGCAAGCTGCTCCGGTGCCAAGCCATTGCCGGTATCGCGCACGCTGAGACGCAGCGAATCCGGCAGGCGTAGCATGCACTCGACGGTCACCGTGCCGTGCGGCAAGTTGTACTTGATGGCGTTCGACAGCAGGTTGATCAGAACCTGTTTCAGCCTAATCCGATCCGCTTTGACAAAAACGAAACTCTCGAGTCGAGGAAATATCAAGTGAATGCCGCGCTGCTGCGCCTGCGACTCGATCATGGCCCGGCACTCGAGCAGGATCTCGGCCAGCGAGACCGACTCCGGCACCACGGGCACCTGGCCCGATTCGATCAGCGCGAGATCGAGGATTTCATTGATCAGCGCCAATAGGTACCAGCCGCCCTTGAGGATATGGTCGAGGTTTCGCTGTTGCTTGGAGGTCAGCGCCGGCACTCCGGTTTCCATGAGCTGGGCGAACCCGAGAATCGCGTTCAGCGGCGTGCGCAACTCATGGCTCATGTTCGACAGGAACTCCGATTTCGCGCGGTCCGCTTTCTCGGCGGTGTCGATGGCGGCACGCAGACTCAATTCGAACTGTTTGCGCTCGGAAATGTCGTAGAAGCAATTTATCGCACCGGTAATTTCTCCTCGGTGATTCTTTAGCGGCGCGACATTGGCGATGACGGGAATGCGCGAGCCGTCCGGGCGCTCGATGAGGAATTCCATGTCAGACACCAGGGGCTTTCCTCCCGCCAGTACCGTGGCCATCGGGTTTTCCGCGTGGGATATCCAGGTGCCGTCGGGAAGATACATTTTTAACGGGCCAAAATTCTGCTCGTCGCTCGCCCCCCGCTGCGGTTTCCATCCCCACAATTCCGCCGCGCGGGGGTTGAATTCCTGGACCACTCCCAATGCATCACAGAAATACGTGGCGATCGGCCCCCGATCAAACAACGCGCGGAATCGCTCTTCGCTGCGGCGCAACGTTTCCTCGGACTTTTTTCGCGCGGTGATGTCGTTGAAAACAACCGCGACTTTTCGGTCTTTCGGCTCACCAACCGCCACGGCATACATATCGAACCAGCGGCCGCCGACCGCTTTCGCTTCGTTGATCATGCGATTCGCTTCGCCAGTCAGTGCGACTTTATCGAGAAATTCAAACCAATGCGCTTCGAGCACCGGCATGACTTCCAGCACGCGCCGCCCTGTCACGTCGCATAATCCCGTCTGTTTCTCAAAAGTCGGGTTTACTTCCAGAAAGCGGTAATCGACCGGCTTGCCGTGTTCATCGAAAATCATTTCGATGAGGCAAAAAGCCTCGTCAATCGAATTAAACAAATTTCGATAGCGATCTTCTGATTCGCGCAACGCTTCTTCCGTCTCTTTGCGTTGCGTGATGTCGCTGAAAAGAACGGCAACTTTCCGACTGCCCGGCCCACCGACCCGAAATGCATAAAGATCGAACCAACGGCCCCCCATTGGTTTAGCATACTGTTCAACGCGGATAGGTTCGCCAGTCAGCGCGACGTTGCCGTAAAGTTCAAACCATTGTGCTTCCATATCTGGGTATTTTTCACGCACCCGTATGCCCTTCTTGGCATGAAATCCAGTGTGTTTCGAGAAAGAGGGATTCACTTCCAGATAGCGATAATCGACCGGCTTTTCATATTCGTCGAAAATTGTTTCGAGGATGCAATAGCCCTCGTCCATCGAATTGAACAAATTGAGATAGCGTTCTTCGCTCTCGCGGATTTTCTCTCGGGCCTGGACACGCTCCGAGATGTCGCGGAAAAAGCACACCACACCGTTCCGGCCATCCGGAAGTGGGATGCGGTTGATCTGCCACTCATAGCATTCGGTCACGCCGAGGTCGCGGCGTAGCGCGATCATTTCGGGCACAGTATGAGGTTCCCCAGTCGCGAGTGTGTGGCGGAATTGGCTGATACATTCCTCTGCTATCGCGATTGGCCACACGAGGTGAGCCAGATCAGCAAAGTCCCGGCCGACAATGGGGAGGGGAACATGGGCGAAGGAATGCTGCGCAAGGGGATTCATCTCGCTTACGCGGAAATCTGGGTCAACCACATAGATGCCCACCGGGACTGCCGTCAGAAGGGCCTCGAACTGCTCGGCATGCCCGAGCTGGGCTAGCTCGGCCCGTTTGCGCGCAGTGGTGTCTTTGACGTTAACCGCTGCACGCCGACCACTACCGTCTTCGACCCGAAAGACGCGCAGTTCCAACATGCGCGCTCCGAGGGCGCGTTCAAAACTTATCTGCTCGCCTGTTTTAAGCACGGTTTCACAACAGAGGAGCCAATCGTCGGGCTCGTCCGGAAACGCTTGCAGGAAGGTTTTCCCGACCACCCCGCTCACCCCGGTATGCGCCGCGAGTGCCGAGTTGGCTTCGATAAAGCGAAAATTCGGCGGCTCGCCCACTTCGGTGTCTAGCTTCTCGACGATGCAATAGCCTTCGTCCATAGACTCAAAGAGCGCGCGATAGCGCTCCTCGCTCGCACGCAGCGCGTCGTGCGCCTGAAGCCGTTCTAGTTTCCGGCCGGTGGGTGGGATCAGCTCACGCATCGTTCGATTGCGGCGTGCCGCCAATCATCGGGCCGCGCGCGCGGCAGCGGCGCCGATACCTTGCCACCCTCCCCTCGTCGTCCATCCATCGCAGAGGAGTGGAAATGCTGCCGTTCGGCGCGAGGTAACTCGTCATGGCGCGCTCGTTTGTTTAGGGTGGTCACCGGTCGAATCATAGCAGCGGAGGTCCGCGCCCGCAGCAAGCGATTGGACGCCGCCAAGAAGGGGCCGGGTCATTTTTCAACGGATAGATTGGCCGCCGCGGAAGCGTTGCGCCCAGTAGCGCGGCAACGCACCCTTGACCGCTTCGCGCTGCCGAGCCCCAGCCTCAAGTTCCGACCACCTCGCGCGCGCAGGTGGCCAGTCCGCCCGCGAGACGGGATAATCCGGGCATGGATAAGGTACTCGCAATAGAAATCGTGCGCACCGATCACGCCAGCTATCGAATCGGCTGGGATGCGGCATTCGCCGCTGGTCCGCTGACGCTCTACGGCGGCCCGGCGCCAGGCAGCATCGATTACGCAACCCCGCTCGCGCGCGGCGTGCGTCATGCGATCGAAATCCCGGGTTTGCCGGTCACGTGGTTTTTTGCCCTGCAGCCGCACGGCCAATCGCCACTGGTCGCGGGCGCGCGACACCTCGCGCTCGAGGGTGCGATCAACCTGCGCGATATTGGCGGCTATGCCACCGAGGATGGGCGCCGCGTGCGCTGGGGCTGCGTGTATCGCTCCGGGCATCTGTCGCGACTCAGTGCATCGGCACGCGCAGAAATCGCGGCGCTCGCGATCGCCACAGTCTGCGATTTTCGCTTACCAGAGGAGCGCGAGGCGGAGAACGCCACGCTGCCAAACGTCCCACGTGTCGAAACGCTCGCGATCCCGCCCGGGTTGAATGATCGGTATTTTTTCCATCGGCTATTCGCGAGCACCGAGGATCCGGCGCGCGTCATCGAGGCAATACACCACCTGCTGCGCGCCTTCGTGGTGGAGTTTGCGCCGCACTACCGGCGCATGTTCGAGGTCTTGCTCACCGCCGACAAGGGCGGCGTACTGCTCAACTGTTCGGCGGGCAAGGAGCGCACCGGCGTCGGAATCGTGCTGCTGTTGCTGGCGCTCGGCGTACCACGGGCCACGATCCGCCACGATTTTCTGCTGTCGCGGCGCTACTTCCCGATCGCGGCCGAAATACCGCGGGTGCTTCTGAAATACGCGGTGCCCGGCAAGGATCCGACGATCCTCCGGGCGCTGATCATGCCGCTGCTGCAAACCCACGATTCTTACATCGATACCGTACTGGCCGCGATCGACGAAGAAATCGCGGCCAGCGGCGGCAGCGCGGCAGCGTTTCTCGATAGCCACTACGGGCTGGACGCGGCGAAACTGGCGAACTTGCGCGAGATGTACACGATTTGAACCTGAAGGGGTAGCACGCATGGCAAAGCTTTATGTAGACAGTGACAAATACGCCTATCAGTCCACGTTCGCGCTGGTCGAGGCCTATCACAGCGCGCTGAAAGACTTGGTGCGTCGTCGGTTCGCTGAATCCGGATGCGGGTGGCAGGATTTCGTGGCGGATGTCGCCTACGACGCGATCACCAAGGACGACATTAGCCACATCGAACAACAGTTGCTCGCCAATGGCTACCGATTCGAGCCGTCGGCGATTTCTTCGGCGCGCGAACGACCCCAGGCCTACAAGGACTCGGGGCTTTACCAGGAAAATTTCAGTTTCGAGCATGCGACTGCGCCGACCGCACCGAGGGATGCAGCCGGGCGCGAAATGCGCGGCGCAGGGGATAATGTCGTCACGCGCGGGCAGAATTTAATCGGTATTGCGCGTTACGTTCGAACCAGCGAGAAGGTCCTGCAGTACCTTACCCAGGGTGTGCCGGAAGATACCATCGCGATCGTAGACGATTCTGGCGGCACCTTGACGGCACCTGTACTGGAAAAATTTAGAGGCGTGCTCTGCGCGGGCGGCACCACCCGCTCGCACCTCGCGATTCTGACCCGCGAATACGGCATTCCGTGTCTGATGAACGTGCGCCTGGCTGGGATCAAGGATGGGGAGCGGATCGAGATCGAGTGCTCGGCCAAAGCGAAGACCACGGAGGATTACGCGAGCGGGGTGGATACATCGGCGAAGGTGTGGCGGCTTTAATCACAAGGACTACGCAGCATGTCTGATTTCAAACTTACCTACGCACAACTGCTGGAGACCAATAATCTCATTCAGCAGAACGCGGATGAGATCTACTGGCTGTGCGCGACGCGCACGGTGCAGGAATCCAAAATTTTTCCGGTCTCCGCCTACATTCTGTTCTCCTACCTCAATGCGTTCTATCGCTATCCCGTGTTGCTCAGAAAAATCGAAGCACACCTGTCGGCCGAGGCACTAGGCGATCGGGCGCGCAATCAGGGGATCAAGATCGTCGCCTGGTGCTTCCCGTGCTTCTACTTGCTTGGCCGCGAAATGCTGATCAATTGGGGCGTGATCAAACCGACCGATGCGGTAGAAGATGTGAGTTACGTGCTAAATTTCTGGAAGCGCTTCCAGCTTGCCTGGCATCGCAACAACGGGAACCTCACCAACAAGCAGGCCGGCCACCGCGCACAGATCATGCCGGAGCAGCGTCTGCAAGTATTCCATGCGGATGCTTTTGAATGCCGCGCGGGCGACCCGCTGCACAAGGCCGCGCAGTCGTTCCTGGCGACAGTCGCGCAGTACGGTTTCCTGGTGTCCTGCGAGTCGCGCCTGACGCTGCACAACTACGGGCCATACAAACTCACCGACCAGCGCGAGATGCTGGTCCGGGATTTCAATGAGTTGTCCGAAGCCACCGTGCCCTGGCTAGACGGAATCGGTGCAGACATCCCCTACAACAATCTGACAGTGACGATGGTCATCGAGGGCTGTCACATCAATTTGCTGGATGATTGGGGCTCTTTCGAATCCGTACCGGAACTCAAAGCCGAGCATATGGTGGGCGTCGGCCTCTACAGCGCAGACACCTTGTCTAATGGGCACCAACCCATCGGCATGGAAAGTCGCGAGGCACTGACGGCGACCTTTCTTGATCTCACTGAGCGGATCAAGGCCGCCACCACCAAGCTTTGGCACGTGATGGCGGGCTGGACACGCGATCAGCAATTGGATGCGGGTGCGCTGACCTACTCCGGAGTCATCCGGGAATTCGCCTTGATGGCGGGTGTCTACGATCCCGCGGATTGGATGCTGATCGACGAACGTGCCGAGCGCTTCCGACCATTGCTGAACGATGAATACGGCAACCTGTTCCTTGGCGAACTGGTCGGTCATATCAGCTCGCCCAGCCAGCGCATGAACGATTACACGATGATGCAACACACGGACAACCCGACGAAAGCACTGAGCTATTTTCCATATTCAATGCTGGTGGATGGCGACTACACCCGTTCGGTCGGCGCTCTGCGCCCAGGCGCCAGCAATTTACCCGCCAAGATCGATCGCTATCGCACCTCGCAAGGCGTGCTCACACTCGCGCAATACATGGCTCGCGCGCGCGAATTCGTGCCGGAAGCCTGCCGCGAACCCTATCGCTTCCTGTGCGCCGACTGGGTCAAGTATCACCACGACACGCCGCTCGCAGACGAACTGTTCAAGATCGATCAGCGCCAGTCGCGCCTGTTGAAGGACAAAGGCGCCGGCTTGAGCCGCGACGCCGTGGAAGCGCTGCGCGCGCAGGACAGTTCACCATGAACCCACCAAACCTTCATTTAGTGATGCACGCCGTCGCCATCAAAAAGCACGGGGCAACAGCGCACATCGCGGCCGTGAGCGGCCTGCCCCAGACGCAAACTGCGGCCGAGTTGGCGCGCGCCGTGGTCAGTGGACGCATCGCGGAAGCCGGCGGCAAGTTCCTGCTCACCCCCGCAGGACAGATGATTCTGATGGGCGAATACTCACGCTTTTATGCTGATCTGCGCAGCAATCAAGCATTCTGCGCGGCCTATGAGCGTTTTGAACTTATCAACCGCGATTTGAAACAGATCATCACGGATTGGCAGACAATCGAAGTTGGCGGCCAGCGCATTGCCAATGACCATTCCAATCGCGAGCACGATGCGCGCGTAATTGATCGTCTGGGTGCGCTGCACGAACGCTTCGAACCTGCCGTAAAATTCCTGGTTGGTGCAGTGCCACGCCTGCGTCATTACGAACAGGGTCTCGTGCACGCGCTCGAACGCGCAGAGGCCGGCGCTATCGCGTGGGTCAGCGAGGTACAGATCGACAGCTACCATACGGTGTGGTTCGAGCTGCATGAAGAACTGCTGCGTCTCATGGGGCGTGTGCGTGAAGAATAGACGCGGGTATTTCAGCCAAGCGCAAGCGCCCATCCCCATGACCCCCGTGCGCTTTCCGCACCGCGCAGCCCCGTGCTGTAGCGGCACATGAATGTTCTATCAGAGGAAATCCCCATGGGACGTCTAGACAACAAAATTGCGCTCGTGACGGGCGCCGGCGCCGGCATCGGCCAGGCGTGCATGCGCCTGTTTGCGAAAGAGGGCGCAACAGTCTGCGGGGTATCGCGCACCCAGGCTAACCTCGATGAGACGTTGCGCCAGGTCGTCGCGGCCGGCGGCCAAGGCAGCACGGTCAGCGCAGATCTGGCCATCCCCGAGGGTGCCGAAACAGCAGTCCAACAATGCCTCTCGCGTTACGGACGCATCGATATCCTGGTCAACGCGGCCGGCGTCGGCTACAGCTGGCGGCACACGAGTCCCGGCTCAATGAATCCGGTGCATTCGACCCCGATCGACAAATGGCGGGAGGTCATGTCGATCAACCTCGACAGCGTGTTCTACATGTGCCGCCTGGTTCTGCAGCAAATGAAGGTGCAGCAGAAAGGCGCGATCGTGAATGTGGCCAGCATCTTTGGTCTCGGCGGCGCGTCGGATGCGCACACCTACACGGCGACCAAGGGTGCCATTATCAACCTGACGCGCTCGATGGCCGTCGCCTATGTCGATGACCATATCCGCTGCAATATCGTGGCGCCTGGCTTCGTGCAGACCCAGATGGTGGAGGACGTACTCCCCATGCTGTTCTCGGCCGAGAATCCCAAACTTATCTCGCCGATGGGCCGCCCGGCGACAGTCGAAGAAGTCGCCTACGCGTGCCTATATTTTGCCTCGGAAGAGTCTTCTTACTGTACGGGCTCGGTGCTCGCGGTAGATGGCGGCTCGACGGCGCGCGCGTAGTGGAAGCGAAAAATGCAGGGGCTCCTCGCCCTCGAATGACCGGGCTTAAAGTCCCTGCAACGGGAAGCCAACACGACCAATACCCGGCAGTTTGAGGCCCAAATGGAGCGGATCTAGACCGAACACCGCGCCAAGCAGGTTCAACTCCAGACCTTCTCGCCGCGCGATCAGCAGACCGAACGCACCACCGAGCGATACCTGGTATCCCGTGCCACTCGGCGCACGCCCGAACCACGCACCGTCGGACAGAAAGTCCTTGCCGATCGCCGTGCTCGGCATGGCAAGTCCAAGGGCCGGCACCGCGCGCGCGACATGCGCGACGAAGGTATTGCTGTTCGGCCCGGGCCACAGGCGATAAGTCCGGGGATAGGCGTAGCGCGCGACCGCCGCCTCGATCGGCGCGATTAACGCCCGCGCTTCCTCGCCGCGTACGTCGCACAGAATCTCTGGCGCTGCGGCATACCAGTAGCGATCGGGAATATCCTGGCGTGATTCAACCACTGGCCGACCCGACCATTGGTTCCATCCCAGCACCTGATGCACAGTGTAATGAGAAGCGCCGGCTGCTTTGGTCGCGATCCAGGTATGCACGGCGAACAAACCGCGCCAGTTAAACGCGCGCGCGGCATAAACCTGCACCACCGCCCCAGGCGTGGTCGCCGGATCAGGCGCGATGCCGGCGCTCTGGCGGTTCGCAGTGCGCCAGTCCGAGTTCAGGCTGATAGCGCCACTGGCCGCGACCCACAGCGGGCCGATTAACGCCATTCCCAGCAGCCATAGGATCACCCAGGATATCCTTCGCGGTGACTTGGTTGGTGATCGTGTTCCAAGCAATTTAACGGCCTCGGAATGTTTCGATGAAATAACGCGGGCAGCGCGGTGTGCGAGCATGATCGCAGGACTGCGGCGCAATGAGTAGACTGCGCTAGAATCAAATCTTGATCCTGGGCGATTCGACAGTCTGCTCCCTGCTGAGCCGCCACCCATTTTGAGAACCCAAACAACCGCACTCACTATTCGCGAGGCCGCCATGGATCCCGATCCGTATATCAATTTCAAAGCCGCGCAACGTGAAGGCTGGGCCTTGTTCGCGCCACTCGAAACATTCACCACGCCACCCGCAGGTGCGCTGGTCGAATTCGCACGCATAGCCCGCGACGAGCAGGTACTGGATGTCGCGTGCGGCACCGGGGTAGTCGCGGTGACCGCGGCGCGCCGCGGTGCGCAGGTCAGGGCGCTCGATCTCTCACCCGTGCTGCTCGAACACGCACGCCACAACGCGACGTTGGCCGGCGTCGAGATTGAATTTACAGAAGGTGATGTCGAGGCCCTGCCCTACGCTGACCATACCTTCGATGTCGTGACGAGCCAGTTTGGCCACATGTTCGGGCCCCGTCCCGCTGTGACTATCGCCGAGATGCTGCGCGTGCTGAAACCGGGCGGACGGATCGCGTTCTCGACCTGGCCGCCTGAAATGTTCACCGGGCGCTTGTTCAATCTGATCAGCCAATACCTGCCACCGCCGCCCGGCGTGCCGGCGACCACTGACTGGGGCGATCCGCGGATCGTGTGTGAACGGCTGGGCGAGCGGGTGACCGATCTCAGGTTCGAGCGCGAATTGATGGCGACGCCAGCACTCAGCCCCCAGCACTACCGGACTACCTTCGAGAAAACCGCAGCCCCGATCTTCAAACTGGTACAGGTCCTGCAGAACGATTTGCCGCGACTGGCACAGTTCCGTGCGGAACTCGATGCGCTGATCGGCTTCTATCTGAAGGACAATGTGCTGCGGCAGCATTTTCTGATGACGCGCGCGGTCAAGCGATGACCACTGTCTGAGTTGGCGAACATTGCTCATCGCGGACGCCCGGGAAACGCAGGTGCAAGTTTGGCTATACTGTCACAGCGTTTTTTGAGTGATAGTTACAGGAACCCCCACCATGGATATTCACCTAGCCGAGGCGATTGCGCGCGCCGCCGACACCTTCCGAAACGAGGCGCCCAAAGCCCGCGCGACCTACCGTTCCGAGTCTCAGCTCAAGCAGGGGTTCCGCTCGGAAGTCAAACTCCGACACCACGTGCTGACGGTGGACGAGCCGGCCGGCATTGGCGGCAGCGACACTGGGCCGACCCCGATCGAGCTTGTGCTGGCGGCACTCGGCACCTGCCAGGAGATCACCTATCGCGCGTTCGCGACCGCCCTCGGAATCCCGCTGGATGAGGTCGCGGTGACGGTGGAAGGCGACATCGATTTCCGGGGCTTCTTTGCCATCGACGACACGGTGCGGCCGGGCTTCGGCGCGCTGCGCGTGAAAGTTCACCTGCACTCGGGTGCGTCGGCGGCTGATCTCGCGCGCTTGACCGATACCGTCAATCGCCATTGCCCGGTTCTCGACATGCTCTCTCGGCCAGTGCCCGCGTCATTGGAGGTGGCAGTCACACCGGTGACCCGCGCGGAGATAGCCGCGCACCTACAGGCCCATCACCGCTGATCCGGCGCTGGCCTATTCAAGTAGCACGCGAGGAAATGATGCGATGACCTATCGACTGGGTGTAGACATCGGCGGCACGTTCACCGATTTAATCCTGTTGCGCGAAGTCGACGGGGAAGTCTTTACGGCCAAAGTGTCCTCCACGCCAGACGATCCCTCGCGCGCAGTTTTCGACGGCATCGAGAAAATCTGTCGGCAATCCAAGGTGGATCGGCGCGCGATTACGCACGTGATGCACGGCACCACGGTGGCCACCAACGCCGTGCTCACTGGAAACGGTGCGCGCGTCGGCTTCATCACGACCAAGGGTTATCGCCAAATTCTGCATATCGGCCGCTCTTTCGTGCCGGGCGGACTCGGAGGTTGGGTCATTTTTCAGAAACCCAGACCGCTTGCACCGCTCAAATGGACCATCGAAGCCGACGAGCGGGTCGGCGCGCGGGGCGAAATCGTCACCCCGCTGGTCGAAGCGGCCCTGCGTCGCGACTTATCCGTCCTGCGCGTCGCGAATATCGAAGCGATCTCCGTTGCGCTGATCAACTCCTTCGCCAACGGCACCCACGAACGGCGGATCCGCGAGATCCTAGCGGAGGAGTTGCCGGGTATTCCGGTTTCGCTTTCCTGCGAAGTGATCCCCGAAATGCAGGAATACGAGCGCGCGATCACCACTGTGGTGAATGCTTATGTGCGCCCCGTGGTTGGCTGCTACATCGATAATCTCCAGGCCGAACTCGATCGCACAATGGATGGCGTGAAGCTCGGCATTCTGAAGTCCGATGGCGGGCTTGCTGCGTCCCGCGCGGCGGCCCACTACCCCGTGAGTCTCCTGATGAGCGGCCCGGCCGGGGGGGTGTCTGGCGCGATCTGGGCTGCGGTGCAGGCTGGATTCCCCAATATCATGACTTTCGACATGGGCGGAACCTCGACCGATGTCGCGTTGATCGAGAACGGCGTGGCCCATCTGCGCCGCGAAACCCGCGTC
>JAYTEX010000098.1:0-6154 GCA_043734785.1 Pseudomonadota bacterium | reverse complement strand
TACCGGTGTTCGGATCGACCCACTGATACATCTTGGCCGCGCTTACCCCCAGGCTGGTGGCAAGCAGGCCAAGCGCCAATAGCCAGCTCGCACGGGCTGCGGGATGAGGGGACGAAGTCGTTGCGAGGTTCATCACGTATTCTCAGTAGCCTACCATCAACGCGGCAATTGCCCGCGCTGCTTCTGGGATGCCGCCCAGTCCCCTACCATAACGTGAATGATGAGCCTAACCCATTCTTCTTTGCATGCAGCATTGGCGACGGGCGCCACCCTGGTCGTTGCGGGCGGCCGCCTCGGCAGGGTGATCCGCGCCGACTTTGATCGCTGGCACGCCGCGCAGGATCACAAGGCGTGGCCGGCGCCTGCCCTCCAGAACTGGCAGGAGTGGCTTAACCTTCAGATGGCCATGCACCCTGCTGCGCTCGGCGCGGCCGAACTCATGCTGAGCCCCGGACAGGAGCATGCGCTGTGGACCCGTTGCATCGAAGAATGTGCCGTGCTGCTCGACATACCGGACTTAGCGTCAGCGCCATTGGCCCGCCTCGCCCAGGAAGCCTGGGCTATCCAATACGGCTATGCGATCGACGACCTGGCCCACGGCGTCCATAACGTCTCACTCGAGCAACGCGCCTATCGTGCGTGGGCGCACCGCTTCCGTGAATTGTGCGAGGAGTTGCAGGTCATCGACCAGGCGCGAGTGCTGCTTACCCTGCCGCCCACGGGGTGCGGCCAGACCACGTTCAGTGTCGGATTCAGCGACGCTTCGCCGGCGCTGTGCCGGGTGCTGCCGCCGACCTTTCCCACGCGCGCTGCGCCCGCGTGCGCGCACGAATATCTGAGTTATCTTGAGACTAGCGATGAAATCGCCGCTGCTGTGACTTGGGCCTTACAGGCGCGCGCCCAAGACAGCGTCCAGGTACCCGTGATCGTGTACGCTGACCCAACCCTGCTAGCGCCCCTCGAGCGCGCGCTGACGCGCGCCACGGCGCCACTCACATCGGTGTCGTTGTTGGCACCCATGAACTTCCGGCCGGCAGCGTTACGTGAACCTTCGCTAATGGCGAATACGGCTTTGCGCCTACTCAATGCCTCGGGTGAAATCTCGCGACCCAATGCGGTCGCGCTGCTGAACAGCCCCTATCTTGGGCTCGGAGACACGGCGGGCAACCAGGCCGGCAACCAGGAATGGATCGCGCGTGCGCGGGCTGCCGCGCACGTCCTCAACACGGGTGTTGAGGCAATCCCGTTGAGTACGCTTGCGGCCGTGACCCGTCAATTCGGTTGCCAAAATTTTGAGGCCGTGTGGCCCGCGCTACACCTGTTAGCTCGAGACCGTGCGCGCCGACTCGATTTGAAACAATGGCTCTCGCGGATCGAACAAACCCTCACCGCCGCAGGGTGGCCGGGCTCGGCCCTGCTCAACGCCACTGAAGAAGACGAACTCGAGCGCTGGCGCCGGGCCCTCGATGAAGTCGCCGCACTCGATCTCGTATTGCCAGCGCAAGCGCTTGCGCAAGCGCTACAGTGGATCAATCAAGCAGTCCGGCGCGTCGGGGGGGCGGCCACGCCAACCCTTGATGCCATTGAGATCCTGTCGTTACCGGAGGCCGCCGCGTTGGCGCCACCGCAGGTCCGTGTCATTGGCCTGCATGCGGGCGTGTGGCCCGCGGCGACAGACCCGACGCCCTTTTTGTCGTTCCAGGCCCAGCGCCTGGCGGGTGTGCCGGCGGCCGCGCGCGAACAGACTTTCGCTCGCGCGGCCCTGATATTTGCGGCCGTGAATAACCAAGCCACGGCGCTCTGCGCGAGCTTCGCCACCCATGTCGGGGACGTGGCGCAGCAGGCCGTGCAAGGGTTGGATCTGGCCTTGAGCCCCACGCCGGAGGTCGCGCGAGAATCGCGGCCTGCGTTCCCCGCTGCGTTCGAGACTTGCGAAGATTCCTCGGTTCCAGTGCAGGCGGCCGAACACATTCGTGGAGGTTCGGCGCTGCTGACCGATCAGGCAGCCTGTCCGTTTCGGGCGTTCGCACGTCATCGCCTACATGCGCCTTCGATGGAAATTCCACAGTTGGGCCCCGATTCGCGCCTGCGGGGCGATCTTGCTCATCGCGTGCTCGCAACGTTCTGGCGACGCTACCGCAGTCAATCCACAGTGCGCAATCTGTCCGATGCGGCGCGCACCGCAGCACTTGCCGAAATCGTCACCGAGGTACTGGACGCGGTCCCGTCGCCGCCGCCCGGTTGGTCGCTGGAGCACGCGCGGCTCGCACGTCTGTGCGGCGAATGGCTGACGTTCGATCTCGCGCGCCCGAGCTTTGAGGTGATCGCGTGCGAAGCCCCACGGACCTTGCACCTGGACGCGCTCGAACTGCGTTTGCGCATCGATCGCATCGATCGTCTGGCGGACGGCGGCACCCTGCTGATCGATTATAAAACTGGCGGCAACCCGACGCGCAGCCAATGGGAACTGCCACGGCCGGACCAACCGCAATTGCTCGCCTACGCCTTGACCGAAGTCGCGGCGACGGGCATCGCGTTTGGTCGCGTGCGAAGTGGCAAGTGCGACATGGTCGATCTGCCGAAGAACATCAGTCGTGCGACGAGCGAATCGGCGGAGGCGTCGTTAGCCTGGCACACGACGCGCGCAGCGTGGCAGGCAGAACTGACGACCTTGGCCCGGGCGTTCGTGGCTGGCAACGCCGAGGTCGCGCCCAAAGACGCGCTCAAAACCTGCCGCTACTGTGATCTACAGGTGCTGTGTCGCGTGCACGAAGCGAGTCTCGCAATTCCTGACGACGAACCCGATGAATAAAGCCCTCGCTGACGCTGCCGCGCGCGCCGCAGCCCTCGATCCAACACGTTCTTTCATTGTCGAAGCCGCTGCGGGATCGGGAAAGACTGCGCTGCTCACGCAACGTTTTCTGGTACTGCTCGCGCGGGTGACCGCACCCGAAGAAGTGGTCGCGATTACGTTCACGCGCAAAGCGGCCTCGGAGATGCGTGGCCGCGTGCTGGCCGCATTGAACCTTGCCGAGGCGCCAGCCGAAACGAGCGAATGGGGTCGTGCCCAGCAAGCCCTGGCGCGTGCGGTCCTCACGCGCGACACCGAATACGGCTGGCGACTGCGTGAGAATCCCCACCGTTTGCGGATCCTTACGATCGACGCCCTAATCGGCGGCATGGTGCGGCGCCTACCGTTGCAGTCTGGGCTCACGCCGGGAAGCCGATTGCGCGAGGATGCGCGAGAGCTTTACGGCCGTGCGGCGCGCCGCACGCTAATGGCGGTCGAGGAGCCGGAGGGCGAATGGGCGCGCGCGATGCGGCGGGTGCTGAGTGATCTGGACAACGACTGGCGCAAGCTGGAAACCCTGCTGATCGAGATGCTGGCGCGCCGCGATCAATGGTTACCGCTGGTCGCGGGGGCACCCTCACGGGAAGGGCTTGAAGAAGCGCGCGCCACACTCGTGGCGCGCGCACTCGCAGAGCTCGTTGCCAACTGCCCAGCATCGCTAAAAGTACGCCTCGTCGAAGTCGCGCGCATGATCGGTGAGACCGCTGAGTGGCGCGCGCCTGACACGCCTGAAGCCGGGCTGACGCGGTTCAGCGCAGCCGAGAACGATCTGGAGGGCTGGCAGCGTGTCGCGGAAGTGTTGCTGACTAAGGCCGGCGGCGCGCGCCGTAAACCCTCGAAAACATTTGAGCCCGGACCAGAGGCGGATGGCGCTGCTTGGCGCCGGGACTACCAGGCACTGGTCGGCGCGCTGGATGCAGCGCCCGCTTGGGTGGCGGCGCTCGCCGCTATCCGTGCGCTGCCCGCTAGGCGCTACACCGATCACGAATTTGAGCGCCTGTGCAGTCTGTTGACAGTGCTGCGTCTGGCCGCGGCGCATTGGCGGATCGTGAGCGCGGAACAAGCTGCGATCGATTTCCCGGAGCAAACCTTGGCGGCGCTGACCGCGCTGGGCGAGCCGGATAATCCCACCGATCTGGCGCTCGCCATGGATTACCAGTTGAGTCATCTATTGGTCGACGAATTCCAGGATACCTCGCGCGTTCAATACGCGTTGCTCGAACGCTTGACTGCCGGCTGGACCGGCATCGACCAGCGGACGTTGTTCATGGTGGGCGATCCCATGCAGTCGATCTATCGCTTCAGAGATGCCGACGTGAACCTGTTCAGCGCGACTGTCGAGCGACTGCGTTTCGGCAATATCGCGCTGCATCGGCTGCGCCTGAACGCCAACTTCCGCACCTGCCCTATCGTGTTGCACTGGCTTAATGACACGCTCGCCACGGCCTTTGCGGCAGCCGACAGCGTGTTGCCGCCGTTTCAACCATTTCAAGCGGTCCGCGAGGATACGGCGTTGAGCGGCGTTCACCTACACCTCACCGTGCCAGAGTCGGTGGCCAATCAGATGCTCGAGATCATTACCGCGACCTGGGCCGCGCAGCCGCGCGCGACGATCGCGATCCTGGTCAGGAGTCGAGCGCATCTGGGCAATGTGCCGCAGCGGCTTGCGGCGGCCGGCGTGCCGCTCGCAACCAACGATATCGACGCGCTGATCGACATTCCGATCATCAACGACCTGATGGCCTTGACGCGCGCGCTCTATGATCTGACTGATAGAGTGGCGTGGCTGGCCGTGTTGCGTGCACCGTGGTGTGGCTTAAGCCTCCAAGATATCCATATCTTGGCGGGACCGGATCGCGAAATCCTGATCTGGGAACGGCTGCACGACGACGCCAGTATCGCGCCATTAGCGCCGAGCGAAGCGGCGCGCGGCTTGCGCGTGCGCGATATTCTGGCGCGTGCACTGGCGGCGCGCGCGCGTGTGCCTTTCGCGCAACTGATCGAATTCACCTGGCGTTGGCTGGACGGCCCGGCGTGTCTCGCCACCGAGAATGATCTCCGCTATGCCCATCGCTTCTTTGAATTGCTCGAGACGCTCGAAGATGATGAAGAAGCGCTGAACGGGCCCACGCTGGCACGCCATGTTGCTGAGCAGTTTGCGCCCTTTCCGCGCCGTTGCGGCCCGACGGTAGAGATTATGACGATCCACCGTGCAAAGGGGCTGGAGTTCGATGTGGTGTTAATCCCCGAACTGCAGCGCGCGGTACGCGCTGAACCACGGGCCTTGCTGCTCAACCATACGGCGCCACTAGGCGGCGAGGCACTTCCTGTGTGCGCACCGCTGCCCGCCATCGGTGAACACGATGACGCGTTATATGAGTATCTGCGCGCGTGTGCAAAAGCGGCCATGGGCGCCGAAGGCTATCGGTTGTTGTACGTTGCATTGACGAGGGCGCGCAGTGCGTTGCACTTGTTATGCACCGTGGTGCCAGAAAAGCACCCGCCCAACGGCAGTTTTCTCGGGATGCTGTGGCCAGCCCTAGGGGTGACGCTAGCGAGCCTTCCGCGCGCTGTGGTGCACCCGGGGACTGTGCAGCCAATGCGATTGCGCCAGCGCTTGGCAACAGATGACAGGCGTCTGCCACCCAGCAGGGAAGTGGGAATTTTCGCGCCACGCGCACCCCTGCCTTTTGAATGGGCCAGTCCGCTGGCTAAGCCCATTGGCACTGTCACGCACGCGTTCCTGCAGTCCATGGGCGATGATACGGGCCTTGCCATGACCCCGCCCGCGCAGATGGAGATTCGCGCGCGTCTACGCGGGCTCGGTTTGCGAGGGGCGGATGCCGAACTCGCGATGCGCGAAGTCCAATCCGCCTTAGCGGCGACGGTCGCGAGTCCGCGCGGCCGTTGGCTCTTTGCGCCCACCCATCGCGATGCCCACAGTGAATACCGCATCACCATGGTGAGTGACGGGCGGGTGTCCGATGTGGTGGTGGACCGCACCTTCGTGACCCCGGACGGCGTGCGTTGGATTGTGGATTTTAAGACTGGCATGCACGAAGGCGGTAACCGCGAGGCGTTCATGAATTCCGAGGTCGCGCGTTATCGGCCCCAATTGGCCACCTACGCGCGCGCCTTCGCGGCGTTAGAGCAGCGACCCGTGATGCTCGGACTCTACTATCCACGCCTGGATGCGTGGCGTGAGTGGCCAGCGCCCGCGAACGTCCCCGCGAATATCGAAGGCAATCCCGCCTGACATCGGCAAGCGTGAACCGTGAACACGACCGCCAGGAAGTGACGGTC
>JAYTEX010000097.1:0-17309 GCA_043734785.1 Pseudomonadota bacterium | reverse complement strand
AACTCGACAGGAGCCTCGCCGCTTCTCTGCAACGGGCCTACAACCTGAAAGCCGTTGCCGATTATGAAACGGGCCCGGATTCCGACATAGCACCGGAACGCGCCGTCGGTGCGATCGAAGATGCCGGCAAATTTGATAGCGCCGTTCAAAACGCCTTGACGCTGCAATAGCGAGATGGACGAAGGGTAAGCTTCGAGACAAAAAAGTCCTCCCTGGATCGGTTTCCTCGGCGCGTCCGCGTTTTATGACGTTCGCGATCATCGCGTTGTTCGAGGTCCTCGGCGACCTCGTGGCATTGCAGAAGGACATCCGGATTCTCCGAGCGCCATTACGCAACGCCCCGATCTGATTCACCTCGGGCTCGACAAGGCCGCTCCACGCGCCTTCGCGATGGCCGGCGTGACGCCTGCAACGCTGGCACTGACTGTTGAATCAGCACATCAAACGGTTGTACTTAAAAAAGTACATTCGAGCCTGACCCTATTTACTCCGCGGCTGGTTCTGCATATCTCAATTCGGGGAGGCGCGTGAAGATGATTGGGCTCGTTACAAATACAAGCACAAGAAACGTCGACGATCGCATCCACTCCTCCAGGCGCCCTCTTCTTCAAAAGTCAATTTTCCTCGCGCTGATGGTTGCGATGGGCGGCGCCGTTCCCGGCGTTAGTCACGCGCAATCGGATACTGAGCGCATCAAGGAACTCGAGCGCAAGCTAGAACAAAGCATCAAAACGATCCAGGATTTTGCGACTCGGCTCCAGGAACTCGAAAATCGCCCAGGTGTGCGTTCGGATATTGCGGCGGCCGCCCAGTCAGCTCCGCCAGCCCCGCAGGTTGGCGAACAACACGAGCGCGAGAGGAGAGTCCCGACGGAGGTTGGGGCCGCGCTCCCTCCTATAACGCTCAAGGGGTTTGCCGACGTCGGCGCGATCTGGTCGGGAAACGGTGGCAACAAGGGTTTTGTCAGCGGTTCTTTCGGCCTCTATTTGACGCCCCAGCTTTCGGCAAATATTAAATCGCTGATTGAACTCGTATTCGAGCGCGACAGCGCCGGGGGACTCGCGACGGATCTTGAGCGATTGCAGGTCGGTTACACGTTCAATGACGCAGCTACCGTTTGGCTTGGCCGCTTCCATACTCCACTCGGCTATTTCAACACCGCCTTCCACCATGGCCAGCAGCTACAGACGTCCGTCTTACGGCCGCAGATGATTGATTTCGAGGATCGCGGCGGCGTGATCCCAGTTCATACCGTGGGTATATGGGGCACCGGAGCAGTGCACGCGGGAAGCGGTAAAATCAGCTACGACCTGGTCGTGGCCAGCAGTCCATCAATCAACGGCGGCGTGCTCAACCCCAACGATTCGGGTAAAAGTGATTCCGGGTGGATGCAGGGCTTCAATCTGGGCTACCACTTTGGCGACAGCGCTGAAGGACTCGAAATCGGCTTGCATGGCTATCGCGCAGATGTCCGCGACGATTCTGTGTTCTCAAATGCCACCCGCGTAAACATATTCGGAGGATATGCGGTGATTGACTCGGCGGTGTGGGAGATGATCGCCGAGTATTACGGCTTTCGCAATAAGGATCTGTCGGGCGGAACCGGTCGTTTCGGCAGTTGGGCCGGATTCGTGCAATTAGGCCGCCATATTGGGCGCTGGACCCCTTTTGCCCGTCTGGAAAAGGCTAGCCTGAACCAGGCGGACAATTACTTCGCGCTGCAGGCTACCGGGCGCTCCTACAGCCGGCAGGCCGTTGGGTTGCGCTACGATCTGACCGCAAATACCGCGCTCAAGCTGGAACTGAACCATACTCGCACGGAGACTGCGCTGCCCGTTGGCTTCAATCAGCTATTGATGCAGTCGGCAATCCGTTTTTAAGCCAGCATGAGATTTAAGTACGGGTCAAAGGTTTTGCTTGTGGCCTTGGCAATGGTCGGTTGCGCATTCGCATACGGCGGCGATATTTATGTCGTTACCCGACCGGACGTAAAATTGTCGTCGCGCGACATTCGCGAAATCTATCTCGGCGATAAAGAATTCAGCGAGGACGTACGCCTCGTCCCGGTTGATAATCAAGCAGCCCAAGCCGAGTTTGTGGTTAAAGCGCTGGGCATGAACCCCGAGCGTTACAGCACGCTCTGGGTAAAAAAGGCGTTCCGGGATGCACTCAATCCTCCGCTGCTGAAGGCAACGGATTCCGAAGTGCTGGAGTTTGTGAAGCGAACGCGTGGAGCGGTAGGGTACGTCTCATCTGTCCCGCGCGACAGTGCCGTAATCGTCGTCGGAACATTTTAGTCCACTCGACGGTTTGGGCCAAAAATTATATTTATGCTCAAAGTCACGTCGCTCACGCACACGATCATACTTCAGTTCGCGATTATCCTGGCGCCCATCACGTCCGTTCTACTCTATCAGACGCTGAGCGATGTACGGCAGGCCAGCTCCGTCAAATTCGAGCTGGGGGGCGTGGTGCGGGCACATCGGGCACGCGACAGTTACAAGGTTTTCCTCAATGGTGTAGCGGATGCGGTCGATACCGGCTCGCTCAGCAACCGGGCACGGCAAGCGCTGGAACACACTAAAGACTCGCTGTTGGATCTCCAGTCCTGGGATCGGTCTTTCCAGCCCGAGCCTATCTTGGAGCCTATCAATACCCTTTTGAATACCACGCGCCGCAATCAGTCGCTGCAGGAGCTTCTTCCGCTGCAAGCGGTCGCGATTAAGGCCAATGGGCTTTTGACGGCGCTCGCTAATACCTATGAGATCAGAGACCATAAAAACATCGAGGGCATTATCCAGGTTGCGAACCAGCAAGTTTGGGTTGTATTGATTGCAACGTGCATAACGCTGGCGAGCGCGCTCGCTTTCGTAGTCCAGTTAATCAACGGGCTGACCGAACCGCTTAATCGGGCCGTAATGCTTGCCGAAAACATTGCCGCGGGGGATTTTAGAGCGGAAAAATCCATCGATAACCACCGCGATATCGGTGGACTGCTCGCTTCTCTTGCCGCGATGCGAGGCGGCCTGAGGCAAGCCTTTCTAAACCTGGAGAAAAACGAAGCGCGCCTGGCCAACGCCCAGCGCATCGCGAGCGTCGGCGACTGGGAGATGGACATTGTCAGCGGTTCGTTAACGAGGTCCGACGAGATATATCCTATTGTCGGAAGTAAACGTGGTGAATTGACTGAGTCGAGCGCGATCCCGCTCAAGATCGTGCACCCGGACGACAAGCAAATGGTCGAAGAATCGCTGCATGCCGCGCAGCACCGCGGCGAGGGTTTCGGCATTGATTTTCGGATCGTCTTGGCGAACGGCGATACCCGCGTTGTTCACGCTCAAGCGGAAGTGGCACACGACGATGCCGGCAAACCGATAAGGATTTCCGGAACGATTCAGGACATTTCCGAGCGTAAAAAAGCAGAAGAGCAAATCCAGCATCTCGCCTTGCACGACGGCCTTACCGGGCTTCCCAACCGTTTGTTGTTTGAGGAACAGGTCGACAAAGCGCTCGCCGCGGCTCAGCGTCTGGACCAAAAGCTGGCGACATTGTTCTTCGATCTTGATCGCTTCAAGAACATCAACGACTCGCTCGGACACCACGTCGGCGACGCTCTTCTGAAGGAAGTCGCGAAGCGGGTAACCCATTGCCTGCGCAAGAGTGATTACATGGTCCGCGGCGCGATGGAGACATCGGACAACACCATGGCCCGCATGGGGGGCGATGAGTTTACCGTACTGCTGCCCAATCTCAGCCATGCCGAAGACGCGGCGCGCGTGGCGCGGCGGATTATGGAAGCGTTGGCTATACCTTTCCAGGTTAGCGGTAGCGAAGTTTTCGTAAGTGCCAGTATCGGCATCGCCTTATATCCGATTGACGGCAGCGACGTCGCAACCCTGATCAAGAATTCCGATGCGGCGATGTACCACGCCAAGAATGAAGGCAGAAATAACTACCAGTTTTTCACCGAGTCGATGAACAAGGAGGCAGCGGCCAAGCTGTCACTGGAAAATGACCTGCGTAAAGCCGTGAGCGAGGAACAGCTGGTGCTCTACTATCAACCCCAGATAGACATTGCCACCCGCAATATCTTTGGCGTCGAGGCGTTGATCCGCTGGCGCCACCCGCAAAGGGGACTGGTGCCTCCGGTTGAATTCATACCGCTGGCCGAAGAGCGCGGTCTCATTGTTGCGATCAGCGAATGGGTGCTGCGCACGGCGTGCGCACAAGCGCAGGCGTGGCACCAATCAGGCCTTAGGAAGATCACAGTCGCGGTCAATATGGCGAGTCCAAGTTTCAAGCAAGAAAACCTGTTACAGGTAGTGACCGATGCGCTTGAAGGCAGTGGTCTCGAAGCGAAATACCTGGAGCTGGAAGTAACCGAAAGCATAATGGTGCATGACATGAAAACCGTATTGCCGACGCTGAAGGCGCTGAAAGATATTGGAATCCATCTGTCGATTGATGATTTCGGAACGGGTTATTCGTCGCTGAGCTACCTCCAGTATTTTCCGATCGATGCCCTGAAGATTGACCAGACTTTCGTAAGCGACATCGATGAAAATCGAGGCAGTGCGATCGTACGGGCAATCATCGCGATGTCAGCGAGCCTTAATCTGACGGTGATAGCGGAAGGTGTCGAAACCGAAAGGCAGGCGAAATTTCTGCTCGAAAACGGCTGCCACAAGATGCAGGGGTATTTGTTCAGCGGACCGCTGCCCGTCGATGAGATGACGCGTCTATTGCAGCAACAAAACACTTAGCGGGGACAGATCTGCGAGACGGCCAAGTTACCACCCTGGCGGTACGGCACCAAGTGAGGAAGCCAAGCACTCGCATTAGATCGATCCCAGATAAAAAGGTGCCGGCGTGGCTTTAATTTAGCCACGCCGGCACCTTTTTCCCTTCATTGCGGCTTTCACAATAACTTCCGCGAACACGAGATCGCGCAGATTGGCCGTGATGGCGGGTGTTTTTGCATCCCACATTGGTATCGCAGACCAGCGGGATATCGGCCTTTAGTTCCTTCGCATTATCGCGCAGAAACTTTGGCCGTGAGGATGAGCCGCATTCCTGTTCGCCTTCAAACAGAATGGTGACACGGTAAGGTAGCCCGCCATTTGTCATCATCGCGCCCTTTCGCGGTGCTGAAGCCGCGTTGCGTCTCGGATTGCCCGTGCGCCTGATCTTTGAAGGTCTGAGCCCGGACTTAACCCTCCCCGCCTTTGTTCATGCCTGACCGGCGGCGCGTCGGGCAGGCTTTAGGGACGCCCGACTTTCCGTGCAACGGCTCTCCCCACGCCGCCTCAAGCTAGAGGCACCACCTGACGCTAACCCTGGTCAGCAGAGACTCCACCCACGAACGTGGCCCGGCCCGTTTAACCCAGCACAACACCATGCGCAAGAAGATCACCGTCTCGCAACTCCAGATCGGGATGTTCGTCGATGAGCTCTGCGGCGCGTGGGCGGATCATCCGCTCTGGAGTAGCCGCTTTCTGATCGACGATGCTGACGATATCGCCCAGTTGGTGTCCTCCCCGGTGCGCGAACTCTGGATCAATACCGCGCGCGGTATTGATGTGCCGGATGCACCGTCGGCGGCCAAGGTGGCCGCACAAAACGAAGCAATCCTGCGCGACATCGCAACCCAGGTCAAACCGCTGGAGCACCCGCAGTCGCTGGAAGCTGAAGTGGCACGCGCCGCGCGCATCTGCAACCGTGCGCGCACCGCCGTCATCTCAATGTTCCAGGAGGCGCGGATGGGGCGCGCGCTCGCCACCGATCAACTGGTATCGCTGGTCGACGAGATTGCGTCGTCCGTGTTGCGCAATCCAGGCGCACTGATCAGCCTGGCGCGCCTCAAAACCAAGGATGATTACACCTATCTGCATTCGGTGGCCGTATGTGCCCTGATGATTTCGCTTGGCCGTCAATTAGGCTTATCTGAATCCGAAACCCGCGAGATCGGGTTGGCGGGCCTGGTCCATGATGTCGGCAAAGCCGAAATTCCCGATGAGATTTTGAACAAACCAGGCAAGCTCACTGAGCAAGAGTTGGCGCGCGTCAAGCACCATCCCGAGGCAGGGCACCGCATGCTACTGGAGGGACATGGCGTGGGGGCGATCTCGCTCGAGGTGTGCCTGCATCATCATGAAAAAATCGATGGCAGTGGTTACCCGGACCGCTTGGCGGGGGACGCGATTTCGCTCTATGCCAAGATGGGCGCAGTGTGTGATGTGTACGATGCAATCACGTCCAACCGCGCCTACAAAGCCGCTTGGAGTCCGGCCGAGGCCTTACGCAAAATGACCGAATGGAGCGCGGGCCATTTTGATTGGTTGGTGTTCCAGGCTTTCATCAAGTGCGTAGGGATCTATCCAGTGGGCTCGCTGGTGCGCCTGAAATCCGGGTTGCTGGGGGTCGTGGTGGAAAATTCAGACCGCAACCTGCTGGCGCCGTCGGTCAAGACCTTCTATTGCACCCGCCGCAAGGAGCGTCTGTATCCCAAGGTGCTCGATCTCTCGCGGAGCGATACACACGACCAGATCAAGCACTGGGAATCACCGGCCAACTGGCCATTCTCCGATCTCGACGAGCTGTGGAGTGGCCAGGTCGCCAGGCGCTGAGCCCGACTGTTGGCGCCCACTCAAAAATGCGCCACCGGCGGTTGGATGCTGGCATCGCTTCTTGCCACTCCATTCGTCGGCTATGCGGCGCGCCGAGTTCGAACTTTGTTTTGCGGATACGCCGATGGGCGAAGCACGCCGGGCGCGCGCGGCCGAAGTCTTCGAGACGCGGCGCTGACGAGGGCAGGCTGCGGGTAGGCGCAGCGCTAAGCCGCCAAAGCGGCGAGCCAAGGTGCTGCTGCCGAGATGCGCGTGCGTTCTCGTTGCTCTTCTTGCCGGAGATAAGCGACCAACTGGATGGACTGCGCCTGTGGGAATTCGGTCGCGAATCGATTTAGGGCACGGTGCGGCGTGTGATCGCTCAGCTTGCATTCAATCAGGTGCGTGAGCGCACTGTCTTTGGCCAAGGCAAAATCCACTTCTGCGCCGTCCTTCGTGCGCACATAGTGCAAACTGATGTCCTGTCCTTGCGTGTCTATCATAAACTGAGCGTGCTTGAGCAGCATGCCTGCCACCGCATTTTCGAAGCGCAGTCCCTCATCGCCGCGTACCAAGCCAGTATCGTAAAAATAGACCTTCGGCGCCTGCAGCAAGGCTCGTGCAATGTTGCGATGCCAAGGATGAATGACGAACACGATGAAAAGCGCTTGAAGAATGTCTAGGTAACGCCGCAAGGTGGTCGGCGAAACTGCCAGATCGCGCGCAATCGATGCCAGCGATAGCGGTGAACCCACCCGCTCTCGCAAGAGGTCCACGAACACACGCATGGTGCCGATCTCCTGCACGCGAGAGAACTCGAGCACGTCTTCGCGGATCAGATCGGTGATGTATTGCGCGCGCCAGCGCTCGGCCTGAATTGAATCGGTTGCCAGGCAAGGCTCGGGGAATCCGCCGCGCACCAGCAGGTGCTCTAACGCCATCTGCGCAGTGCCGCCCTGTTGGGTGCACCATTCACGCACCGAAATCGGGTGGAGACGGTAGGCGAAGTAGCGTCCGGCGAGCGATTCACCGCTCTGACGAAACGTTTCCATCCGCGCGCTACCGGTCACCAACAAGGCTTGGTCAGCGGGTCGGCCATCCACCACGCCTTTGAGCCAGTTCTTCCAGCCTGGCATTTTGTGAATTTCATCGAACACCAGCATCCGCCCGGTGGATGGCCAGCTCTGGCGCTGAAGCACCGCGCGATCACCGGCCACATCCCAATTCAGATAGTGCGCCGGCTGACGATTTTGCATTAACTGGCGTGCGAGCGTCGTCTTGCCGACCTGGCGAGGCCCGGTCAGCACCACTAACTTGCGGCTCAAATCCGCAAGCACCAATTCATCCAGATAACGTTTCATGCGACCAAATTGTAGTTGAATGACAAAAAGTCGCAACTAAACGCCAATCCCAGGTCAATTAGTCGTATTAGCGCCGCTCGATTCCGCGGGAAAGCGCAGTTATCCTGCCTGTAACCTCACCTTTTATGTCGACATTACATGCTCAAGACAATCTTCAATCGCATTATCGCCAGTGTCGGTCGTCGTCTATTTGATCTGTATTGCGATCCTGTGCAAGCACTCCGTTTGCGAGCTTTAGAAGACACCGTTGACTACATCCAGGCCAACGCGGTCGACGCGTTGGGATTGCGCACACGCCAAAAACTTTGGGACCTCGCATTGAGATATATCACCCCGCAGGGGTTGTTGTTGGAATTTGGCGTCGACCGAGGTCAATCAATTAATTACTTTGCTGAGCGATTGCCAAGGCGCGAATTTTTTGGCTTCGACAGTTTTCGCGGCAATCCGCAGGACTGGTCGGGTTGGAACGCGCCCAAAGGATCGTTCAACCGAAACGGTCAATTGCCCAAAGTACTCGAAAATGTAGCGCTGATCGTTGGTTTCTACGAGGAAACGTTGCCACGCTGGGCTCACGCGAATACTGGTGCAATCGCGTTTATTCATATCGATTGCGATCTTTATTCGTCGACCAAGACCATCTTTGAACATCTCGGTGCGCGGATCTTGCCAGGCACGGTGATAGTGTTCGATGAATATTTCAATTACACCAACTGGCGTGCGCACGAGTTCTGTGCATTTCAAGAATTCGTGACGCAACGCGGCCTTCGCTACCGCTATCTTGCTTACAGCACCCAACAGGTCGCGGTCCTAATGCTGTAGTCAACAACATCACTTTGGATACGGGACAGCCCGTATTCTGGATGCTTGTTGCTGCTGAATTTGCCGTTCGATCACTAAATTCTATGGCACTGATCTTGACGCATTGCCCTGGCACCACTGCTGCCACATTTCGCGATAGGCGTTTTCGAGATCTTGCGTGAAGCCTTCCGCATCGAGCAATGGCGAACCCGACAGGCGCGCACGCAGTGCCGATCGCAGGCGCGAAAGACCGGTCAGGTTGCGGGCATGTTCAGAACAAATTTGCACGTAGTGCGCGTGATCGCGCGCCGCGAAGGCGGTCAACCCGCTCGCCGCCAAGAGGCTGTAGCTGGCGCGGGATAAGAAAGTCTCGCCAATCTGACTGACCACCGGCAGGCCCATCCACAAGGCATCACAGGTGGTCGTGCCGCCGTTACAGGGGAAGGGATCAAGCGCAATATCGATTTCCGAGAAAAGTGCGAGATACTCCTGGCGTAGCAAGCGATCGTGGAGCACAACGCGCTCGGCGGCGATCCCAAGCGCGCTGAATTGTGCGTGCAGCTCGGTCTGCGCCGCGCCCTGCGGCACTGTGATCATGATCAACCGCGAATCGCTCACGGTGCGCAGCACTTGCGCCCACAACTGGATCACGCGCGGTCCAATCTTGGCGTAGTTATTAAAAGACCCGAAGGTCACCGCACCACGGGTCAGCGCCGGCAAACGGGCGACCGCAGGCATGTCCGCGAATGGCTGGTAGCACCACAAAGTGCGCGGTAGCCGGTACAAGGTCTCGGTATAAAACCGCTCTGAACGGCCCGGCGGCTCGGTGATGGCATCGGTGATCCGATAGTCCATGACGTCGAGCCCAGTGGTGGTGGGGTAGCCGAGATAGGTCACTTGCACGGGTGCTGGTTTGTGCGCAAACGCGAGCAACCGACCGTTTGCGGTATGGCCAGCCAGATCCACCAGCACATCAATCTCGTCGGCACGGATCATTGCGGCCACCTGTTCATCGCCAAGCCCGACCGTACTGCGCCACCCGTCGGCCAGCCCCTGCAACCGGCGCGTCACTGCGTCGGGATGCGCGACCTCGGCGTAGGCGAACACCTCGATGGCCGCGCGATGATGGTGGCGAAAAATGGGTTCGACGAAAAACGCGCAGGCATGCGCCCTGAAATCTGGCGAGACGTACCCCACCCGGAGCCTGCGCGCTGGCTCACGGGTGTTCTGGTGCGGCTTGATGGCGCGCGAGAGCGATCGCGCATGCCGGGCGTTGAACTCGCGATGCTGCGCGAAGATCTCGCCGGGCGCCACACCATCCATGAAATTCAAGGTGAACAACAGATTGCTGTGCGCACCGGCGTAATCCGGGCGCAAATCCAAGGCGCGGCGAAAGCACGCCAGCGCGGCCTCTAGTCGTCCCTGGTTCTTATAGAGGTTGCCAAGGTTGTTGTGGGCTTCAGGAAATTGAGGCTCCAGTTCGAGCGCCTGGCGCAGATGCGCCTCCGCCTCCGCATGCTGGCCCTGCTCACTGAGGACCACGCCGAGATTGTTGTGAGCCTGCACGAAATCAGGTTTCACGGACAGTGCATGGTTGAAGCAGAAGGTGGCCTCTGCGAGATGACCACGCAGCTTCAGCACATTGCCTAGATTTAATTCGGCGTCCGCGAATTCGGGCGCAATCTGCAAGGCCTGCCGGAACGCCATCATGGCTTGATCAAGCTGCCCCAGTTTGAGGCACGCACTGCCGAGGTTGTTCCAAGCCGGCACCAAACCCGGATTGATCGCTAGCGCCGCGCGGTAACTGGCGATAGCCTCGAGCGGGCGGCCATATTCTTTCAACGCATTGCCGAGGTTGCTGTGCGCTTCCGCGAAATCCGGACGCAGTTGGGTGGCGCGGTAATGCCAGGTGATCGCCTCGTCCATCGCCCCCTGCCGCTGCAGGATCGCGCCCAGGGTGTCACACAAATCGGCATCGTTAGGGGCCATTGCAAGGGCCGCGCGATAGGCATTGACGGCGTCTACGTAACGCCTTAAGTCTGTCAGCACCAACGCGTAATTGCGCCAACCCGCGACGAACGGACGGCGTTTGAGCGCTTCCTCGTAGTAGGGCACCGCGGCCTCCAGATCGCCGCTGTCGCGCACACTGTTGGCCAGGTTATACCAGGGCTCGGCCAGCATCGAGTTGAGTGCAAGCGCGCTCTGGTAGGCCACCACGGCCTCACGGTGACGCCCCAATTCGGCGAGCACCAGGCCGAGATTGCCCTGTGCTTCGGCAAAGTGAGGTCGCAGTTGGACGACCCTTTGCAAGTGACGCAGCGCATCCTCGGGCCTCCCCGCGTCGCGCTCGGCAATGCCGAGCAGATGTAGGGCATCGGCATGCAAAGGATCGCTTTCCAGCACCGTGCGATAACACACCCCGGCGGCCGCAATCTCACCCGCCTGGTGTTGGCGAAGCCCGTCGTCGAGCATCCGTTGCAGGTGCCGACTCAGCCGGGACGGACGAGAAGTCATGCCGGCTCTCCGCGGCACCACTGCCGCCACAGTGCGCGGAGCGTGCTCTCCACATTGCACGCGAGGAGCGCGCCATCGAGCAGTGGGGAGCCTTGGAGACGATCGCGCAAGGTGGCGCGCAAGGTCGCGAGACGGGAGGGATTGCGGCTCAAATCGACGCACGCGGCGATATAGTCGTCCTCGTTAATCCGCGCGAATTCATCGAGACCCGCCGCGCTCAACACACTGTAACTCGCGCGAGATAAAAAGGTATCGCCGATCAATGCGATCACCGGCAGCCCCATCCACAAAGCATCGCAGGTCGTCGTGCCGCCATTGCAGGGGAATGGATCGAGGGCGATGTCGACACCCGCGAAGCGTTGCAGATAGGCGCTGCGCGGCTCGCGTCCATGGAGCAACAAGCGCTCGTGACTCACGCCGCTGCGCGCGAACTGAGCGATGACCCGCGCCTGGGTTTCTGCATCTGCCGCGCAAAGTAGAGACAGGCGCGCCGTGGGGATGGCATTCAACACCCGGCACCACAACGCGATCACCCGTGGCCCTATTTTGGCAAAGTGATTGAAGGACCCGAACGTGACGTAACCATTGGCCTGCGCGGGTGACGGCGCCACTGTAGGCATGTCGGGGAACGGCTGAAAACACCACAGACTGTGCGCCAAGCGCACCAAGGTCTCAGTGTAGTACTGCTCGCTGGTGCCGAGCGGCTCCGTGATCGCATCCGTCAGCCGGTAATCCATGGCCGTGAGGCCCGTGGTCGCGGGGTACCCCAGATACGATACCTGCAGCGGCGCCGGTTTACGCGCCAGCGCCAGCAGCCGGTTATTAGCCGTGTGCCCCGCGAGATCGATCAAAATATCGATGCGATCGGCCTGCATCGCCTCCGCGACTTGCGCATCGCTCATGCCGACCGTACTGCGCCAAACATCGACCAGCCCCTTGAGGCGCGCCGTTACAGCGTCCGGCTGCGCCACCTCGGCATAGGCAAAGACTTCCACCACCCTGCGATCATGGTGGCGCCACAAGGGTTCAAGAAAAAACGCACAGGCGTGCGCGCGCAAGTCCGGTGACACATAGCCAATGCGCAAGCGGCGTTCCGGATCGCGCACATTGGGATGCGGCACTTGCGTGGCAGCAAACGCCAGGGCATGCAGCCGCTCGAACTCCCGATGGCGCTCGAATATTGTCTGCTGGCTCACGCCATCCACATAGTTAAGGGTGAATAGCAGGTTGCTATGGGCGCCGCAAAAATCCGGTTGTTGCGCCAACGCCTGCTCAAAATACCCCAGGGCATCCGCGAGCCGTCCCTGATCTTTGGCCACGTTGCCGAGGTTGAGCAGCGCATCGGGAAATATCGCCTGGCGCGCCAGCGCAAATTCAAGCGCCGTTTTCGCGGCTTCGAGCTGACCGGTTTGATACAGCGCAGTGCCGAAATTGTAGTGGATGAGTGCCGATTCCGGGGCCAACACGCGTGCCGCCTGATAGGCCTGCAGCGCTTCCTGCCAACGTCCCAGTTGCTTCAACGTCGTGCCCAGGTTGTTATGCGCGTCCGCCAGGCGCGGGTTAAGCGCGCAGGCTTGCCGATAGGCGGCAGCCGCTTGCTCGTACTCGAAACGATCGCGGAACACGTTGCCGCGATTGAGGGCGGCGATCGCATAGTCGGGTTTCAGCGCCAGGGCCCGCTCGAAGCACAGCAAGGCCGCGTCCAGGTGCCCGTACTCGCGTAGGGCGTTGCCGAGGTTGTTATGTGCTTCGGCAAATTCAGGCTTAAGAAGCAAAGCACGATGATGGCAAACAATTGCCTCATCCAGTTGCCGTTTGGCCGCTAGCAGCGTGCCCAGGTTGTTATGGTATTCGGCATTGTCGGGCACGAGCCCTATGGCGCGCCGGAGGAGTGCTACGCCATCGTCAACCCGACCAAGCTGAAAGCACACGACACCCAGGCCGTGCAGGGCCGGCGCGTGGTCGAGGGCGAGCGTGATCGCGGCGGTATACGCATTGACCGCCCCTGGGTAATCCCCTGCTGCGTGAAGGTCGGCAGCGCGCGTGGTGGCCTGTGTCGCGGCCAGCGCCGAGACGGCCGGTCGAGCGCCATAGCCCGCGGCGCGTCGAGGAATCGATTTGCGCATAAGTCCTCCATCAGAAGATTGCCGAGGTGACTGCAATCCCTGGGCCAGATCGGCATGCTTCGAGACCTTACGCGCAACCTTAAAGTGACGGCGACCGCGGCCGCTAATCCGCCATCGGCTTTCCTCATCAAGTCCACCGCGCGGTGCCGCGCTCCGCCAATAACGCTAACTGCCTCACAGAATTCGTGATCACGCCGAAACTCACTCAAGGAAATCTGCGGCTAGACCGCTACATCTCGCGGGAGGCGGTAAATGTTCATTGCGAGCATATCCGCCACATGACAATCGGTTTCCTGCCACGCCACCCACGTGAGCGGAACCACCAGGAGAACTTTCATGGCTCAAACGATTAATACCAACGTCATGTCCTTGAACGCGCAGCGGAACTTGAACCGTTCGCAAATGGACATGTCAGTTGCGATACAGCGCTTGTCCTCCGGACTGCGCATCAACAGCGCGAAAGATGACGCGGCAGGTGCCGCCATTGCGACGCGTATGACCACCCAGATCGGCGGCCTCTCGGTCGCCGTGCGTAATGCGAACGACGGCATTTCGGTCTCGCAGACGGCAGAAGGCGCGCTCGACGAAATGACCCGTAACCTGAACCGCGCGCATGACCTGGCGGTGCAAGCCGCCAGCTATAACAACGCCTCGGACCGTACTTCGCTCAACCAGGAAGTGAGTCAGATTCTCGACGAAATGTCACGAATCGTAAATCAAACCCGCTACAACGGTGAAAAACTGTTGACCGGCGGCTTCAATGGTGATTTTCAGGTCGGCGCGTTCGTGAACGAAACCATCAATGTGTCGATCTCGAACCTGTCCCCGACCGGCATGGGCGCCGCGACCAACTTCGGGTCGGTATCGGCTTTCACGGATGCCCAGCTCGCCTCGCGTATCGCTGTTTCTTTCAACGTCGGTCTGGCGGGTAGTGCCACACTCGAAGGCGCAGATCTTGGCAACGCAATTGCCGCACAGACTGTCACGCAGACCAAAATCAACGCGATCAACGCCGTTTCTAGCCAAACCGGCGTCGATGCTTTCGGTTTCGGCAATGGCCAGGTCGGTTCGAGCTTCGGTTCGGCTGGGGTGACCGCAGCGGCGATCGACGGCCTCACCGCGGGCTCACTAACGATCAACGGTATCGCGATCGGCGCTGTCGCCGCTACTTCTAGCTTGGGGACCGTGGGTAGCGATCTCGTCTCTGCGATCAACTCTTTGACGTCACAACACGGCGTAACGGCGGTCAAAGTCTCGTCACCGGATGGCGCGACGGCGACTGATGAAGCAATTGTCTTGATCAACCGGTCGGGCGCGGCGATCACCGTGACCGCTAACACCAGCGTAGACGCGGGCATCTCGAGCTTCTTCACTGCCGGCACTACCTCAGTCGGAGCCGGCCAGAATGGCGCGATTGTGTTGAACGATACCCTGACCGATCTCACCGCCGCCTACGATACCTCGACCACCGGGGCATCGCTGGTTGGGGTGAGCAGCTCGACCACTACCTTGGCCGATGCAACCGTGAACGCCGCGACTGTGACCACAGCCGCGTCCGCCAACCTCGCGATGCTGGTGTTCGAGAAGGCGCTCGACACCCTCAATGGTGCGCGTTCAGTACTGGGCGCGAAGTTGAACCGTTTGGAAGCAGTCGTGCGCAACGTTGAGAACGTCAAGGAAAACATCACGGCAGCGCGGGGACGCATCCTGGATGCGGATTTTGCCGAAGAAACGGCGCGAATGACACGGTCACAAATCTTGCAACAGGCGGGTACGGCGATGGTGGCGCAGGCCAATCAGGCACCGCAGGGAGTGCTGGCGCTGCTCGGTCGATAAGTCGAGACGGAAAAGTCCTAAGTACAAACGGGGGGGGCGTCCTGGACACCAGTCTTCGGCGCAACCCCCTATCTGTACTGATGAGGGTAAAACCATGTGGAATAAAGAGCTCCTGTCACCGGTTCAGGCGTACACACCAACGCCCAATCTCGCGCGCAGCACGCTAGCTTCGGTACCCTTGGCTCCGGATACAGCAGTGTTGGCCCACAAGGCCGACCTTGCGCGAGATCGAGACACGCGTGCGTTAGATTTCAAAGCACTCGAGCAGGCGCTCGACAACCTGAGTACCCATGTCCAAAATCTGCAACGCAGTCTGCTGTTTAGCGTGGATCGGGACTCGGGAGAGACGATCGTGCGCATTGTCGATTCCGAGACACACGCAGTCATTCGGCAGATCCCATCGCAGGAGCTGCTGGCCATCGAACAGCACCTACGCCCATCGACGGGTGTGCTGTTGAGCGCGCAGGTTTGAATTTGGAAACGGCAGTAAAACGATAAATTTGCCTGACACTTAACGTGAATATGAACTATTCGATCGACACCCTGGAAACACGCCGAAGCCAGCGGAAACTCCCATGCAGCTAAGTTCACCAGGAATCGGCTCAGGCATCGACGTGCGCGGCATTATCCAGAGCTTGATGAGTGTGGAACGACAACCCCTCATCGCCCTCGAAACCCGCAACGTGGAATTAAAGGCCCAGGTCAGCGCGTATGGCGCTTTAAAAAGCGCAATCTCGACCTTTCGTGATGCGGTCGGTAAATTAAGCGATCTGGCCAAATTCAAGGTCTTCGCCGCGACATCCTCCGACACGGCCGTGATAGCTGCGACTGCCTCGAGTTCTGCGGCGCGCGGGGTGTACAACCTCATCGTCAATCGCATCGCCGAGAATCACCGACTGGCGTCGACTCGGACTTTTGCCGACTCGGGCACCACCACGATGGGTGCCGCAGGCGATACGATGACGATCACCGTCGGTGCCAGCGCCTTCGTGGTCGAGAGCGGCGGCAAGACCCTGAGCGGGGTCCGCGACGCCATCAATACCGCCGCCACCAATACTGGAGTGACCGCGTCCGTCATTAAAGATAACGTAGGCTTTCGCTTGTCACTGTCGGCCAATGACACGGGCAGCGCCAAGGCCATTACCCTCGGCTACAGCGGCACCGATCCTTTTACGCTGACCACGTTGAATACGGATCGCGACGGGGTGATCGGCTTCACTAACGCGGATCTCGACGCGAGCGTCAAACTCGAAGGACAGTTCGACATCACGAGCAGTTCAAACTCCCTGACTGACACCATTCAGGGGGTCACGCTCACTTTGAAAAAGGCCGGTACCGTGACGGTCAATGTCGAGCGTGACACGGGTGCGGTCGAGAGATCCGTGCAGGGTTTCGCCAAGGCCTATTCGGATCTCGTCGGGACCATGGGCAAAATGCGTGGTCAGGTATTGAAATCAGACAGCCCCGTGTTGCGCAATATGGAAACCCAGCTGCGTGCGGTCTTGAATAGCCCGAGTAATGCCGCCAGCAGTTTCGCGAACGCCTTCGAACTCGGGTTGTCCACTACGAAGAGCGGCACCCTGGAAATCAATTCCAAGACTTTGACGAGTGCGCTTAGCAGCGATTTTGACGGTATCGCCAATCTTTTCGCCGATCCGACCCATGGACTCGCGGTTCAACTGGAAGATCTCGCCGAGAGTTTCCTCGCCACCGGCGGTCCACTGGATGGCCGCTCACAGGGCATTAACAACGAATTGCGTTCCAACGCCGAGCGCAAGCCACGTCTAGAGGAAAGAGTCCGCCAGATTGAGCTGCGGATTACTCAGCAGTTCAATTCGCTAGATTCGGTGATTGCGCGCTTGAGCCAGTCCAACAACTTGTTGACCCAACAGCTTGCCACTTTGGGCGGCCGCAGTAGACGATAAAGAAGCAGGCGAGGACCGCCATTAATTCATGCAGTCGCCTGCTTTTCTTTAATTATTCTGACTGCCGCTTCTTGATTCATCGTAAGCCACGCCCCCTCACACGGTCAGCTTATAATCCGGACCATTACCGATCCACCATGCGTC
>JAYTEX010000096.1:0-4827 GCA_043734785.1 Pseudomonadota bacterium | reverse complement strand
TTGAAGACGCGATGGATACGCACTACGAGGCGATCAACTGGGGTCTGATCGAAATCAGGTTCATGGGGCGCGCGCCGGGCGCACTCGGCGCGCAGATTGAAGCGACGGCCGCACAACAGGCTGCGGCGTGGCGGCGCTGGCTCACTCGCCAGCTCGGCGACGCCGAGTGGTTTGGCGGTACATCGTTCGGCTGGGCCGACCTTTCGGTGATCCCCTACCTTAATTGCTCGGCCAGCTTCGGCCTGCTGCCTGAGCCCGGCTCTCGACTTGCGACCTGGGCGGCGCGCGCGAATGAGCGACCGGCGGTCGCGCAGACGGCGCAGGAAGCGAGCGCTTCAATCGCCGGACTGAATGAGTTGACTGATCTGATCGACAAGGGTCTATTCAAGCGCGAGTACCGCGACCACCGGCTCGAGTGGATGATCAAGTCCGGCGGCCTGCAGGTGGTCCTCGACGGGCTTGCGAAGAACAACATCCGGTTTAGCCCTGCGTTCGTGTAAGAACCGCGACCGTGCGTTGTTTGTCTGACGCACGCATCGAGACTACGTTCTGCCCCGGCGCTCTGCCTTCTGCGGCGGCCGGGGATCCCCGCTGTGGGCGGGTTCCGTGGTCGAGCGACTGGGTTGATCGCCCGCGGGCGGCGGATCCATTTTGTCTTGCCTCGATCCTCGCGCGTGCGCATACACCCAGGTAAATTCCGCGCCGAACAGAAAAATCTGCGCCGAGTAGTACACCCAGAGCAGCAAGACGGCGAGCGAGCCCGCCGCACCAAACCCGGATGCAACGGCGCTCTTGCCAATGTAGAACCCAATCAGAAGCTTGCCGATCGTAAACAACAACGAGGTCACTGCCGCGCCTATCCAAACATCGCGCCACGCCACTTTTACCCGCGGCATAATTTTATAGATCAACGCGAACATTACCGTAATCAAGGCCAAGCTGACGATGAAGTTGACGAGCTCTGCGACGACTTCCCAGCCCGCGAATATGGGGCCCCACCACTTTCCCAGCGCCGATAAACCGGCCGACACCACCAGTGATACCATCAACAAAAATCCGATCCCAATGATCATGCCAAACGACAGCGCACGCGCACGCAACAGGCTAAAAATGCCGCGGGTCTTGACTTTAACAGGCGCGCGCCAGATGCGGTCTAGCGCATCCTGCAGCTCGCCGAAAACCGAGGTGGCACCGAGCAGCAACACGACAACGCCGATAACGGCCGCCGTCGCGCTCTTATCCGGCTCACTTACGCTCTTGAGCAGCCCTTCGATCATCGTCGCGCCTTCCTTGCCCATCAGCCCATCCAGCTGCGCCAGGATTTCGCCGCGTGCCGCTTCAGCGCCGAAAACCCAGCCCGCCACTGCGATGATAATCAGCAGCAACGGCGCAATCGAAAACATCGTGTAATAGGCCAGGGCGGCGCCCATGCTGGGCGCATAATCATCGCTCCAGGCACTGAGTGTTTGTCTGAAAAGGCTTCGTGTTTGTTTGATTTCCATGTCGTTCTCACCGAGAGAAAGGGCAAGGTCTACAGCAAAATTCGCGTTACGCAGGGTCAGTTTGCGTCGAAACTCAGCACTTGACGTCGTGTGCCGTTGCGTGTGTTTTTCGATCTTCGAGTGATTGCGGATACAGGCCCAGGCTGACAGATCCAGACATCGCACCCCTCACCGTTCGCCTAAAGCCGGCATGGGCGACCCAAGAAACCAATGTTCGGCCTCAGCGTCATACCACCAGTACTGTTCGTCGCGCAGGGATTTTGCAGATCCTGAATCGATATCGTAGTAATCGATCAGCGCTACCACACGAACTTCATCCCCGGTGTCATTCTGCAATTGTTCACTGGGGTGGTAACCGCTGATTTTGTAGTGTGCCAGCCTAGCGAGATCCGGGCGCGGGAGTTCCTCGCCCTTGCCCTTCAGGTACTGCGTCGCTTCTTCAAAATAACCCCAGCGCAGGAGCTTGCGATAGGTCTCCGTGGCCTCGAGCAGCGCTTTCTGCCGCCGTTGCTCGCGTGGCGTCAAAAAACTGCTGCAGGCATTGAGTACAACCGCGCAAAGAAGGATCAGCGAAGCAGTGCGAGATAAGCGCAGCATACGTGTGGTCCAGACATTGATAGGTTAGAGCGTGAAAAAATCGGGAATCAAAACCATCGACTCATCAGAAGTCTCCCGCAGACGCCATAGCTCGGCGTAGGATTCCCGTGTTGCAGGATGATACGCATACGGTGCGATATCCGCCAAAGGCTTGAGCACGAATGGATAGGCCAGAATATCGTGGTGCGGTAACGTGAGCCCTGGGGTCTCGCTCACCTGATCGCCATAGGTCAGAAGGTCTAGATCCAGGGTGCGCGACGCAAATTTCATCTCACCCCGATGCCGCCCATGCGCGTGCTCGATTTCGCGCAAACGCGCGACCAGTGCCGCGACGCTCAGCGTGGTTTCAAAACCCACCACCAGATTATAGAAATCCTCACCAACGAACCCGACCGCTGGATTTGCGTAGACCGGTGAGCGCGTCACTGGTGCGAACGTCGCCTCCAACATGCTCACGCCACTGAGGATGTGACGCTTCGGGTCGAGGTTACTGCCAATACTCACATAGACTTGCGTCATGGCAGCGAGGTCAGTCGGCGCCTCGGCGCTCGATGAGCACCCCCACATCCCTCACCTGACGCACCGCGCCCTGCTTGTTGATTTTGATCCTTACCCAGGGCAACTGGAATTCGGTAAGCAGAATCTGCGCCAGCGTTTCGGCCAGTGCTTCCACCAGGAAAAACGCGCTTTCGTCGGCCAGCCTAAAGATGCGCTTAGTGACGGCTTTGTAGTCGAGCGTGTCGGTGATCGCATCGCTGCGGCCCGGAATTGCGAGATCGGCGCCCATATCGATATCCAGGATCAACGTTTGCTTAAGGCGACGTTCCCAGTCCCAGATCCCGATTACAGTTTCGATCTTGAGTCCGTGCAGAAAAACTACGTCCATTCGAGGGTGCTCGCTGCTGGCAGTGGTGAGTTAAAAAGCGTTTGTAGAGTATAAGGCCACTTGATTGACGCCGGCCCATCCAGTGCAATAGCCCCATGTTGACCCTGCTCTACCTCGCCGCCAGTTATCTCGTGGGATCGCTCTCGGCCGCGATTATCGTGTGTCGGGTGCTCGGCAAGGGCGACCCGCGAACGGTGGGTTCTGGCAATCCAGGGGCGACCAACGTCCTACGAGCCTACGGCAAGGGACCGGCCGCCGCGACCTTGGCCGGCGATGTCTTGAAAGGTTTCTTGCCGGTGATGATCGGCGCCGGGCTGGGATTTGCGCCATCCATTATCGCGGCCATGGGGGTGGCGGCCTTTCTTGGCCATCTGTTGCCTTTGTTCTTCTCGTTCAAGGGCGGGAAGGGCGTCGCTACCTTGATAGGCGTGATATTTGGCTACGATTGGCGCCTGGGGTGCGGCTTCGTGGTGAGTTGGCTTGTGGTTGCCGCGTGGTCACGCTATTCCTCGCTGGCTGCGCTCTGCGCGGCGGCGCTGTCGCCCGTGTTGGCGCTCGGCTTGCAACTGCCGGTGCCTTACGCCTGCGCGCTTGTCGTGATGGTGGCAGCGGTATTCTGGCGTCATCGTGTCAACATACAGCGATTGCGCGCGGGTACTGAAGGCCGCATCGGCGCCCGCCGCGCCTAATCACCGCGCGCCGTTCAGCGTTCGAGCACGGCGTCCTCCAGGGACCAGCGTGCGCGCACGGAGAAACCCAGGGGCGCATGCGCACTGGCGCAATGACGCAGATAACCCGCGTAAGCGATCATCGCGCCGTTGTCGGTACAGAATTGTGCTTGCGGATAAAAAACCTGTGCGCGCTCTGCGTGCGCCAACTCGTCCAAGGCCTTGCGCAGTGCCTGATTAGCGCTAACACCGCCCGCTACGACCAGTGTTTTCAGGCCGGTCGCGCGCAAGGCGCGCCGACACTTGATCACGAAGGTATCGACTACCGCGTCCATGAAAGCGCGCGCGATATCGGCTTTGGTTTGTTCGTCGCTGGCTTGTTCGCGCACGGTATTGGCACAGAAGGTTTTCAAGCCACTGAAACTGAAATTGAGTCCTGGGCGGTCCGTCATCGGGCGCGGGAACACGAAACGCCCCGCGCTGCCCTGCGCCGCCAGGCGCTCGACTGCGGGCCCACCGGGGTAGCCGAGGCCCAGCAGCTTGGCAGTTTTGTCGAAGGCCTCGCCAGCCGCGTCATCGAGTGATTCGCCGAGTATTTCATAGCAGCCCAGGCTCTCAACCCTCACCAGCAGCGTATGGCCTCCCGAGACGAGCAACGCGAGAAACGGAAAGGTCGGTGGGGTAGGTTCCAGCATGGGCGCCAGCAAGTGGGCTTCCATGTGGTGGATGGCGATGGCCGGAATGCCAAGCGCCCAGGCAAGGCTACGCGCCAGGGTGGCCCCGACGAGCAGCGCGCCAATGAGGCCCGGACCGGCTGTAAACGCAATTGCATCCAAATCCGCGCAGGCAAGACCCGCATCCTGCAAGGTCGCCTTGATGAGCGGGGTCAGTTTCTGGACGTGATCGCGCGACGCCAGCTCCGGCACTACCCCTCCATAGGCTTCATGCATGGCGACCTGGCTGTAGAGTCGATTCGCCAATAGACCACCCGGATGGCTATAGACCGCAACACCGGTCTCATCACAGGAGGTTTCAATCCCCAGAATATTCGTTGGCAACAGCAAAGTCCTATCTTGAGTACATTCCAATCCAAGTATGAGTCTGAGCGAGTAGTGCTGAGTGTGAGATCAGGCGGCTGTCTTCGATTGGTTTGAAAATGATTTAAAGAGAATTA
>JAYTEX010000095.1:0-11051 GCA_043734785.1 Pseudomonadota bacterium | reverse complement strand
AGGCGGACGTGATGATCCAAACCGGCCACATCGATCAGGTTCCACCCCTCCATTGCCGCCACCCGTAAGATCCAACCGGCGAGCACCGTCCCCGATCTGCTGGAAGCAATCCTAGAGCGTTGTCCTCGGCGCGCTCAGTGACCCGGAAGCCGCCGAGGCTCGGCACAAAGCCGCAGCCGCTCATGCCTATGTCTCAACGCGCAACGCTCGTGCGCTGAAGGTAATCCGCACCGCGAGATTCGCGAATCGGGTTGCCGCAAATTGAGGGCATGAAATTGTCTCCCATCGCATTATCCTAGCGGTCTGGTCTGGTCTGGTCTCGGTCGCTGGTGTTTCTTAAAAAAGGTACATATATTTGTACCTATGAAAGATCTCACCCTCCGCCAGCAAGCCATCCTCGAGTTCGTCACCGCCCGCATCGGCGAGGAAGGGTTGCCGCCGACCCTGGCCGAGATTGCGACGGCCTTCGGGTTCAACCAAGTACATGCAGCGCAGAAGCATTTGGCGGCGCTGGCGGCCAAGGGCCATCTCGAACTGCTGCCCGGCAAGGCACGGGGTATCCGCCTTCCCTCACCCCATCCGCGCGCACGGGCCGAGGCGGTGTGGTTGCCGATATGGGGTCGGGTCGCAGCCGGATCGCCCATCGGAGCCGCACTGGAAGACGACGCCCAGCAAGTGCTCGTGGACCGCGCGCTCTTTTCGCTGACGCCGCATTATCTGCTGAAAGTAACAGGGGATTCGATGCGGGACGAGGGGATCCTGGACAAGGATCTGATCGCCGTGCATCGCACGCCAACCGCCGAGAACGGTCAGATTGTGGTCGCCCGGATCGAAGATGAGATCACGGTCAAACGCCTGCAGCGCCTCCCCGAGCGCATCGTACTGATGCCATGCAACCCGGACTATGCGCCCATTGAAGTGCCGCACGACGCCAGTTTTGCTATCGAAGGGCTGTATTGTGGCCTGATCCGACGCGCATGAAGACTCTACACCCGGCGCTCACGGCGCTGCTCCAAAACCAGCAGGTATGGCGCGGGCCGGCGGCCACATTCGACACCCCGCTCGCGCGCTGCGGGACTGGCTTTCGTACGCTCGATGCGGCACTGCCGCTGCAAGGCTGGCCGGCGTCGGGCCTGGTCGAAGTCTTAAACGCGGCCGAAGGCCTCGGTGAATTATCGCTGGTGCTGCCAACCCTCGCGACTTTAAGCGCCCAGCAGAAACCGATCCTGGTCATCGCCCCACCCTACCGCCCTTATGCGCCGGCCTGGCACCGCGCCGGCGTGCAGCTTGCCTATCTGCATGTGATAGAAACCACTGCCCATAACGCCTTATGGGCGACGGAACAGGCCTTGCGCGCGGGCTGTTGCGGGGCGGTACTGGCTTGGCCCGCGCAAGCGGATGACAAAGCGCTGCGCCGTCTACAGATCGCCGCCGACAGCGGGCAGACGCTCGGCTTCGTGTTCCGCACCCTGGAAGCCGCGCGCAATCCCTCGCCGGCGCCGCTGCGAGTGAGCCTGGAAAGCACGCCGACGGGCACGGTGCTACGTATCCTGAAGTGCCGCGGCCGCCATCCGCCGGCAGGTAGCATCCCATTCCGCGCGGTGTTACCGCACTGATGCGAGTGCGTTGTGATGCTCTGGGCCGCAATTGTTCTGCCGCACCTGGCACTCGATGGAGTGCTGCGCCGCTACGCCACGCCTGAAGCGCCACTCGCCCTCGTCACTGGGCCATCGCAACGCCGCATCCTGCTGGCTGTGAATGCCATCGCGCATGCCGCGGGCTTGCGACCGGGGCTCAGCCTCAACGCCGCACATGCCCTGCTCCCGCAGTTCGAAATCTGCGCCTACGATGCGGCGGAAAACGCGCGTCTGCTGCAGTTATTGGCGGCCTGGGCTTATCGTTATAGCTCGCTGGTCCGTCTCGAGGGTGAGGACGCGATCGTGCTCGAAGTCAAGGCGAGTCTCGGCTTGTTCGGCCCTTGGTCCCGGTTCGAGCATCTGCTGCGCACAGACCTGCGTGCGCTCGGTTTTCAGCACCGGATTGCGCTCGCGCCCACACCGCTTGCCGCCTGTGCGCTAGCCACTGACCGCGATGGCGCGATCGTCACTGATCCCACACATCTGCAAGCGGCATTGGGGCCAGTGCCACTGAGCGCCGCACGTTTGCCGCTGCCACAGGTCAGTGCGTGCGCGGGCATGGGCATCCGCCAACTGCGCCAATTACTCGCCCTGCCGCGTGCGGGATTGGCGCGACGGTTCGGGGTCGAACTGCTGACCTTTCTCGAATGCCTGCTCGGCGAACGCGCCGATCTGCGCGATTGCTATCGTCCGCCCGACGTTTTTGAGGCGCGGCTCGAGTTCAACTACGAAATAGAGCACCATCCGGCGATCCTGTTTCCGCTCAAGCGCATGCTGGGCGATCTCGGCACCTATCTCAGCCGACGCGATGGCGGGGTGCAGCGCTTCGAACTGCGGCTGGTCCACGCAGAACTTCCCCCTACTTCGCTCATGCTCAGCCTGTTGAGTCCGACACGCGATCCGAATCACCTATTCGAGCTCTGCCGTGTGCGCCTCGAGCGTGTCACGCTGCCGGCCCCCATTCGGGGCCTACAGCTGCTGGCGCGCGAGCTGCCGCCTTTCATCCCTGCCATGCAGGATCTGTTTGCGGCGCGCCCCAACGAACGTTCGTCATGGCCGAACTTACGCGAACGCTTGCGCGCACGACTTGGCGACTCCGCGCTGGTGCAGTGGCAACCGCATGCCGATCCGCGCCCGGAACACAGCTTGCGTAGCGTCGCGCAACTCACCGCCGAACCAACTGCGTTGTGCCTGCCGCCGCGCCCGGCCTGGTTGCTGCCGCAACCGCTCCCCTGGCGCGATCAGGCACGGCAGATCCTGGCGGGGCCCGAGCGCATCGAAGCCGGCTGGTGGGACGGCGAAGATGTGCGCCGCGACTATTACGTGATCGAAACCCGGCGTGGTCAGCGCGCGTGGGTGTTCCGGCCGGCCGGCGTACAGGAAGGTCCATGGATGCTGCACGGCTGGTTTGCATGAATGACTATGCGGAGCTGCATTGCCTGACCCATTTCAGCTTCGGGCGTGGCGCATCCAGCGCGCGCGAACTCTTCGCGCGCGCGCGCCGCAACGGTTATCACGCGCTCGCCATCACAGACGAATGCACCTTTGCGGGCATCGTGCGGGCGCTCGAAGCTTCACGCGAATTCGAAATCCCACTGATTGTCGGCACCGAAGTGATATTGCAGGATGGCTTGAAGCTCGTGCTGCTCGCCGAGAACGCTGCAGGATATTCCAATCTCTGCCGGCTCATCACCCATGGCCGACGACGCGCGGCCAAGGGCGCTTACTTACTGACTCGCGCTGATCTCGCGACAAGTCTGCTGGGTGTGCTGGTGTTGTGGATTCCGGATGATTCGATCGTGACTCATGCGCCTTCCGCTACTGCAATCAGCGATGGGTTATGGCTGCGGACGGTGTTCGGTGCGCGCGCCTGGCTCGCGGTGGAACTGCATCGCGGTGCGGATGACAACGCCCGCCTGCGCGCGCTGCTCGCCCTCGCGGACGCGACGCAACTGCGGCCGCTCGCGGCGGGCGATGTGCATATGCATGAGCGACGTCGACGCGCCGTGCAGGACACCCTGACAGCCATCCGTCACCACACGACGGTAGCCGACGCTGGCGCCTATCTTTTCCCGAATGGTGAGCGCCATCTACGCACGCGCACCGCGTTGTGTGCGATCTATCCGCACGCGCTGCTCGCGGAATCTCTCGCGATCGCCAGGCGCTGCGCCTTTGATCTCGGCCAACTCACCTATGAGTATCCGCATGAACTGGTACCCGCAGGGCACCACGCCACAAGCTGGCTGCGCGTGTTGAGCGCACAAGGCGCCGCCTGGCGCTGGCCGCAGGGTATTCCCACCGCCGTGCACGCCCAGATCGAACACGAACTCGTGTTAATTGCCGAACTGCGCTACGAAGCTTTTTTTCTGACTGTGCATGATGTGGTGCGCTTCGCGCGCAGCCGCGGGATTCTGTGCCAGGGCCGCGGCTCGGCGGCGAATTCCGCCGTGTGCTTCGCCTTAGGGATCACCGAAGTCGACCCCGCGCACCATCACATGCTGTTCGAGCGCTTCATCTCCAAGGAACGCAACGAGCCGCCCGATATCGATGTCGATTTCGAGCACGAACGGCGCGAGGAAGTCATTCAATATCTCTACCAGAAATACGGTCGCGAACGCGCCGCGCTCGCCGCGACCGTGATCTGCTATCGCGCGAAAAGCGCGGTGCGCGATGTCGCGAAAGCGCTCGGCCTGCCCGCCGATCAAGTTGAGCAGCTAAGCCGCGTATTCGCCGGGTGGGATGGCGCGCTCGATCTCGGCGAGCGCCTGCGCGAACGGGGTTTCGAACCGGCGAGCCCTGTCTTGCGCCGGATCATCGCGGTGACCCGCGAGCTACTCGATGCGCCACGCCATCTCTCGCAGCACGTCGGTGGTTTCGTTATCTCCGAGCAGCCATTGCATCACCTGGTGCCGGTCGAGAATGCGGCCATGCCCGAACGCACCATCATCCAGTGGGACAAAGACGATCTCGCAACCCTCGGTTTGCTCAAGGTGGATTGTCTCGCGCTCGGCATGTTGACCTGTGTGAGCAAATGCCTGGCGCTGTTGCGCACCCTGCGCGGCTGTGATCTCACGCCGGCGACGATTCCAGCCGATGATCCCGCGACCTACGCGATGATCCAGCGCGCGGATACCGTCGGCGTGTTCCAGATCGAATCGCGCGCGCAAATGGCGATGCTGCCGCGCTTGAAGCCGGCCAATTTCTACGATCTCGTGATCGAAGTCGCGATCGTGCGTCCAGGTCCCATCCAGGGCAAGATGGTGCATCCCTATCTGCGACGTCGTCAGGGGCTAGAACCCGTGGTCTATCCCTCGGAAGCGCTGCGCGCGGTGTTCGAACGCACCTTGGGCGTACCGCTCTTTCAGGAGCAGGTGATGCAACTCGCGATCGTCGCCGCCGGCTTCACACCGGGCGAAGCCGATCTACTGCGGCGCTCAATGGCGGCCTGGAAACGCCGCGGCGGCCTTGAGTACTTCCGCGATCGGATCACTGAAGGCATGACTGAGCGAGGCTACGACACGGAGTTTGCCGAGCAGGTCTTCGAACAGATCAAAGGCTTCGGCAGCTACGGATTCCCGGAATCACATGCGGCGAGTTTCGCGTTGATCACCTATGTGAGTTGCTGGCTCAAATGCCACGAACCGGCGGCTTTCACCTGTGCCCTGCTCAACTCGCAGCCCATGGGTTTCTATTCAGTCAATCAGTTGATTCAGGACGCGCGACGCCACGGCCTCGACGTGCGGCCGATCGATGTGCGCTACAGCGCCTGGGATTCAACGCTAGAAACACATCTGGACGATTCCGCCCGTCAACCCGCTTTGCGACTTGGATTACGCGAGATTGCGGGCTTTGCCCAGGATCCCGCGCAGCGCATCGTCGCGGCGCGTCACAGCGCTGCCTTCACGGATATTCATGACTTGTGTCACCGCGCCGCGCTCGATACGCGGGCACGCAGTTTATTGGCGGATGCCGGTGCGCTCCGCGGACTTGTCGGCCATCGCCACCGCGCGCGCTGGGCGGTGCAGGGGGTTGAACCAGCGCGGCCGTTACTGCGCGATTACGCGACACCAGAATCCGCAGTTTCGCTGCCGGTCCCGACCGTCGGCGAAACTGTCATCGCCGACTATGTGAGCACCGGCCTTACGCTGGGGCCGCACCCCTTGCGTGTGCTACGCGCGCAGTTACGCGCACAACGCTGCCGCCCTTCACGTGAATTGAGCACATTGCCGCATGGCACGATGGTGCGCTGTGCCGGCCTCGTGACGTTGCGACAACGCCCGTCCACCGCGAGTGGCACCACCTTCGTGACGCTCGAAGACGAAGATGGCATGGTCAACGTAGTGGTGTGGCCGACGCTCGGGGAACGTCAGCGCCGGGTGCTGCTGGAGGCAAAACTGCTGATGGTGGCAGGACGCCTCGAAGCCGCCGACGGAGTGCAGCATCTGATCGCCGCACACTTACGCGACCTCAGCCATCTGCTCGGTCTGCTCGCTGTGCGATCGCGCGATTTTCGTTGAGCGAGACTCAAGGAACGGTCCTCAACGCCACGCGCGACCCAGCCCTTTCCGTATACTACACGGCATCTTTTCGATAAGCCGAGGTGACTGAAATGCGCTTGCGATTAATGCGTGCTGCGGTGGCATGGGGGATTTTCGCGGCAGCACCTTGCGCGCTAGCCCACGACGATCAGCCAATGCTCTACAACCAGATCGATTTGAGCACAAGCGCCGATCAGGAAATCCCAAACGATATCCTGATCGCCACCCTCTACACGGAGCATGAGGGCCAGCGTCAAGCAGAAGTCGCCGAACGCGTGAACAAAACCATGGTTTGGGCGCTGGCGCAGGCAAAATTGGTCACCGGCGTTACCGCCCAAACAACTCAGTACAACACTTATCCGATCTACGCCAATAACACGACAACCATCTCCGGCTGGCGCGCGCGCCAGGCAGTGCGCCTGGAGGCACGTGACGCGAAATTGCTGGGCGATTTGATCGCGACCATGCAAGAGCGCCTGGCGGTGGAGTCTATCGGGTTCGAAGTGTCGAAGGGCGCTCGCGATGCAGCCGAAGCCACCTTGACCATCCAGGCCCTGGCGCAGTTCCAGGCGCGCGCCGAGCAGGTGGCCTCCGCGCTTGGTCACCCGGGCTATCGCGTCGTGCGGCTCAATCTCGGCACCGGCGGCGAGATACCAAGCCCAATCGCTCGCGGCGCGCTGATGATGGCCGAGAAATCCACTGCGCCCGCGCAGCTAGAAGCAGGAGCGCAGACCATGAATGTGACGGTATCCGGCACCATTCAGCTCGACGCAAAGCCTTAGTACGGGGGCGACAAACGCCTACGTCGTCAGGTCGTGATCGTACTCCCGCCATCGATCACGAAATTCTGGCCGGTCGTGAAACTCCCGGCCTTGGCTGCCAAATAGACCGCGATCCCGGCGATTTCTTCCGGTTCGCCGATACGGCGCAGCGGATCGTTGGCCGTGCGTCGTTGCAGGGTTTCAGGGTTTTCCCACAACGCGCGCGCGAAGTCCGTGCGGATCAGGCCCGGCGATATCGCGTTCACGCGAACATTGTGTGGCCCGTTCTCGAGCGCGAGGTTGCGCACAAGCTGAAGGTCAGCCGCCTTGGAAATACAGTAGGCGCCGAGTTGCCCGTGGCCCTTCAAACCGCCCACCGAGGACACAATGATGATCACGCCGTCTTTGCGCTCGATCATTTCGGGCAGCACGAGCTGCGCCAACCAATGATTAGCTAAGATGTTTACATTCAGGATTTTCTGGAACGCAGCATCCGGCAGCTCCCGCATACTGCCGTAATGGGGATTGACCGCCGCATTGCAGACCAGGATATCGATTCGGCCCAGTTTCGCGCGCGTGTCATTGACCAGCCGAACGAGTTCCTGTTTGGTGCTGATATTCGCCGGGATCGCGACCGCGCCCCCAGGGCCCATGCCTGCTTCGGCATTGATCGACGCCGCGACCTCCGCACACACCTCTCCTTTGCGACTGCAGATCACGACCTCTGCACCATGACGCGCCATCGCTTCAGCAATGGCTTTACCGATGCCCTTGCTCGAGCCCGTAATCAGCGCGGTTTTGCCTCTCAGGTCGAACAAATTACTAGGCATACTTATCTCCCTTTCTAATTTCTAAGTCATAGCCGGCAAGGTACCACTGGCACGGGTACTCGTAGGAGAAATTGAGGATTGGCTTTTCGAAAAAGGAATCCGTCAATTTCGCATTCCCTTTGTGTCGACTAGGGATATCAAGCCAGCCTGGGATACTCATCGCGTGCCAACCCGCTAATGCGCCAAAGGATCCGGTCGTAGCTGCACCTTCCCCCCTACGAGCGTGGAGGTTCCGAATGCGAGATCGGATCGAGCCCATTGGCAAACCCGCTCCGGCTTTGCCGTTCGTGCGCTCAACGCGAATAAGGGCGCGCCGGCAGAGACTGCAGTCCTCGAGTTAGGTTATGGATATGCTGCACGGGTTAGTCTGCCAATTCGAAGCGATCGATCCTGCACGCCTTGGCGGTGACGCGTAAAGGCAGGGTAATTGCACTTTTTTGGCGAAATCGAGCGGCGCGGTGGTTGAAGTCAAACGCCGTCAGCCGCAACGATTGCGGTGCCCCGCCTCGGTACGGGCCGGTAGAATCCACGCAAAACCCATCTGATTTATAGTTGTACATGGTGCTCCCTAGGGGACTCGAACCCCTGTTTTCGCCGTGAGAGGGCGACGTCCTAGGCCACTAGACGAAGGGAGCAGGGCAGGTGGAGTGGTATTATAGGGGCGTCGCCATCGGCCACGCCATGGCAAATAAGGATCTTTCCCCCCACCGTCGGAATATCGACTGGAGCACTCTTGAACCAGCAACCCGCGCACAGCGCCGAAATCATCCCCATACACGCCCGCCCGCGCGTATATGGGCGGGCCGAGCATCCAATCTCTCGCAAATTCATTGCCGATAGCGCGCTCAAAGTGCTCTATCGCCTCAATAAGGCGGGCTTTCGAGCCTTTCTGGTGGGTGGCAGCGTGCGCGATCTGCTCCTCGGCCGCCAACCCAAAGATTTCGACGTGGCCACTGATGCGCTGCCTGAGCAGGTCCGCGAACTATTCCGCAATTGTCGCCTGATCGGACGCCGATTCCGACTCGCTCACGTGCAGTTCGGCAGTGAAATCATCGAGGTGGCGACCTTTCGCGCAGCCCATGACGGTGATGCCGATGGCGCGTCGATGACGGACGAGGGCCGTATCTTGCGCGACAATGTTTACGGCACACTCGACGACGACGTGTGGCGCCGCGATTTCACGGTCAACGCCCTGTATTACGACATCGCGGATTTCTCAATCGTGGACTACACCGGAGGTGTAGAGGATCTCAAAGCCAATCACTTGCGCTTGATCGGCGATCCAGAGACGCGTTTCCGCGAGGATCCTGTACGCATGCTGCGCGCGGTACGCTTCGCCACCAAGCTGGGATTCGACATCGAACTGGCCACGCTTGAGCCCATCGAAAGATTGCGCCACCTGTTGGAAAACATCGCGCCGGCGCGGCTTTTCGATGAAATACTGAAACTGTTCCACGGCGGTTTCGGTCGCGCAAGTTTCGAAATGCTGCGCGAACATGGCTTGTTCTACTGCCTGTGCCCACTCACAGAGAAAGCGCTCGCCGGTAATGAGGGCGCGTTTGTACAGCGCTTGCTGGTATCCGCGCTAGATAATACAGACAAGCGAATCGCTGACGGCAAGCCCGTCACGCCAGCCTTTCTGTTCGCGGCGCTGCTGTGGCAGAGCGTCGAAGATGAGACGGCCGCGAATGTCGCCAATGGGTTAGGGGTGATCGAGGCCATTCAACTCGCGGCGGACACCGTCATCTCAAAGCAAGTGGCGAGAATTGCGATGCCGCGCCGGTTCACGAATATCACGCGGGAAATCTGGGCGCTGCAGCCCCGTTTGGTCAAACGGATTGCCAAACGCGCGCCGCGGCTGATGGAGCATCCGCGCTTTCGTGCGGCTTACGATTTTCTGCTGCTGCGTGCAGAAGCCGGCGAGCCCGTGCAGGAGGCCGCCGACTGGTGGACGACTTTCATCGGTGCCGACGATTCGAGCCGCGCGCAACTACTCGAAGCCTCCGCGCCGGAGACTCGTCCCAATCAACACCGACGACGGCGGCGCGGCGGCCGCGGCAAGAGCGCGGCGGCGGCTGGCGAATAAGCCCGATGGTCGCGCCTGTCACGGCGTTTATTGGTATAGGCAGCAATCTTGACGACCCGCAACGGCAAGTCCTGACGGCCTTCGAAGCACTGGCAAAATTACCGCAGAGTGAATTGCGCAGCCGATCTTCGTTATACAGAACGCCCCCGATGGGCCCACCCGATCAGCCGGACTATATTAACGCGGTGGCCGAACTCTCCACGCAACTCGCGCCGCATCGGTTGCTCGATGAACTGCAACGGATTGAACGATTGCATCATCGGGACCGCAAACAACATTGGGGGCCGCGCACACTCGATCTCGATCTCCTGATCTATGGTGCGGAAATCTTGGACGACACTCGCTTGCGGGTTCCGCATCCAGGCCTTGCGTCGCGCGCGTTCGTGGTGATCCCGCTGGCCGAGATTGCGCCGGAATTTCCGATCCCAGGCCTGCCTTCGCCTCGACTGCTCCGCGCTAGCGTCGCGCAAAGCACTATCAGCAAGCTATGACGTTATGACCTGTGCCGCCGCTGAGAACCCGTTTCTCCCGCAGTACGTTGCAGACCCCAGGCGTGGCGCGCTGGCCACGCAATTGCGCTTGCTGTGCTAACGGCCCAACCACTGCAACCTGTGCTAACGGCCCAACCACTGCAACTGCTCATCCAAACCGAGAACATGCGATCGATGCTTCCTACCTGCGCCGGTTATGCACCGAATACGACACGTTTTTTCACGGCTATCGAGCGGCGCCGGTGCTGTTCGTCGATACCACGACGGTGAATTATCTGAATAATAGAGGACACTATGCTGCGCTGCTGGCGCAGCTCGACGGCGAGATCTCGGGCACGCGGGCGTTTTGCACCCGTTCGGAGTCCATCATCTCGCTGATCGCCGAAGATACTCGCCACGGAATTTAGAGTTGGATTACACTTCTGTGCCCGCGAAAACTACCCAAACGTCTATGGAAACTGTTTATTCTCTGGAAGCATTGCGCGAAACAATCCAGCGCTGGCGGCGTGCAGGCGAGCGGATTGCGCTGGTGGCAACCATGGGCAATCTGCACGCCGGTCATATTTCTCTGCTTGAACGCGCGTGCACACTCGCAGACCGAACTGTCGTCAGTATCTTTGTCAATCCAATCCAGTTCGGCAAAGGTGACGACTACGCCAAGTACCCGAGCACGCTCGAAGCGGACCAGCAGAAGCTCGCGGTGGCCGG
>JAYTEX010000094.1:0-2861 GCA_043734785.1 Pseudomonadota bacterium | reverse complement strand
GGAAACCCTGTCGCGCCAGATCTTCGGCCAGGCGGTCACGGTGGAATGGTTCAAGACCGACCGCTACGGCCGCATCCTCGGCAAGATCGAAATCGACGGCGTCGACGCCAATCTCGAACAGGTGCGCGAGGGCTCGGCCTGGGTCTATACGCAATACCTGCGCGAACTGACGATCGAGGACCGCAGGCTCTACCTCGAAGCCGAACAGCAAGCCAAATCCGAACACGCCGGCCTGTGGCGCGACACGCATCCCGAACCTCCCTGGCAATGGCGCAAGGATAAGCTCGCGCGCCACCGCATCAAGGGTTAGAAAAAGTCATCTGCGGTACGCGCTCAAAGCTTTTTGACGCAATCCGAAATATCCCCTCAATGTTCGGTACCGAACATACAAGCCAAACATGGTTGGTAACAATCGTGTTGACGATGCAAATCTCCCGGTCGCGATCAAGCACTCGGAAAGTCGACCATAGGCTGTTCGTCGATTGCAAAGCTGACAACGTCCTGGCGCGAGACGCGCCGCCTTTGTTGATCCAGATCAAAGATGCATCGAAATCACGCGCCAGCCATTGTGCTCAATTTTTCATGGAAGCTCAGGGCAGACGGGAACAAAGGGTGGGAAGCATCGTCCGGATTTTGCGAGGCTCGACAATAACAGGAGGTCGATGATGAAAGTGCCGGGTAGTAGGACCATTGGAATTCTCGCTTCCGCAGTTTCATTCCTCGTCTTTGCAAGTTTCGCTCCCCAATCCTTCGCAGTTCCTTCCTTCGCGCGCCAGACAGGCTTGGCCTGTGAAGGCTGCCACACCGTATTTCCCGAGCTCACGCCTTTCGGCCGCTCGTTCAAGCTGAATGGCTATCTGATCGACAATTTGCCGCAGGTAAAGGGAATGACGACGGACAACAAGGAGGCTTTGCTGCTCAACTGGCTGCCGCCGCTGTCGATCATGTTCCAGACTTCGTACACAAGTACCAGCAAGGCCCTTCCGGATCCCGTGGGAGGAAACACCCAGAACGGACAGGTCCTGTTTCCCCAACAGGCAAGCCTGTTCTACGCCGGACGGATCGCACCCAACATCGGCGGCTTCATCCAGATGACCTACGGCAGTGACAGCGGCACCTTCGGCTGGGATAACACGGACATTCGCTTCGCGGACCATGCGCCTGTAGCCGGCAAGGATCTGACCTGGGGGGTGTCTTTAAACAACAACCCGACCGTGCAGGACGCGTGGAACAGCACCCCCGCATGGCAGACACCCTTCGATCAACGCAGCAGCGCGGCGCCCACACCCGCCGCAGCCACGCAGATCGACGGAACGTTGGCAGGCAACGTCGCGGGACTGACCCTTTACGGCTATTTTGCGAATGCATTCTATGCCGAGTTTGGGGCCTACAAGTCCGCGCCACAGGGCTTTACCAACAAGGCAGGTGCCGCGGGACCGCTCGACAGCACCGCGAGCAATGTCGTGCGCGGAGCAGCGCCGTATTGGAGGCTTGCATACGAGTGGCAAAAGGATCGCAGTTCCTGGTCGATCGGCACATTCGGGATGGACGTGGAATTGTTTCCGGGTGGTACCCCTGCTGCCCCGGTTACGCTGAGCGGCCTCACCAACAAATACCGCGACATGGCGCTCGACACGCAGTATCAGTTCATCGGGGACGAATCGATTTATTCGATGCAGGCGGTGTACATTCACGAGAAGCAGACGCTCGATGCCATTGCCGGTGAGTCGAATACGCTCAAGACCCTGAGAATCGGCGGCAGTTACTACTACCAGCGCAAGTACGGCGGCAGCCTGGGTTATTTCTCGACCACTGGTACCACCGATACTTCCCTTTACGCCCCCGCGCCGGTATTCGGCAGCGCGAACGGAAGCCCGGACAGCAAGGGTTGGATTGCGGAGTTGGACTACATTCCCTGGCAAAACGTGAAATTCGCGTTGCAGTACACCGCGTACAACCGCTTCAACGGGGGCAACAGCGATTACGACGTGGCCGGGTCAGGGCGAAACGCATCGGACAACAACACCATTTATTTGCTTGGCTGGTTCAATTTCTGACGTGGACCCAACAGAAAACGGCTGATTAAACGCGCCGGCATCGCGCTGGATGCGATCGGGCCCGTCTCCGTCTCAAAGGAAAAAATCATGAAACGACACTTCCTGGAACTGCTCCTGACCACCGCATCGCTGCTAGTCAGCGTATCCGCCTTCAGCGCCGAGGACGTCGAAATTGCCCGACTCGCGATCCGGGTCTGTGCAAACTGCCATGGCCCCCACGGCGACAGCGTCTCGTCCGCCTTTCCGCGCCTGGCCGGGCAACAAGCCACCTATATCGAAACACAACTCAAGGCTTTCAAGGACCACTCGCGCGGCGACGCGTATGCGCAGGCCTACATGTGGGGCATGGCGTCCCAGCTCGATGAAGACACCATGAAACGCCTTGCGGCCTACTATGCCGCGGAGAGACTGAACCCCGGCCGGACCGGAGATGCCGCGAGGATGGCGAAAGGCAAGAACATTTTCAAGAACGGCTTGCCCGAATCCAGTATTTTGGCCTGCACCTCGTGTCATGGCGAGAATGCGCAAGGCAAAGACGCGATTCCGCGCCTTGCAGGACAACATCCGGAGTATCTGGTCAAGCAGCTGGCGGCATTCAAATCCATGCAACGCGGCAACAATCCGGTCATGCATGCCATGACCGACAGAATGAGCCTGGAACAGATGCAGGCCGTTGCCGAATACGCAGCTTCGAAATGACATGTCGTCGGTTCCAAACCCGCATCGACACGTGCACCGGTGCGACGGTTTCGGGTTTGATCGCGCGATGCCCGTGAAAAGGGCACGCTGGCTTCCGGCATTGCT
>JAYTEX010000093.1:0-1557 GCA_043734785.1 Pseudomonadota bacterium | reverse complement strand
GCTCACTCGCAAGCCGCGAGGTGTCGTGCATGAGGCTGATAGGATCGAACTGCACGCCAGCTTCGCCGACACCACCCACCTCGAACCGCAGGAACTGATCTTCGCGCTGGCCTATGAGGATGACGCGGTGCTGGTGGTCGATAAGCCGCCGGGCTTAGTGGTCCATCCCGGCGCCGGCAACCCCGACCATACCCTCGTCAACGGTCTGTTGTACCGTTTCCCGGATTTGGCCGGTTTACCGCGCGCCGGTGTGATCCACCGTCTAGACAAGGATACTTCTGGCTTGTTGCTGGTGGCGCGCACCGCGGCGGCGTTTCAAAGCCTCACGCGCCAGATGGCGGGGCGCGAAATCCATCGCGTGTATGCGGCGCTCGTGCATGGGGTGCCCGTGGTGAGTGGGACCGTGAACGCGGCAATGAGCCGCGATCGGGTGCAGCGCACGCGCATGCGGGTGGCGCCGAGCGGTCGCGAAGCGATTACGCATTACCGCGTCCTCAAACGATTTCGCGCGCACGCGCAGCTCGAATTAACACTGGAAACCGGGCGTACGCATCAAATCCGAGTTCATATGCAGCATCTCGGCCACCCCCTGCTCGGCGATCCGACCTACGCGAAAGGACGCATCGCGCCGAGCCGCCTGTCCCCTGCACTGAAGATCGCCTTGAACCGGCTAACCCACCAAGCCCTACATGCGAAGCAACTTGAATTCGAACATCCCGTGACCGGTGAGATGATCAGCGTGAAGAGCGCCTTGCCGGCGGATTTCAGACGCGCGCTGCGCGCCTTGAACGACGATCTGAAGGCAGGATTGGGCCTTGACGATTGAGACGATTGCGCCCCAGTGGCCGGCGCCGGCGAATGTGCGCGCGGTGTGTAGCACGCGCGCTGGCGGCGTGAGTGTGGGGCCTTATGCAAGTTTGAACCTTGCCACGCATGTCGGTGATGAACCAGCGGCGGTGGTGGTCAATCGACAGCGTCTGCGAATAGCGCTGGATTTGCCAACCGAGCCCTGCTGGCTCCAGCAGACCCATCACGCGACATTGGTGGAAGCACGCGCCTACGCGACGCCACCAGAGGCGGATGCCAGCTATTCCCGCGATCGCCACGGCGTGTGTGTGATTTTGTCCGCTGATTGCCTCCCCATCCTGCTGTGCGATCGCCAAGGCACGATAGTCCTGGCCATTCATGCGGGATGGCGCGGTCTCCACTCGGCGATTATCGAGCGCGCATTGGAGGCGTTCAGCACCCCACGCGCGGACTGGCTCGCCTGGATAGGGCCTGGCATCAGTGCCGCGGGTTATGCTGTGGGTGCCGATTTTGCGACGAAATTCGTGACCAAAGATCCAGCATACGCCGCCTGTTTCGAGACCCGGGCAAACACTACGTTCGCCGATCTGCCTGCACTCGCGGCCTACCAACTGCGCGCTGCGGGGGTCCACTCCATTGCCCGCTATGCTGGGTGTACGGCGGCGGAATCTGCACGGTTTTTTTCTTATCGACGCGACGGCACCACCGGTCGCATCGCGAGTCTGATCTGGCTGGATTAAGCGCCCCGTT
>JAYTEX010000092.1:0-12479 GCA_043734785.1 Pseudomonadota bacterium | reverse complement strand
CAGGCGACCGTGTCGGGCAACGTGGATTTTGCGGCGATCGCCCTGGCCTGCGGATACGGACATGTGATGCGCGCGGAGTCCGTCGAGGCGATTGCCGATCTGGTCGCAACGACTGCGCATGGAGCGCACTTTCTGCACCTTAGAATCAAAACCGGGACGCTCGAAAACCTGCCACGTCCCACCGTTACACCTTCTGCAGTACTTCAGCGGCTGCGGCAACATTGCGCGAGGGCCTGATGAGAACAATCCTGCTGAACCCGGGCCCCGTCACCCTGAGCGCGCAGGTGCGCACCGCGCTGCTGGGCCCCGATTTATGCCACCGCGAGCCCGAGTTTGCGGTGCTCCAGTCGAAGATTCGCCGGCAACTCCTGAATGTCTACGCGCTCGATCCGGCCCAATGGGCGTCTATTTTGCTGACCGGTTCTGGAACGGCCGCGGTCGAGGCGATGCTGACCAGCCTCGTTCCCGCCAACGGGACAGTGTTGATAATCGAAAATGGCGTCTATGGAGAACGGATGTCGAATATTGCGCACCGTCACGCAATTGCTTATCGACGCCTTGAGCACACCTGGCTGGCGCCCATCGATCTCGCCAGGGTGGAGCAAGCGCTGCAAGCGGCGCCGGAGATTACGCATGTCGCCGTCGTACATCACGAAACGACGAGTGGCCGTCTCAATGATCTTGCGCCGCTGGCGGCACGCTGCGCCGAACACGGCCTGGAATTACTGATCGATGCGGTGAGCAGCTTTGGCGCTGAAGCCCTCGAATTCTCGCACTGGCCGATCGCGGCGGTCGCGGCCACCGCCAATAAATGTTTGCACGGCGTGCCGGGCACGTGTTTCGTCGTCACGCGCCGGGAGTCCCTCGATCTTGCTGGAGCCGTCGCGCGTTCGGTCTATCTCGATTTGCGCGCGTATCTCCAACACCAGGACCATCACGGCACGCCGTTCACGCAGTCCGTGCAAACGTTCTACGGGCTTTCTGCTGCACTGGATGAATTTGAAGCAGAAGGCGGCTGGCAGGCGCGACGCGCGACCTACCGTGCACGCCTCGGTGCAGTGCGCCAGCAGTTGTCTGAACTGGCGGTGCGTCCGTTACTGGAGGCGGCGGTGAGTTCGTGCGTCCTCAACGCCTTCGAGCTGCCCGCAGGCCTGGATTACCCGACCTTGCACGATGCCCTAAAAGCGCGGGGATTCATCATCTACGCGGGACAAAGCACGCTCGCCCAGCAGATCTTTCGGATATCGACCATGGGCGATATCTCGCCGGAAGATCTTGAACGTCTGTGCGCGGCGCTGCGCGAGATCATGGCACCGGTGCCGACCGCCGGATAGGCGCCGGGTGCTGCGAGTAACGACCCTGGGCCGACCCTAGGCCGGCAGTACCGCCGGAGACGTACGCGCCAACGCTAACGCGAGATGCCGGCGTATCGTGTGCTCGATCTGCGCGGCCGTAAGACCTGCATCCTCCAGCATTTCTTCGCGCGCGCCGTGTTGAATGGCGCGATCGGGCAAGCCAATGTGCAGAATCCTCGGCGCGAGGCCATGCGCGGCGAGCAGTTCTGTCACTGCCCCGCCCGCGCCACCCGCGATGGCATTCTCATCCAGCGTGACCAGCAGATCGTGTGTGCGCGCCATCTCGAGTACGAGTTCATCGTCCAGCGGCTTAATAAAGCGCATATTGACGACCGTTAGGTCGAGACGCTCACCGACTTCCAACGCCGGCGTCACCATGCTACCGAACGCCAGCAACGCGATCGTTTTGCCGCGCCGTCTAAGGTCTGCTTTGCCGAGCGGCAGTGCGGTCATTTCCTTCTGGATAGCGACCCCGGGCCCACTACCGCGCGGATACCGCACGGCCGCAGGTCGATCCAGGCAATACCCGGTATAGAGCATCTGTCTGCATTCGTTCTCATCCGCTGGTGCCATCAAGACCATGTCCGGCAGGCACCGCAGCAACGTGACATCGTAGCTTCCGGCATGGGTCGGGCCATCGGCGCCAACCAGGCCCGCCCGATCGAGTGCGAACAGGACCGGCAACTTTTGGAGTGCAACATCGTGGACGATTTGGTCGTAGGCGCGCTGTAGAAATGTGGAGTAGATCGCCACCACCGGCTTCAGTCCATCACACGCCATTCCTGCGGCGACGGTGACCGCGTGCTGTTCCGCAATCGCAACGTCCAGATACTGTTGCGGGAACTCGCGTGCGTACTTCACCAGTCCTGAGCCTTCGCGCATGGCGGGAGTGATCGCGACAAAACGGTGATCCAGGGCCGCCATATCGCAGGCCCACTCGCCGAAAATATCGCTGTAGGTCGGCTTGCCAGCTTTGCTGCCCGACACGATGCCCAGTTTTGGATCGAACGGCGAGACCCCGTGGTACTTGACCGGATCGGCCTCCGCAGGGGCGTATCCCTTGCCCTTTTTCGTGATGATATGCAGGAACTGCGGGCCTTCCAGCTTGCGAATGTTGCGCAAGGTTTGCAGAACGGCGGGTAGATCGTGGCCATCAATGGGCCCGATGTAGTTGAAACCAAATTCCTCGAACAGCGTACCGGGTACCACCAAGCCCTTAATATGCTCCTCCGCGCGGCGCGCCAGTTCCCACACGCTGGGCATTTGCGACAGCACTTTTTTGCTGCCTTCGCGCACCGTGGTATAGAGCTTGCCGGAGAGAATCTGCGCAAATCGATTGGACAGCGCCCCGACATTGGGCGATATCGACATATTGTTGTCATTCAGGATGACGAGCAGATTGGCCCCGATGTCGCCGGCATGATTGAGTGCTTCAAAAGCCATGCCGGCGGTGAGGCCGCCGTCGCCAATCACGGCCACCGCTCGCCGTTGGCTCCCCGTGTGTTTCGCGGCAATCGCCATTCCAAGCGCAGCGCTGATAGACGTACTGGAATGCCCTACGCCGAAGGTGTCATACGGGCTCTCGTCACGTTTCGGGAACGGTGCAACGCCGCCCCAGCGGCGGACGGTCGGCATCTGGTCGCGGCGCCCGGTCAGGATCTTGTGCGGATAGGCCTGATGTCCCACGTCCCAGACGATCCGATCCTCGGGCGTGTTGTAGAGGTAATGCAGCGCGACGGTTACTTCAATCGAGCCTAGACCCGCCGCGAAATGGCCTCCACTGCGGCTGACGGAATCCAGCAAGTAAGCGCGCAACTCGCGCGTGACTTGTTCTAGCGAAGATTCTGGCAGCTGCCTTAAATCGTGCGGGGAGTCTATTTTCGCGAGGAGAGGATAGTGATTAGGCTCAGTCATGATCGATGTTTTTGATGTGAGTGTCGCCTGACTTCGCGGCGGGCTCGTGATTATGGATAGGTGATCTAGGGCTTGCAAGCTAAGGCCCACACCGGCGATTTCCGCGGGCTCCTCTGAGTTCGTCGAGGAACAGGTGCTCATTCGTGATTTTCGCCGGGGGTGCGAAATTATTGCTTTCCGCGGCCGTTACATTGCCGTAACATGCGCCGCGAATCGCCCCGGCAATTCATTGAATGTTAAGTGGTTTTATTCGAGATTCAACCCTACCGACTCGAGGGAATGCGAATGGCAGTTCCGTTTATTCAGCAATATCGCGTTGGGCGATATATCGTCGAACAGAAACTCAAGCGCGTAGAACGTTACCCCTTGGTGCTCATGCTGGAACCACTTTTCCGTTGCAACCTGGCCTGCGCAGGCTGCGGCAAAATCGATTATCCAGAGGCAATACTTGACAAACGCCTGAGCTTTGACGACTGCATGGCGGCGATCGATGAATGCGGCGCGCCGATCGTCTCGATCGCGGGCGGCGAGCCACTGATTCACAAAGACATGCAGCAAATCGTGCACGGCTACATTGCACGCAAGAAATTTGTCTATCTGTGCACCAACGCCTTGTTGCTCGAGCGCAAGATGGACGAATACACCCCCTCGCCGTATCTCACTTTCTCCATCCATCTGGACGGTAACCGCGATCGCCATGACGCCTCGGTGTGCCGCGACGGCGTGTTCGACAAGTGTGTCGAAGTTATCCAGGAGGCCTTGCGCCGGGGCTTCCGGGTGACGGTCAATTGCACGTTATTCCAGGGTGAGGCCGCGGATGAAGTGGCGCACTTCATGGACGCCATGATGAAGCTGGGCGTGGAGGCCGTGACAATTTCACCGGGTTACAACTACGAACGCGCGCCGCGCCAGGACGTGTTCCTGAAACGCACTGCCAGCAAACAGTTGTTCCGCGATATCTTCAAGCTCGGCGAGGGGCGCAAATGGCGTTTCAACCAATCCTCCTTGTATCTCGACTTCCTGGCTGGCAACCAGACCTACCATTGCACGCCCTGGGGTAATCCTACGCGCAATGTTTTCGGTTGGCAGAAACCCTGCTATCTGCTCGTGGGCGAAGGCTATGCCACGAGTTTCAAGTCGTTGATGGAAGACACCGCGTGGGAAAAATACGGCACCGGCGTCAATCCCAAGTGCGCAGACTGCATGGTGCATTGCGGATACGAAGCCTCGGCCGTGAGTGATACGGTTAAACATCCGCTCAAGGCATTCAAGACCTTCTTGTCCGGCCCAAAAACAGACGGTCCAATGGCACCCGAAGTGCCGTTCCTGTACGACGACCAACCCCCGGCGCGCCCGCGCCTGGTCGCCAACGGCGAAGCCCTCGGCGCTTCTTCGTGCAGCAGCAACAAGCGCGTCGCCTGACATTAGCCCGGTGGTTAGGCTCCAGTGAGCCGACGCCCACCATGAGATGGCATCGGCCGCGCGCATGCGCCTCAGGTGCCCAATGTTATTAAGCCTCACCTACGCGGCACTGATCACCTGGCTCGCCATCCTGTTGTTGCCATGGCGGCCGTGGTCGACACGTGAACGGCTCGAATGCGATCCCTCGGCAACCCACGTGGCTTTGCCTGATGTCTCGGCACTGGTTCCCGCCCGGGATGAAGTCGAATCGATCGCACGCACGCTGCAAGCACTTGCACTTCAAGGACCGCTCGCGCGCATCATCATGGTGGATGATCAGAGCGGGGATGGCACCGCTGCGGCGGCTCGCGCACTCGGGTTAGCCAATCTTGAAATCGTCGATGGCGCACCGCCGCCGCCCGACTGGAGCGGGAAGTTGTGGGCGCTCCAGCAGGGTTTCTCGCGGATTTCCACCCCGTATACGCTGCTGCTCGACGCCGACATCGAATTACATCCGGGGCTGCTGTGTGCGTTGCTGGACAAGCTCATCCGCGAGCAACGGGAGATGGTGTCCGTCATGGCGCGCCTGCCCGTGGAGTGTTGGTGGGAAGGCCTGCTGATTCCGCCCTTCATATATTTCTTCAAGTTGATCTATCCCTTCGCGTTGGCTAACAGCCCCTCGCGCTGGGTGGCGGCAGCCGCCGGCGGCTGCATTCTGATTAAAACCGACGCGCTGCGGCGAATAGGCAGTTTCGCGGCGTTGCGTGGTGCGCTGATTGATGATTGCACGCTGGCCCGCAAGGTCAAAAACTCGGGCGGCAGTGTATGGTTGGGACTCTCTCAGGGTGCGCGCGCGATCCGGCCCTACGCGGATTTAGGAAGTATCTGGAATATGGTGGCGCGCACGGCTTTTACTCAGCTGCGATACTCGAGCGGCCTGCTGCTGGCCTGCACTTTCCTGATGATGGTGACCTTCGGCGTGCCGGTCTACGGACTGTGGTCCGATTCCATGCAGGTACGCGGCCTCGCGGCGGTCGCGTGCGGACTGATGTTGACGACCTATTTACCCGTGTTGACCTACTATCAACGCACCTGGTGGTGGCTGCCAACGTTACCGTTAGCAGCCTTGCTCTATCTTGCGATGACCTGGACCTCGGCGCTGCGCTACTGGCGCGGCGAGCGGTCACGCTGGAAAAATCGCGTGTATGAGCGAACCTGATCGCTCGCAACAGCCATCCACCTGCCAGCCCCTAAAAGCCTTCTGGAGAACCCTATGCACCGCATCCTTCAATTTATCTTGCCTGTTTGCTTATTCATCGCCGGTTCCCTGCCCGCCGGGGCAGCCGAATCCGAGGCCACGTTAACGGTTGAGAAACTCCACGGGGTGTTGTTGGAGACCATGCGGGACGGGCCTGGCCTGGGCTACACAGGAAGGGCGAAAAAACTCGCCCCAACCCTCGCCGAGGTCTTCGATTTCGAAACGATCTCGAGATTGGTCACGGGCCGCCACTGGACCACGTTCTCGCCTGAGAAAAAGCAGGAATTCATCGCGGTTTTCACCCGCCTGAGTACGGCAACCTATGCGCAGAACTTCAAGAGTTTTGGCGGCGAGCGCTTTGAAACGCGCGCCAAAGAAGATAAAAAGAAGGCGCAACTGGTCAAAACGGTGCTCATCAAGGCCGACGGGAAGGAAGTTTCCCTGAATTATCTGCTGGCCAAAACCCAGGGCGTGTGGCGCATCATCAACGTCGTGGCACAGGGCGTGTCAGATCTTTCTCTCAAGCGTGCGGAGTACACCGCCGTTATAGGAAGTGACGGAATTGATGCACTTATTGCCAAACTCAATGCGAAGGTTGCATCATACGGGGGTTAATTTTTATCACTCATCCTGAGCGTCGCCGTCGCCAAGACGCAACAGGAAACGACCACATCCTCGGAAACGGTAACATGCATCAACAAACGAAAATAAAAGCGTCAGCGTGCGTTCTTCTCAGCGGCATCCTCGCGGGCTGCGCTTCCACGCCAGCGATCCAATCCGATGACGCGCGGGATCCCTACGAAGGCATGAATCGCAATTTTTATAATTTCAACGATTCGATTGACCGAAATTTCTTCGAACCCGTGGCCCGAGGCTATGTCAAGGTCATGCCTGACCCGATCCGCGCGGGTGTCACCAAGTTTTTCGGCAATGTGAATTACATCAACATCATTGCGAACGACTTGCTGCAGGGCAAAGTGGGGCAGCTCACCAAAGATACCGGCCGTTTCGTGGTGAACAGCACGGTCGGCATCGGCGGACTGTTCGATCCGGCCACCCGCTTTGGAATGCCCGAGCACGACGAAGATCTGGGGCAAACGTTCGGCACCTGGGGCATGGGCGAAGGCGCCTATCTGGTCCTGCCCCTGATGGGTCCCAATTCGTTCCGCGACTTGCCCAACAGTGCGTCGAGCATGCTGCTGAACCCCTTGACCTACTTGAACGGTATCGTGACATTGCCTCTCGGCGTGTTGAACGCCGTCAATACGCGGGCGAATCTACTGGAAGCGTCCAGCATTCGCGATCAGGCGGCGCTTGATCCGTATACCTTCGTGCGTGAAGCCTACCGGCAACAACGTGAGTACAAGATTTACGATGGAAATCCGCCAGGCGATGGTTTCGAAGATTACGTCGAAGGCGATGCCGACGCGGCCATTCTGAAAATTTATTGACCTGAGCGTCCCTCCGGTGCCGTCGTTCCAGGCGGCACCGACATCGCCTCCGCGATCAATTCCAACCAGTGTTTGACCGGCCTGTGCGCCGCCTGCTGGAGATATAGCAGACACCCAATATTGGCGGTCGCAATCGAATGTGGCTCCCCTACCTCCAACGCGGCGAGCTTGCGCGCGCGCAGCTCGCCGGCGAGCGCTGGCTGCAGTAGCGAGTAGGTGCCTGCTGAGCCGCAGCAAAGATGCGCATCTGCGATCACAGACAACTGATACCCCGCTGCACGCAATCCCTCGCTCACCAGAAGATGACCGCGTAATCCGTGCTGCAGACTGCACGGGGCCTGGAAGGCGACGGTTTGGGGCTGAGATCTCGGCAGCTCGCACAGTGCAGCGACCGCGCGCGCGTCGATCACCTCGCTGGCGTCGCGCACCGCCGCCGCGACAATGCCCGCGCGCGTGACATACACCGGATCATCGCGCAGCAGGTGGCCATAATCCTTCAAAACCTGAGTACACCCGCTGGAGGCACAGAACACTCCCGTGGCGTGCCCGCTTGCCAGCACCGGCGCCCAGGCGTCGATATTGCGCCGCGCGCATTGACGCGCCTCCTCGGTCGCCCCGAGATGCAGGGCCAAGGCGCCGCAACAACCGCTCTGGGGCAGACGCAGGGTAGTGATCTGCATGCCACTCAATATCTGCTCCGCAGCGAGATTGATCTGCGGCGCGGCGGTATCTTGCACACAGCCTTCAAGCAGGACATAGCGCGCCCGTGGCGTGGTCACGGGTAACACCGCATATTTTGCCATGGATACTGCGGGCACGAGCACCCGCAGCTTGCGCGGCAATAGCGTGCGCAGCGCGCGCCCCATCGCCAGCAAGGCCCCGAAGCGGGACGGATAGGGCACTATCCGACGCAGCAACCAGCGGACAATCCTGGCGCGTAACGTGCGCGGTACCGCATGGTCCACCGCCGGGCGTACGAGCTCCAACAAGCGGGTGTATTGCACCCCAGAAGGGCAGGTGGTTTCGCATGCGCGACACCCGAGACAGCGATCGAGATGCGTCTGCGTTGTGCTCGACACGTCCCCGCCCTCGAGCAGGTGCTTGATCAAATAAATTCGACCGCGCGGTCCGTCGCGTTCGTCCCCCAGCACCTGGTAGGTCGGACAGGTTGCATTACAGAAACCACAGTGCACACAGGCGCGCAGGATAGAGGCTGCCTCCTCGTGATCGCCGGTCGCCAAAATACCCTTGCTCAGAATCGCACGCATCGGATTTCCTCAGGCGGGGTTGAACATCCCTGTCGGGTCAAAACTCGCCATGACGCGCGTCGTGAGCGCGTCCGCCTGAACGCCAGCCTCTGGCTCAAGTCCGGTCGCAAGCCACGGTCGGACATGGCCGCCAGCGGCCACTACCGCTTGTTTGAGTAGTGCCGGGTCAGACACGCGCGTGTACCAGCGCAGCGCGCCGCCCCAATCCCACAGACACTCTGCCTCCACCGGCAATGGCGCGGAGGCTGGCGGCACAACGGCGCGCCAAATCGGTTCTTTGCTGTCGAAAAAAGGATGGGCGAAATCGCGCCAAGCCTGCCATTCATCTAGTCCCTCACTGACGGTCTCGGGCGCGAGCGCGTTCAGCGCAGCGTCAATCGCCGGTATTGAGCCCGACAGGCGCAGATGCAGGAATGTGCCATCGTAGCGGCAACCCGAAATCGGATAGGTCTTGCTGCCGAATTCGCGCATCCGTTGCCAGGCGGCGCGTTCGTCACAGCGCCACTTGGCGGCCAAGATCTGCGCGGGCTGCGGGGTAACCCGCAGCGAGACTTCCAGCAGCGGCCCCAAGCGGCCCCACGCCCCCGTCACCAGGCGCGAGATATCGTAGCCAGCGACATTCTTCATGACCTGACCGCCAAACCGAACGCTGTCGCCCGCGTACGTCAACAGCCGAACCCCCAGCACAAAATCGCGCACGCCACCGCGATAAGGGCGCGCGGGACCGCTCAAGGCGGCCGCGATCACGCCACCCAACGTGGATTCAGCGCCGGTATTCGGCGGTTCGAAACCCAGCATCTGGCCGCGGGCTGCGAGCGTTGTTTCGATATCCCGCAACAGGGTGCCGGCGCGCGCCGTGATCACGAGTTCGCTGGGTTCGTAGGCCACGATGCCGGTATAAGCACCTAGCGACAGCGGCGTTACCGCTGAGGTCTGCCACCAGGCCCGTTTGGTATCCCCTCCCGTAATGCGTAGCGGCGTCTGTGCGTCTCTGGCGTGGGCGAGCTCCGCGCGAAGACCGGCCAGCGCGGTCTGCTCTGCTTCGTTGGCATGCCCCACGCGGTTGCCGGCTCAGCCGCGCTCGGGTCTGGTGAGCGCGCAAATATCCGGCGTGGCAATGCGTACATCCGCGTTTTGCGCACGCTGGCGCAGCACGTGATCCATCAGTACCAGGGCCAACATGGCTTCAGCAATCGGCGTCGCGCGGATGCCGACGCAAGGGTCGTGTCTGCCGAGTGTAACAATCTCGGTCGCGGCGCCAGTTTCGTCTATCGTGACCCCTGGCAAACGAAGACTCGAGGTGGGTTTGAGCGCGATACTGACCAGGAGTGTCTGACCGGTTGAAATCCCCCCGAGGATGCCGCCCGCGTGGTTAGACTTAAACCCCTGGGGGGTCAGTTCGTCGCGGTGTTCGGTGCCGCGTTGCGGGACCACCCCGAAGCCATCCCCGATCTCGACCCCTTTAACCGCGTTGATGCCCATCATTGCCTGCGCGATGTCGGCATCCAGACGTCCGAACACCGGTTCGCCCAATCCTGGCAGCACATTTTCTGCGACCAGATTGACGCGCGCACCGATCGAATCACCGGAACGCCGCAGCTCGTCCATGAAGGCTTCCAATGCGGGCACTTGCGTCGAATCGCCACAGAAAAATGGATTGGTATCGACGACGGACCAGTCTTTGAGGCTCAGGCTTAAGGGACCGAGTTGCGCAAGATAGCCGCGCACGCGGATCCCATAGCGTTCGCGCAGGTATTTCTTCGCGATCCCGGCCGCCGCGACGCGGATGCAGGTCTCGCGTGCCGAAGCGCGCCCACCGCCGCGCGGATCCCGGATGCCGTACTTGTGCAGGTAGGTGTAATCCGCGTGCCCAGGTCTGAACTTCTGCGAAATCGCACCGTAGTCTTTCGATTTCTGATCGGTGTTTTCGATCATCAAGCCAATTGGTGTCCCGGTGGTGCGGCCAGCATAAACCCCCGACAGGATACGCACCTGGTCATCTTCGCGGCGCTGGGTGGTGTACCGAGACTGACCCGGCTTGCGCCGATCGAGATCAATCTGCAGATCGCCCTCGCTTAATTCCATTCCAGGCGGACAACCATCGACAATGCCGAGGTAGGCTGGACCATGGCTCTCGCCCGCGCTGGTGACGGTGAATAGGGTGCCAAAGGTATTGCCAGACATGCGCTTATTCTAGCAGCCTACCGGACTCGGCGAAGCGCGCGAGATCGGGTTGCGTAATAACCCCGATACCATCCCCCCCATGAATGAGATCGACCCAGATAATCGGCAGTGTTGGAAATGCGGCATCCACCGCGGGCCAGGTACCACCGGCATCGAGCACCAGTAAGCCATCAGAGGCCATGCGCGCGGCGGCTCCCGCCAGGATGCGCTTGATCAACGCGAGACCTTCATCAGCCGCAAATAACGCCAGTCTCGGTTCGTGCCGATACTCATCCGGTAGCCCGGCGAATTCCGTCTCAGGCACATAGGGTGGATTGGCAAGAATAAGATCGTAGTGGCCAGTCGTCGCCGGAAACAGATCGGCGGCGTAAAGATGCACGCGTTCAGTCAATCCGTAAGTGGCGACATTACGGGCCGCCACGCACAGGGCAGCGGGCGAGATGTCAGTGGCATCGACCTGCGCGTGCGGGTAGGCAAGCGCCACTGCAATGGCAATACAGGCGCTGCCGGTCCCGATATCGAGAATCCGTCGCACGGGCGCGCGGCGCCATGGCAAGAAGCGCATCCCGATCAATTCAGCAATCGGCGAGCGCGGGATCAGCACATTTTCGTCGACATAGAACTCAAGACCCGCAAACCACATGCGTTTGGTCAGGTAGGCCGCAGGACAGCGCCGCGCAATACGTTCGTCGAGCAACGCGTTGACGGCTGCCAGCTGGGTCGCGGTGAGCACGCGATCGAGGATTTCATCGGGACAGTCGAACGCCAGGTCCAGGGCGTGGAACACCAGAAATACGGCCTCGTCACGCGCATTGTCCGTCCCATGTCCAAAATAAAGCCGAGCCCGCTTGAAGCGACGTTCGGCTTTGAGCACGAGCACGCGCGCGGTCGTAGTGGCAAGTTTTGAACCCACGCCACCTAACCCCGGATTGCCTCAGGAATTGCCAGGTGCCAACAGCAGTTGGTTGATGCGTTGGACAAACCCCGCCGCATCCTCAAGTCGTCCACCTTCGGCAAGTATCGCCTGTTCATAAACCACTCGCGCGAAATCCGCAAAGCGCGACTCACTCTCTTCTTGCGCAAGCCGCGCCAACAGCGGGTGTTGCACATTGACTTCCAAAATCCGCTGGGCCGAGGGAACCTCCTGCCCGGCCGCTTTGAGGATACGTTGAAGATTAACGCCCATGTCGAAATCTTCGGCCACGAGACAGGCTGGAGAATTGGTGAGCCGTTGCGAAGCCCGCACATCTTTGACCTTGCCTTCCAGTGCTTTCTTGATCCGTTCCACTAGCGCTGGCTGGGGGCTTTCGTGCGGCTTATCGGTGGCCTCTTCCTCGCCGGGCAACTCGAGCTTGCCGTGCAACACGGATTTAAGGTTTTTGCCCGCGAACGACGTTAGGTGCGTCGTCACCCACTCATCCACCGGATCGGTCAGCAGCAGCACTTCAATCCCGCGCGCGCGAAAAACTTCCAGGTGTGGACTGGACTTGGCGGTCGCAAAACTCTCGGCAGTCAGGAAATAGACAGCATTTTGTCCTTCCTTCATCCGCCCCACGTAATCGGCCAGTGATACCCCAGGATTTTCCGCGTCGTCGTGGGTGCTCGTAAAGCGTAGCAGCTTGGCAACTCGTTCCTGGTTGGCAGGGTC
>JAYTEX010000091.1:0-5742 GCA_043734785.1 Pseudomonadota bacterium | reverse complement strand
TGCGCGTTGAAAGACGCGCAGCGCCTTCCAGACGATTTCCGCGCGCTCAACGATCAATTCTTTTGTTCGAAGCAGCCCCTCGAACGCCTCGAAAAGTTGATTTCGATCGAGTTCATACGCCGATGACAGTACCCAGGCGAGTTCCACGACCGACACCAGCGGCACGAAGCCAGGCGCGTCCGCAGATAGTGATTCAATAAGGCGCGTCGCCTGCGGGGACTGCTTGACGTCGTCCTGCATGATGTAGCGCACGACGACATTGGTATCGAGCCCGATCACTTGGCGGCGGCGCCACGCCTGGCGATGGCGGCATTCATATCCTCAATGGAGATTGCTTTGCGGGGTTTGCCGAACATGCCCTTCAAGGCAGTGACTGACCGCGTGGCAGCGATGAACTCGTAGCGTCCAGGCGCGACCTCAACGAATTCCACTCGGTCGCCGGTACCCACACCGAGGGCTTGACGCACTTCGGCAGGAATGGTGATCTGCCCCTTGCTTGTGAGGGTGGCTGTGGTCATAAAAATTCCGATTGGGTAATCCTTACATTAGAGTAAGGGGACTGCTTGCGCAATCCTGCCTGCTGACATGGGGCATATTTCCCTCGGGGGTTCGCGTTGTTCGCGATTCCATGAGAACTCATGTCGATGTCCTGTCTCACGCAGTTTCGAGGCCACCAGCCTGGGCGGTATGGCTGGCCGACATTATGCAGACGTGAATCGACTTCCGTGTCGGGTATCGGGATAATCAGTCAGCATCTAACCGTCGATCTGCATTCATCGGTAGGCTGGCGAAGACGCTTAAGCACTACGAAAATTTTGGCAGAGATCCGCGGCGAACTCGTGTCACCGACGCAATAGGGGGAGAGATAACTTCATGAATGGCGCCCACGCCTTGATCGAAACCTTGGTCCGCAGTGGCATCGAGGTTTGTTTTGCGAATCCCGGCACCTCGGAAATGCAATTGGTGCAGGCGATCGATCAGATCCCCGGCATGCAGCCGATCCTGGCCTTGTTCGAAGGCGTGGTCACCGGTGCGGCCGATGGCTATGCGCGCATGGCGCGCAAACCGGCGTGCACCTTGCTCCATCTCGGGCCTGGGCTCGCGAATGGCGTGGCCAATCTGCATAACGCACGCAAGGCACTGAGCCCGATCGTGAATGTGGTGGGCGATCACGCCACCGATCACGTGCGCCTGGATGCGCCGTTGACCTCGGACATCGAAGGCATCGCGCGCCCGGTGTCACATTGGGTGCGCAGTGCGGCGACCCCTGCCGACCTGCCTCGTCTGGGAGCGGAAGCAGTGGCGGTGGCGGGTAACGTGCCGGGTAAGATCGTGACCTTGTTGGCGCCGGCCGACTGCGCGTGGACCGAGCTTCCTGCGGATTACGTGCCGCCCGTGTTGCCGGCGCGTGTGACCCTGCCGAGCGTGCCTTCGACGCAGATCGATTTGGTCGCTAAAGCCTTGCGCCAGGCGCGCCACCCGGTGCTGCTGCTGGGCGGCGAAGGCCTGCTCGGGGAGGGGGCGCGGCAAGCTGGGCGGATCGCCGCCGCGTTGCCAATACGGCTGCAGGCGGAAACCTTCAATCGTCGTCTTGAACGTGGCGCGGGCCGCGTGCCGATTGGCATCTTGCCGTACTTCGGCGAACGCGCGCTGGAGTTGCTTAACGGCGCCGATTTGATCGTTCTGGCCGGTGCCAAACGACCAGTCGCATTTTTCGCCTATCCGGGTAAACCGGGCGTGCTGGTGCCGCCAGGCTGTGAGGTGGTGACGTTGGCGGGGCCCAGTGACGACGCAGGGGCCGCACTCGCCGCGCTCGCGGATGCGCTGAATGCGCCTGCCGTGCCCCGTGTCTTTCAATCCGCAGTAGAAATCCCCGCCGTCAGCGGTCTACTCGATGGTCAATTGGCGGCGCGGGTGATCGCGCGTTGTTTGCCCGAAGGCGCGATCGTCGTTGATGAAGCCGTCACCTGCAGCCTTCCCTCGCAAGCCGCAAGTCTCGGTGCACCACCGCACGATTGGCTGCAGTTGATGGGTGGCGCGATCGGTAATGGGCTGCCGTTGGCAGTGGGCGCGGCGGTGGCTTGCCCACAGCGCAAGGTGATCTGTCTGGAAGGTGACGGGAGCGCGATGTATACGGTGCAAGCGCTGTGGACGATGGCGCGCGAAAAGCTCGATGTGATCAATGTGATATTTGCCAATCGCAGCTATGCGATTCTGAATATTGAATTTGAGCGGGTAGGCGTCGGCTCCCCAGGGCCGCGTGCGTTATCGATGCTCGATATCGGCAATCCGGCCTTGCGCTGGACTGAGATCGCGCGCGGCATGGGGGTGAACAGCGAGCGCGTGGAGACGGCAGAAGCACTCGAAGCGGTGTTTCGCTCGATGTTGAAAACGCACGGGCCGCATTTGATTGAGGTGGTGATTTAGCATCCGGGCGCCAAAAACCCCTGCCACCCTAGGCAAAGGCCCAGGCTCCAGCGGCATTCGATACGCAGTAACGCCAAGTTTAAACAACGACCCTCAATCCCGTCATGCGATTGCTCGCGTCGCTAAGCGGTCAATTGAGGTTTCGAGGTTCAATCCACCGTCACCCGTGGCAGCGTAAGAAAAACCTTCAACGCCAGATACAACGCGTGAGCGTCGAGTGTGCCCGCGAGTTCACGAATGGAGTGCATCGCAAAGGTCGGGACACCGACATCCACCGTGCGGATACCCAGCCGGGTTGCGGCCAGCGGTCCGATGGTACTGCCGCAGCCGAGGTCAGCGCGCGCGACGAAGGCCTGCACCGGCACGCCAGCCTTCTCTGCCGCGATACGGAACACGGCGGCGGACTCGCTGTTGGTGGCGTAGGCCTGGTTGGCATTGGTTTTGAGCACGGGACCTTCGTTGATGATGGGCCCGTGCTTTGGATCATGCTTGTCGGCAAAATTCGGATGCACGGCGTGCGCATTGTCGGTCGAGATCAGCAGCGACTGGGCGAGCGCGCGGGCCTGCGTCTCATGATCGCCTATTAGGCGCTGCAGCACGCTTTCGAGGAAGTTGCCGCGCGCGCCACTGGTAGATCCGCTTCCGACTTCCTCGTGGTCATTACACACCAGCAGTTGCGCCACGTTTGACTCGGCGTCGCGCAGCGCGCACATCCCGGTATAGCAGCTCAGCAGATTATCCAGGCGCGCTGAGGCGATGAACTCTTCATGCCAGCCGATGAGGCGGGCGGGCTGCGTATCGTAGAACGAGAGTTCGAAGGCCTGCACCTTGGCGCTCGCGAGCGCGGGCTCTGAACTCGTCAGGAAGCGCACGAGTTCTGTCTTGAGTTCGAACGGCGCGGTCGTTTTGCCTCGAATCAAGGCTGGAAGATAAGTTTGCTTGTTGATACTGCGCTGGTCGTTGGCTTCTCGATCGAGATGAATGGCGAGACTCGGAATGATGGCAAGCGGTGCGCGGAAGTCGACCAGCCGGTTGCACAGCGTGCCGTCCTCGAGTGCCAAGGTGACTCTCCCGGCCAGCGAAAGATCGCGGTCGAACCACGGATTCAGCAATACGCCACCGTAGACCTCCGCGCCGAGTTGCTGATAGCCCTGCGCGACGATTTCCGGATGGGGTTTGAGCTTGAGACACGGACTGTCAGTGTGCGCGCCCACCATACGAAAACCGGCATCGGCAAGTGGCACGGAACCCAGGCTAAACGCAATCATCGACGACCCATTGCGCGTGATCCAGTAGCGTCCGCCGCTCTGCAACTGCCAGGCGGCGCGCTCTTCCAGACGTTCGAAACCTGCCGAGTTCAGCGCTCCGGTCAGGTTCTCGGTCGCATGAAAGGGCGTCGGGGACTGGTCGAGAAAGGCCAGCAGGCCAGCGTTAAATTGAGCTTGATTCATGGGGTCATCTTAGCAGTCGCGCTCGGGATGGGCGTATGCCATTGCGACACGCGTGGCCCACTCGAAAGATTCACTTGCCTGTCACGCGCAGCGCCGTATGATGCGCGCCCCGCTTGGCGCTCGCCAAGTCACGTCAATTCAAGGAGACCTCCATGGCCACGAAGAAAGCCAAGGTTGCGAATCCAGACAAAGTTCGCAACCGTTACGCCACCCATCCGTTGCTGAAGAAGGGCGGCGTCCATGCCAAGACCCGCAAAGCTGAACGCAAGGCGGACAAGCAGATCTTGGGCCGGGAGTGGCCTGCCCAGAACGCGCGCGGCTAGGGGGCGCGTTCTGGCCAGGCTATTCTGGAGGTTGAGGCTCCGCGCTACGCGACACTGGTAGCGCGGTTAGAAAATCTTCCAGCACGCGATTGAACAACACTGGCTGCTCGATGTTGGCGAGGTGTCCGGCGTTACGCAATACCACCAGTTCAGCACCTGAGACGGCCGCCGCCATGGCGCGCGCGACCTTGGGCGGGGTGAGTTGATCCTGATCGCCCACCACCACGAGCGTGGGCACTTTCACTTTTGAAAGATCGGCGACCGGTTCATACCGGGTCATCGCCTCAAGCGTTTTGAGATAGGATTCCTTGTGCAAGGCCGCAATGCTGTCGATCAGCGCCTGCACATGGGCGGGTTGCGCACAGGTACTGACCAAGGTCTTGGCGATCATTGGCGCGATGTCGCGGGGCGCCTTGCCATCCAGCAGGGGTTGTTTGCGCAGACGGAGGAATGTCTCGCGCGCTTCTGGCGTAAATGAATCGTCATAACCCGGAAAGGTATCGACCAGCGACAGACTGAGCACCCGCTGCGGGGCTCGCGCGTAGAAATCGAGCGCGATTCGCCCGCCCATCGACAGCCCGACCAGATGGGCCGCGTGAGTGCCGAGATGATCGAGCAGACGATCGAGATCCGCGGCGAAATCCGGAAAGTGCAAGGCGTCTGGGTAATCGTCGCTATCGCCGTAGCCACGCGCATCCCAGGCGACGGCGTGAAAGCGCCGCGCGAAATACGGTACCTGTTCTGCCCAATTGTGACGATTGCCGCCGATGCCGTGCATGAACACCACCACCGCGCCGCGCCCGGCCTCGCTGTAAGCAAGCCTGGGCGCGCCGGGCACCCAGGAAGTCAGTTCGCGCATGCGGGGGCTTATTTGTTGATTGCCGTATGTTGGTTGACGCGCATCGGAATTCTCCTTCAGGTCGTGACTAGCTTGCGGCAATTTATTTTCTGCGAATGGTGCGACGATCCGGCACGAGCGTGGTGTGGATGTCAAGCCGCAGGACGGAATCGGCCCGGAGGGGGCATGACACCAACGGCTGCATCGACTAGTATCGCCACGCATGAAACGCGCGATCCTCATGACGATCCTGTTAACGCTGCCCTACCAGTTTGCCTGGGCGGCGGTGAGTCTCCATTGCGCGCACCACGAAACCGGACAGGCAGCCACGCATTTCGGCCATCACCCCCACGATCACGGCTCCATGCTTGACGCCGAGACCCAAGCGCCCTCACCAGAGACGGGTCTTGGCGTGGGCGCCGATCACGATCATTGTGGCCACACCCTGGCGCTGAACACCGCCTTGATCGTTACCTCGGCGCCGCCATCCTCTACGTTCCTTCTGACTTCCACCGCCACTCCACACGATATCGCCACCGCCGAGCCCGACCGACCCAACTGGACCTCTGCCGCTTAAACCGGCAAGGCGTTCAGCACTCGATTCCGCAACGCTTTTCGAAGGCGCCAGCAGCGATCCCCGCTGCGGCGACGCCATTGCCGGTTCCCCCTAGTTCTTGGTCTTGTCAGGGAGAATTCGATGCGA
>JAYTEX010000090.1:0-14243 GCA_043734785.1 Pseudomonadota bacterium | reverse complement strand
ACACGCGTTCGAACTGGGTAGTGGGACCAGCAGCTATCAGGAATGGTGGCAGCAAGCGTCTTTTTCTCGCTTCGATCCGGTGCAAGCCGCGGCGACTTCTATCGCTGAACTTTCCGGCTCCGACCAACTTGCCATCCCCAACGGTATTGGCAGAATGGCCGACGGTAAGTTTGACTTCGTGACGCAAGGTTTCACGACTCCGCTCAGCCCAGTCGTCGGCGAGGGCTTTAACCCTGTCACCGGCGTTCTGACTCTCGGCGCGACCGAACTAGCGGAGGTAACTGCATGCACTAAGACGAGCTCCTGCACGCGCTTGGCAGGTGCTGCCCGCAAGTCCCGTGGCATGGGGGTGGTGAGCGGTTTCTTCACAGGCTTCGGCCCGTTGCATGGAAACATTTCGCGTGAATTCAAGCGCGAAAACATCCTTGGTTTGAGTTTCAACTACATCATCACGGCCGATCCGCGCTCGTTGCTCGATCAGTTGATCGTACGTGGCGAAATGAGCTACACGATTGACAAGACGTTCACTGATATTTCTGCAAGCACGCGCTTCACGAAGTCAGACGAAATTCTGGCGTCTGTGATTTTGGAGAAATATCAAAGCCTGTTCGACGCCCTGCCGGCGACGTACTTTGTGTTCGAGTGGATGCACCGGACAGACACCGACCTTGGTGGTCGCCTGTTGTCGGGGTATTCCACGGAAGGTGACATGGTCAACGAGGACCCGGACGGCAGTCCGAGCGGCGTGAGTGCAGCGGACTATTTCGTGTTTGCTTTCCAGCAGCCATTTCCGAACCTCATCTGGCGCGCGGATTTCGCGATGCTGGCTGACGTCCGCGGTGGCTTGTTCCTGCAGCCGGGCCTGCGCTTCAAGCCCAGCGGCGAATGGCAGTTCGATATGTACGCCAACATCGCGGCTGACGTGGGTGGCAAAAACGACGATATGCTCGAAACTTTCGACAGCATGGACGAGGTATTCGTTCGAGCGTCCTATTATTTCTAAAGCGTAGTTAGACACACAAAACCTCAAAGGCCGACGCAAGTCGGCCTTTTTTTTGTGTGCGCCAAGCATGTGTGGCGAAACTTGGGACCGGCGGCGAAACTTGGGGAAACTTGGGACATATATGGACGCCTCCGTAAATTCAAGTAGTGAGTTGCCATGATTGAAGTGAAGGCTTCTCGAAATAGTGAAGTCAGGATCCGGACCATCGAGCGCGTACAAGCCCGCAGGGGCGACGGTCACCGCGTCGCCCTGGTGTAAGCATCCCCTGAATTTGCTCGGTCTTTCGTCACCGCCGCGACTGCCGGCGCTAACCGGTCACCCACCGGAGCTGGGACGGCAAGGCGGAGCTGGGACACCCACGAAATTGACAGGACGGAGCTGCAATTGGGACGGAGCTGGGACACCCACGAAATTGACAGCGCAGGCCGCACTGGATTAAGTTTTGAGCCCCGGCATGGAAGCCGCTACCGTTTCTCAATTCATCGATTGGAGGTCAAGGATGACTCGTTCCCGTTCCACGCTCGTGTCCGTCGCGGATACACCCTACTACCATTGCATTGGCCGCTGCGTGCGGCGCGCCTACCTGTGCGGTGAAGACGTGGTGACGGGCAAGTCCTTTGCTCATCGTCGGCAATGGATGCGCGAACGCCTGAAACTGCTGACGGAGACGTTCGCCATTGAGCTCTGTGCGTACGCCCTGATGAGCAATCATTACCACTTGGTGGTGCGGATTAATGAGAAGCAGGTCGAACAATGGTCGGCATGGGAGATTGTCGAACGCTGGACGCAGCTTTATTCCGGCCCGGATTATGCCCGTCGCTTCTTGCAGGGAGAGCCGTTATCGGTAGTGGAGCAGACGCTGCTGGACCAGCACATTTCAGTGTGGTCGGCACGCCTATCGAACCTGAGCTGGTTCATGCGGTGCTTAAACGAGTGGCTGGCACGGCTGGCGAATCAGGAAGATGGCTGTACGGGACGGTTCTGGGAGGGGCGCTTCAAATCCCAAGCCTTGCTGGATGACGGCGCGCTCTTGACCGCAATGGCCTATGTGGACTTGAACCCGGTCCGGGCCGGGCTATCGACGACGTTGATGGAGTCAGACTTCACCTCAGTTCAACAGCGATTATTCGAGATTGCGCGGAGCACGAGGTCTTCTGAGTCTAAACCGACACCAGCCACACCGGACTTGCTTCCCTTCGCGGGCGCACTGCGGCAAGACGGCAAGCCTGTCATTCCCTTCAACCTGCAGGACTATCTTGAGTTAGTGGATACGAGTGGCCGCATGGTCCGGACGGGTAAGCGTGGTGCCCTTCCCGAGCAGGCGCCCAAATTACTGACAACCCTCGGCATTGCGCCCGACGAATGGTTCAAGACAGTGACGCAGCTGCAAGGGCGCTTCGAACTCTTTGTGGGCGCACCTCATCGATTACGACAGATTGCTGAGCAACGCGGTTGGCGCTGGGTGCGAGGGTTGGCGGCGGGAAGACGCCTCTACGCACGGGCCAATCCGTAACGAGTTCGAAGCTGGCGTCTATTTGATGACCGCTAGGGACGGTCATATCAACCATGTCCCTGAGCCCCAAATCCGAGGGGCCTGACGCTCAAACTTTGCACTGCAAGCCGTAGAACAAGACGCTCTGCGGCTTCCGGTGCGATCCAAAATCCCCGTTAGGCAGTCTTGTGAAGCTGCGAGATTCGATCGACTGAGTCGATGGCTGTCCTTGATTCACGGTCCGAGTCGATGGCTGTCCTGAATTAATTGTTGTGGATTCATGTCCGTGGATTCATGTCCCCTTTGGGATTCAGGATTCATGGCTGTCCTGGATTCATGATCTCGTGATAACCGGGGTCGCCATCGGTCTGCAGATAACCTTTGAAGGGGCCGAGCGGGGCGACTGCACGTGATTCGCTATTTCGATTCGCGCTTTGTCTGCCAACCCACACCGTCCGTGATCATCGGAACAGCGAATTGCGTGACCACACTCAATCGCTACAACGAAAAACAACGTTAATGAGCCCAATCAGAACCCCTTCCACTCTTTTTTTGTGCGCCGCAGTCTAAGTACACTGCGGCCACGTGCGGAATAATCCTAATCGAGACACACCTCCTTGCTGAGAAATTGCTTCAACCGCGTCAGCGCTGCGAGCCGTCCTTATGGATGCCCAGCGAGCAACACGATCGCGTTGAAAACCCCAACGAGAATGAAAATCCATGGAAATTAATAATCTTGGCGATTTGCTGAGCTTCACCTGGGGTTCGGCCAAAACGCTGATTGACCTCGGCGGCGCTGTGGTCGGCGTGCAGTTGTTCATTTCGGTTATCGGGCTTGCGATGGTTTTCTATAAAATCCTCCAGTTCACGACCGTCAGCGATTCTCGCTTCAATACGGTCAAGATTGCGATCGACCGCTGGGCCGCGGGGGAGCGCGAACAGGCCGAGAAGGTGCTCGATAAATCCTGGCTCAAACTCGCCAAGGACGTGAAATTCGGACTGGAGCGAGTCGCGAATACTGACCGAGAGATTTTGCGCGATGAACTCGCGCGTCGCGGCATGCAATTTCTGCGACCGTACGGCATGCTGCTGCGGACCCTGGAAATCGTGTACTACCTGTCGCCCGTCCTGGGTCTGCTGGGCACCGTGCTCGGCATGATCGACGCTTTTCGTCATCTCGCTGCAGTGGCGGGTTCGGAGAAGGGTTCAAGTGCGCTTGCAAACGGCATCTGGCAGGCCCTGGTTTGTACTGCGGTCGGCCTGGTCATCGCGATTATTTTTACCACGCTTCACGCGATGTTGCAGACCCGCCTCGAGCGCATATCTGAGGAAGTCTCGGATGTGCTGACCCGCGTACTCACGATCAACGTCCATCGTGTCTGAGGTTGGTCGCATTTCGCTGTCCCTTGGGCGGCGGCGCAAGCATCCCATCAAGATCACCTTCGTGCCCTTGGTGGATTGCTTCATCATCCTTTTGATCTTCTTCATGCTGCAGAGCAGTTTCGTGGTGCCGCATGGCATTGAGCTCAACAGTTCAAAAAAAGAAGAAAACAAACCGGTCGGCACCACCACGGCAGAGTCGACGCTCGTCTATATCGAGTTGCACAAGGATGGCGAAGTCTGGCTCGATGGCGAAGAAATCGCACTGAGCGAACTCGCGCAAGCCCTACCGCGCATACAGGGCGAAGGTAAGCCGGTGGTGCTCGCGAGCGATCCGGGTGTTAGGCTGCAGCGCGCAGTGGACGTGATCGATGTGTTGAATGCCCGCGGGTATTTCAAAGTTTCGCTGCGTGAAGCGCAGCAGTTTAAATAATGCGTTAGGGATGCCGTGTTAGACACCAATCGTTCCACCATGGATCTTGCCAGCAAGCACAACGCGGACCAAGCACGCGAGCGTCGCTGGGAAAGCACGTTTTTCCTGTTGAACGTGATTTTTCTGTTGATTCTGTTCTTTATCGTGGCTGCGAACTTCGATGTCCAGCTGCAGATATTTCCGCCGAAATCCTCCGCGTCCAATTCCTTGTCCGTTGATGCCATGCAGCTCACGGTCAATGACAAGGGGGTCCTCTATCTGAATGGTGAAATCATCGCGCGACGCGATCTGAAGGCCAGGATTAAAGCACTCGGCAAGGGGCGCGAACTCAAGCTGGCGGCAGATGCCAATCTCGAAGCCATCCAGGTTGCACAGTTGATCCAGGAAGTTTCCGAAGCAGGTGTCGTGAAGCTCGCGATTGTCACGTTGGCGCGCACCGCAGACGAACCGGTCGGCAAATAAGACGATGGGTCGTACACCGCGTTTCGTGCTTTGGTTGTGCCTGCTGCTAATTTCCATTTTGATTCATGGTCTATCGGCGTCCAAGGTTGGTAAGGGAATCAAGCAGGCCGACCTTGCGCTTGCGCAGGAGCTCGGCCAATCCACCGCCAAGCAGGTGGTCATCGAAATTCCGCCGCAGCCACCGAAGTCAATGACACCCGAAGAAGAAGCGGCCAACCTTGATGAGCCGCTCGATTTCGAGGAAGAGTTCGAACTGGAGCCGCCGGAGGTCTTGATCGCGCCACAAGCCGTGGCGCCACCGCCGCCGAATGTTGCGCTTTCCCTGAAGGCGCAGGCTGGCGGCGCGGGAGACGAAAGTAATCCGGTGCAGATCGCGGTGGCGACGGCCGATGTGGCGGGACTCATCAAACGCGCGAATATTCCAACCGTCGGCATCCTGGGTCCGACGACAACCGGCGGGACGGGTGGCGGCAGCGGGGGCGGCACCGCCGGCTTCGGCGTGGGCATCGGCAATGCGCTCGGCGGCTCTTCGAACCAGTTCGCGGCCTATATCGCCGGCATGCGCGAGTCCGGGCTCGACGTGGTGTTCGTGGTGGATGCCACCGGCACCATGGGGTGGGTGATCGATGAAGTGAAAGACCGCCTGCGCGATATTGTGTCGGTGATACGCTCGCTGGTGCCGATCGCGCGCTTCGGTATCGTCGCCTACCGTGACAAGCAAGGCTCGGATTTCGTGACCAAGGATCAGCCCCTGACTTTTAGCACGCTCAAGATTCAGGGCTTCATCAACGGTCTGAGTGCTGAGGGCGGCGGCGATATCTACGAAGCCGTGCAGCAAGGCCTCGAGACCGCGATCGAAGGCTCGGATTGGCGAATTGGCGCCCGGCGCATCATTATCCTGATCGGCGACTATCCGCCGGCAGACAACACACTGGAAGCGATTGTTAAGCAAGTCCGGCGCTTCAGCAGCGCAGGGGGTGTGGTCTCCACGCTGGATGTTAGTGATCAATCGAATCCGGCCGTGGTGGAAGCGAAAGTCGGGCGCAAAGTCGATCGCGCCATGTACCGCAATGATTCGATGTTGAACTTCCGCATTATTGCGGATGCGGGCGGTGGGGACTCTGCCACCCTGGAAGGCGAAATCAGCATTACGCGCCGCTTGATCACGTTGATCATGGGCAGTCAATTCGCTCAAGAGATGAGTACGCTTTTGGAGCTCATCTGACGTGAATATTTTCATTCAAACCTGGCTATGGCCTCAGATGAGGCTCCGCGTAGCGTCTGGGAGACCACGCTCCCGGTGCCAGAAGCGCCGCTTCGCTCCGGTGCCTTTGCGAGTGAATGCCAGGTTCCCGTCATGACCGCTACTTGGACCCGCGTGCGTAAAATCAGCGGGCTGATCGCGTTATTGCTGGTGCTCGGCATGGGCGCAAATCATGCCGCACGTGCGGCGGATGATCCGATCGCGACTGCACAGGCCATGCTCGCGCGTTTGTCGGTGGATTCTCCGACCAGCGAATTCGTGCAAGTTGCACGGGATTTCGGCAATGTGGTCGATGCGGTACGGCAAAGCGCGGCGCCAGACTTGCTACTGCTGGAGCTGCGCAAAATCTCCGGGCAAATGCGTGATCGGGCCCATCAACGCTTGCGCAGTGCAGAGGCGCAAGCCGGAGACGACGAAGGCGCGCTGGAGCAGATCTATGAATCCTCGACCTGGGATGACTTGAGTTTCGCGTTGTCGGCGTTCCCTTACTGGCGGGCCTGGATCGATCTCACGTTGGCTGAGCGCCCCACCCAGAAGGCGCAACGCGACAAGCAGCTATGGCAGGCGAAGCGCGGTTTTCGGGCCGCATCGATGCAGATTTTTCAACCCAACCTGGTCTATGGCGGCTGGCTCGGCATGGGCTACATTGCCAAAGCCGATGGTCAGTCCTCGCGCGCAACGCAAATATTCGAAGCCCTCAAGAAAGCGCTAGCCGCCGATCCCACGCATCCCGTGTACAAGATGGTGCAGGCGGAGCTGAGCCTTATGCGTGGCGAAGCCCCGCCGCCCGGCACGCTGACGCCGCCTGGTAGGGGCGCGGGCGAGGTGGTGGCCGAGAACCTGCATGCAGAAGCGCTGATGCTACTGAAGCAGCATCGCCAGACCGAGGTCGGCGCGCGCGAGGCGGCCGAACGTCTGCGCAAAATTATCGATGGGGATCACATGACCATGGGAATCCTGAGCGACATCCTATCGTATCAGGCAGAACTTGCCCGCGAAGGTTTGAGCACCTACACCGATCTGGTGCTGGGCGAATTCAACTTCAATAATCAGCAGTGGTTTACCGCAATCCAGAAATATCGGGCGTTCTTTCAGCAGGACCTGCGTGCACCTGGCATGAACTTCGATCGCTTCCGTTATCGCTACGCGGTGGCCTTGTTGAAGAGCGATATCAACGAAGATGCCGCGCGGGAGGCCGAGCGACTCCTTCGTTCTGGCGTCGAACCGGCGGTGCAACAGGCGGCGACCAAGCTCGCGTATATCGCGCGCGCGCGCAATGCCGAAGTGCAGACCAATAACGCGAGTCGCATGGCGCTCACTACGGCGGCCAAGCGTTTCGTCGCGCAGAGTCCGAGTGATGCCGATGCCGACGGCGCGCGTTTGATTTTGGCGCAGCAGAGCGGTGAATCTGGCGCCGCGCTGCGCTATCTGAAAAGTGTGAAAGCCACCGGAAAGTTTGCCGGCGGGGTGGCGACCACGCGTTTCTATGTGATCGCCAAGGATTTCGCGCAAGCGGCGCAGACGGGCTCTGGCCTCGAAACACTTGCGGGGCAGGCCATGTCGGCCTGGGAGGATTTAGCGGCGGAAGAAAAGAAGCCACCACAGAACCAGGCCTTCTTTTTCCAATTGCTCGCCGTGACTGATCCCAACCCGGAGGGTTTGCTCAAGCGCCTTGAACTCGCAGAGCAAAAAACCGCTAGCGCCGGGATCTCTATCAAGCGGTCCTATTTTTGGAGCAGGCTCAAGATCTACGAACGGATGGGGCAACCAGAACGACTGTTGGCGGATATTCAGGCCCGCGGGACCAACCCGGCGCAAAGCTGGCAGTTGGAACAGATCTATCCGTTCTTGCGTAAACTAAAAGACCTCAGCCTGCGGCTCGCGCTGGCGGAAGCCCTCGAGCCCCAGCTCAGGAATCAACCCGAGATGGAACGGCGTTTTCGACTCCAGAAAATCGACGATTTGATGACGCTGGGTCAGGGCGAGGCAGCCTACAAGGCCGCTCAAGCTCTGATCAAAGCCTATCCCCGCGCCGGCGATGCGTACCGCATGCTGGCACGCGCCGCGCACCAGACCAAGCGCCTGATAGAAGCAGACAATGCTTGGCGTATCATCACTGAGAAAGTGCCGCCCAAGCAGGATGTCTGGTGGGAAGGCATGCTGAGCAGGATCGATATTCGCGCCAGCTCCACGCGTCCGGAGGCCGCCTGCGAACTGGTTTTGACCGTGGATAAGCGACTGCCGGCGCCGAACGCTGATTTCACGGCGCGCTTCGCGGCCTTGCGTCAACGCGTGTCATGCCCTGGTGGCTAGCGTCTGGTTAAAAAAGTTTGGTGTTGGAACACTGAGGGACGCTAGGTGAGAGTGATCGATTATTTTGATAAGGCGGTGCTGCAAACGCCCGATCGCGTGGCCGTGGTGGGGGGCGAGCGATCCTATACGTATCGTGAATTACAGGCCTATTCGCTGCGTATTGCCTGTGGCATGGAGCAACGTGGCGTCTGCGCAATGGCACGCGTCGCGGTGTACTCGCCGAACGATGTCCAGGCCTTCGCCTGTGTGCTGGCTAGCTTCCGCGCCAATGCCACGTGGGTGCCGATCAATGCGCGCAATGCATTGGATGCGAACATCGATTTCATGAATCTGACCGAATGCGAATGGCTCTTCTATCACAGCAGCTTCGCCGGCCACGTGCGTGAAGTGCGGGCAACGGTGCCAACGTTGAAGCACGTGGTCTGTATTGACGGTCCCGAAGGGGATAAGACCTCCTTGCAAACGTTCATCGCGAGCACCTCGCAGCGCGAGATCACCGATATTCCGTACGATACTCACCGCATGGCCACGATCCTGGGCACGGGCGGCACGACCGGTCGCTCCAAAGGCATTCTATGGGATAACCTGACCTGGTCCACACTGATCGCAGAAACCAACATCACGATGCCCGCAGGGCCGCGCCCGCCTGTTCATCTGTGCGTGGCACCGATGACGCACGCGGCAGGGATCCTAACCTTCATGCTGACGCCACAATGCCCGACCAACGTGATCCTCGACAAGATCGAACCGCTGGAGATCATGGGGGCGATCGAACGCTACCAGGTCACGCACCTGTTTCTGCCGCCGACCGTGCTGTATGCCATGCTCGCGCACCCGCGTGTGCGCGAATTCAATTACGCATCGCTGACGCACTTCTTGATCGCAGCCTCGCCGGTGGCACCGGATAAGCTCGCCGAAGCCGTCGAGCTGTTCGGGCCCTGCATGTGTCAATGCTATGGCCAGGTGGAAGCGCCGATGCTCATCACCTACCTGCCACCTGAGGAACTTGCTGCCGCGGTGCGAGAGCCGAGCTTGCGTCACCGCCTCAAGAGTTGCGGTAAGCCGTGCTCGCTGAGTTTGATGGGCATCATGGATGAATCCGGCCGGCTCGTAGCGCGCGGCGAGCGTGGCGAAGTGGTGGTGCGCGGCGATCTCGTCGCGCCGTGCTACTACCATAATCCGCAAGGCACGGCGGAAGCGCATCACGGCGGTTGGCACCATACTGGCGACATCGCCTACTGGGACGAAGAGGGCTATGTCTACATTGTCGACCGCAAGAAAGACATGATCATCACGGGCGGATTTAATGTGTTCTCGGCGGAAGTGGAGGCGGCGATCAATGGTCATCCCGCCGTGGAGAATTGCGCGGTAATCGGGATCCCGGATCCGAAATGGGGTGAAGCCGTCACCGCGATTGTGCTGCTGCGTCCGAATAAGACGGCGAGCGAAGCGGAAATCGTGGACTTCGCGAAGCAGCGTCTCGGTAGCGTGAAGGCGCCCAAACACGTGGAGTTCTGGCCGGATCTACCGCGCTCGCCGGTCGGCAAGGTGTTGAAGACCGAAATCCGCAAGAAGTTCTGGGCGAATACCGATCGCGCGGTCAATTAATCGTCCCTGAAAAAAAGCATTCTGCGCGGTGGAAATAGGGAACTGCTCGCATTGTGGCGAGATGATTTTGCAAGATTGGTGGGACGAGCCGAGCGAAAGCTTGCAAAATCGCGCACAGGATACGAAACCCGATCGGGTTGTTGGGGTGAGCTTGACCCGATCGGGTAGGTTGGGGTGAGCTTGCGAAGCCCAACAGTGAGTAGACCAGCTCGCGCGGATACTCGGATTCGCGACGACTCGCCTGACACAGGGGGTCACTCGGCGGATAATGGATGTTGGGGTTCGCGGCGCTCACCCCAACCTACCTTGAACACGCTGCCCGCATGCGCTTTGGCGGCGATTGAAGCGACTTTTTCAGGGACGACTAATTAATGTCTTCACCGCGCATCCGAGAAAGGCGGTAGGCCCGTCATCGTGCACGCCGCGCAGAACCAGTCCTACTCACTACAATGGTTGTCGGAATGGTTAGATACACACGAGAGCTGCAGGTTGGTCTTTATCGGACGTGATCTGGACACGCAGCAGCTATCAAGAACGTTTCCAGGCGCTTTGCGTCTAATTGGAAGAAAGCGGAGATATCAAATGCATATTCGCAAGTACGACTTCAACTACAGCCGACGCCATTTCATGAAGCAGACAGCGCAAGGCATCCTGGGCGCCGGTGTGTTCGGTAGCGTGTGGGATGCAGTGGCGCAAAACGGCACCTTCGAAAAGGCTTACCCGGACGAACTGCTCTCGATAGAGATGTACACCAAAGGCAAGTTGAAGCCCGGCGACACGATTGATGTCAACAACGTCGACCTCGTGCAGGATTTGCTCGATCCGATCCGCTACACCCAGATCACGCAGATGGGACGCAAACTGGAACTGGTGGAATCGGTCAAGGACATGACGCGCTTGAGCCCCATCGATTACATCCAAGCGACCTTGCGCAACAAGGGTCAGGCGATGCTCGACCCCATCGGCAACATCTACACCAAGGAAGGCAAACCCTGGATTGGCGGCAATCCGTTTCCAGAGCCAACCACGGGCGCAGAGGTATTCATCCCGATCACCCTGTCCTGGGGCAGACACGACATCTCCTTCTATGCGATCAAGGACTACGAGATCGGCGCCGATGGCGAACAGTCCCACCATTACGAAGTCTGCTGGTGCGAATATGCGGCCGTCGGCCGCGTGAGCATCGATCCCAAGCCCTATCTGCCCGGGTCTGAAGACAAACTCCGTTACCAGTCGGTATTCTTCACCTACCCGAACGATGCAAAGGGCACGTCGTTTCTCAATATCTGGGAATACGATCAGACCAAGTTCCCCGAACTCATGGGGTTCCTACCAGCGTTCAAACGGGTGCGCCGCTTCCCGTCGAGTCAACGCTTCGAACCGCTTATCCCCGGCACCACCCTCTATCTCTCGGATGCCTGGACTGCCGGGGATCCTTATCTGACCTGGGGCAACTACAAGATCATCGGGCGTGGCCCGTTTCTGTCGGGACTGTCCCAGAACTGGCACAGCGAGCATGAGAATTGGGAAGGCACCACGCATGGCGGGCCGAAGGGCATCACGTTCTGGGATACCAAAGTGGAGTTGATTCCGGAAACGATCGTGGTCGAAGCAGAGCCGACGGGCTATCCGCGCGCGCCTATCGCGAAGAAACGGGTGTGGTTCGATTCGCGCACACTACTGCCAGTCAATATGGTGACCTACGACCGTCGCGGCGAGCCGTTCAAATCTTTCGATGGCTGCTATTCGCTGTATGAAAACGGCGGTAAGCGGGTGGAAGACTATGACGGCAAACAGCCATACTGGTCCTGGTGCAATGTGCACGCGCATGATGTGCAGAGCAACCGCATGACTCGCCTCGAACAGGTGAAGGCGGTCGGCGGTGGTTACACGATGCGCGTGAACGACGAAGCGATGTTCGATCAGTACTGCACCGAAGCGGCGATTCGTCGCTTAGGGACCTGATTCCAAATCTCTCTAGCCGTTATCCCGGAAAGCGCTCAGCGCTTATCCGGGATCCATGCTGCCCTTCAGATACGTGGATCTGAACCAAACCCGCTAGCCGCCAAGAATCGTTACCGCCACGACCGCTTCCTCCACGCCGACGATGCCCCCACCATTCTGCGCAATGGCCACCCGCGCGCGGTCTACCTGGCGCGCACCGGCCTCTCCACGTAGTTGGGTCACCAGCTCATAGATCTGCCCGAGGCCCGTTGCCCCGATCGGATGCCCTTTGGATTCCAACCCTCCCGATGGGTTGACCGGGATCCGACCCCCAATGCTGAATTCGCCACGCTCGGCCCCCGGCCCGCACTCGCCTAGCTCGCAGAGCTGGAGTGCTTCCACTTCAATGATCTCGCCCATGGCGGTGGCGTCATGGACTTCGGCGAGCGATATGTCACGTGGCCCCAGGCCCGCCTGCGCATAGGCCTTATCAGAGGCGAGGCGCGTCGCGTGGAGTGCGTAATGGTCTGGTGCGCGTTGGCTGCCCGTCTGCAGAACAGTGGCCAGCACCCGCTTGGCGCGATTGTGTGCGACGTTCAGGCGTTTCAAGCCCGCGGCATTGCAGACGATCGCCGCCGCCGCGCCATCGCTGATGGGCGAACACATCGGAATGGTCAACGGATAGATGATCGGTTGTGCGGCGAGCACTTCATCCACGGTAAAGGGTCGCTGGTACTGCGACAACGGATTGTGCGTGGAGTGTTGATGATTCTTGGCCGCGACCGCGGCAATCTGCCGCTGCGTGGTGCCGAAGGTTTTCATGTGCAGGCGAGAGAAGCCGGCATAGACGTCCATGAACACGCTATAGGGACGCTCAGACGTGGTCCCCGGTGGGACTGCCACACCATCACCCATGCTGATCAACGTATCGCGATTGGTGTCAACCGAATGCACATCCCAGGCACCGTCAAAGGCGCTGAACATGCGCGCCTTGTCGGTGGAATACATTTTCTCCACCCCGATGGCGAGTACGATATCGGCCGCACCCGCTTTGACATAATTGACCGCCAAGTGGAAAGCGGTGCTGGCCGTCGCGCAGGCGTTCTCGACATTCACCACGGGGATACGCTCCAGTCCGCACGCACGCAGCGCAATCTCGCCGCGCACCATGTCCTGTCCTTCCATGTGCCCCTGTACGCAATTGCCGAAAAAGGCGGCTTCCACCTCGCGTGACGTGCAACCGGCATCCTCCAACACGGCGGTGAGGGCCTCTGCGGTCAGGGCTTTCAACGTTTTGTCCAGATGTTTGCCAAACGGCGTCATGCTGACGCCGGCCACGAATACTTCGTTCATGAGTATGCTCCGCTGTGGGTGGATTCACGAAACCGCAGCCGCTGGCGCGTGGACGTGCGGTTAGCCCGGATAGTATCGTCCGCGAGCGGGCGCCGGCTACCGCGGCAGTCGCTGGAGGGCCGCTCCAGGTGCCATAATTCTCACCAATGTCTGTTCTGCGGAGCGCCTCGCTTGTCATCCAAACCTTTTCCCGGCAGTGCACGTGTCGTCATCATCGGCGGGGGCGTAATCGGGTGTTCGATAGCCTACCACCTGACCAAACTTGGCTGGCAAGACGTGGTGCTGCTTGAGCGCAAACAGCTGACGTGCGGCACGACCTGGCATGCGGCGGGTCTCCTGACCACCCTGCGCGATACCGAAGCGCAGACCAAGCTCGCCAAGTACACGCAGGATCTTTATCGCAAGCTCGAAGCCGAGACCGGTCAGGCCACGGGAATGATCGATTGTGGATCGATTCAGCTCGCGATGACCGCCGATAAGGCCTTCGAGATGCGCCGCGGATGCGCGCTGGCGCGGTGTTTCGAGGTGGAGAGTCACGAGATTTCGCTGGCGGAGGTCAAGGCCATGTGGCCGCTGGCGGAGGTATCGGATGTCATTGCGGCGTTTCACTTTCCAAATGATGGCCGCGTGAACCCCGCCGATGTAACGCAGGCGCTGGCCAAGGGTGCCCGCATGGGCGGTGCCCAGATCTTCGAACACACCAAGGTCCTTGGGGTGACACAAGCCGGCGGGCGTGTCACCGGGGTGCAGACCGACCAGGGCGACATCACCGCTGAGATCGTGGTCAACTGCGCGGGCATGTGGGCACGCGAAGTCGCACGCCTGGCCGGCGTGAACGTGCCGTTGCAGGCCGCCGAACATTACTACTTGATCTCGGAGTCAATCAGAGGGGTACATAACCGGTTGCCGATCCTGCGAGATCCCGGCAACAGTGCCTATATCCGCGAAGAGGCCGGCAAAATCATGGTCGGCTTTTTCGAGCCCATTGCGA
>JAYTEX010000089.1:0-51728 GCA_043734785.1 Pseudomonadota bacterium | reverse complement strand
ACCACCTTGGGATCCTTCATGCGGTGCGCCTTGTCACCTTCGAAATAGATACTGAACTGGTTCGCGCCGGCGAAACTGTCGGCGATGTGCGCGGCTGCGATGTTGTAATCGGATTCCGGGAACAAGATCGGCGAGCCAGGTTTGCTCTCGCCAATCTGCACGGTCCAACCAAAATAGAAGGCCCACGCAGTCAATGCCAGCGCGCCGCCCATGACCACGGTGGTCGCTTTCGGCCCTACTAAAAATACCCCGAGGTTATGCATCAAGCGTGATGGCAGATGCTTGTGTTCCTCTTGCCGCGTCACGGTGGGGGCTGGCAGCAGCGACATAATCAGCGGCACGAACACGGCCACCGTCACCAGATTGCTAGCCCCCCAGAATGCGCAGTAGTAACCGAGCTTCGAAATCATCGGCATTGACGAGACGGTCAACACCAGCAACGCGAAGGCGTCCGCTAGAATCCCCAAGGTTGCCGGTAGCAGCAGCTCCCCCATCGCGACTCGCACGGCAGTCTCTTTCTGGTGCCCTAGCCTGATTTCATCGTAGTAGCGCTCCATCAGCTGCACGCAGTGGCTGGCCGTTCTGGCCGAAATCAGGATCGGCACCACCAGAATCAGCGGGTCCAGATTGAACCCCATCCAGCCCACAAAGCCGAGCCCCCAGACTGCCGACAGGAAAGTGCCGATGGCGGGGACGAGCACACCGACCAAGGAACCAAAATGGAACCAGAGCAGCGCAATCATGACTGCACCGGTCACCCCGAAAATGACCTTCAGTTCTTTGGAGTAGAAGTAGATCCAGCCCTTGAGCATGGGCTCGCCGGCGATGAAGAGCTTCGTCTCGCCATCCTTCTCAACCTCATTCTTCAATTCGATCAGGCGCGTATGAATTTCCGTGTAGTTGAGACGTTCTTCGTCGAAACCCGCAAGAATCAGCGCCGATCGGCCGTCAGTTGACACGTAAGTGCCGTAGACGATGTCGTTATTGAACGACTCTTCACGCAATTGCTTGAGACCGGCTTCGTCCTGAGGCAGATCTTTAGGCAACACCGGTTCGGATTTGATCAAGCCCCCAGCGGTGGTCAGGACCCGGCGGATCTTCGGGTGCGCGATGCTTGCCACCTGGTAGTGGTTGACCCCCGTGATCAGATCGACCTGTTCCGTCAGCATTTTTATTTTCTTCAGCGTCCCTAGCGTGAAGATATCCTTTTTCGGATCAGTCGTTTCGAGCGCCATGGACACCACATTAGCGCCACCGAAAGTCTGCTTCATACGGTTATAGTTCTGGATGTACTCGTGCTTTTCAGGCAGCAAATCCGCGAACCGCGAGTAGACCTCAATTTTTGAGATATGCATGGCGAGCATGATGGTCGGCACACAGATGATCAGGAACGAGATCCATTTGCGATCCATCAACCAGTTAGCGATCGCTTGGCCACGCGTTTCGCGTACTGTTAAGTCTTTTGATTCCACGGATTACCTACTTTTTCTGCCGTTTGCAGCTTCCGGTTAAACGATCGAGGGCCATTCGCATTCAGTGACGCGGGAGGCTCGACCTCACGCTGGGTAGCCCCGCGCTTGAGAACACGTGGCCGTCACTCGCGGATTTTTAGGGTGCGCGCCTGATCCCCCTCATGCGGGCGCGCACCGTCGCGCGAATTATTTCCTATTTCGCACGCAATTTGGATTGTTTTCGACGCCGGCAGGTCCCTCCCCCCTGCGATTGCGGTGCAAACTGCACGCGCCTTCCCCGCTCGTTCGGATTTTTAGTCTTGTGGCTGTCAGCGACCCAGACTTAGTCTTGACCTAAACCCTCCGGCTACACCAACCGTTTGAAGTCGAAGTAGGCCTTGCGCCAGCGCGTAACCTCGATCGCTTCGAACAAGCCGCCTTTAGTGAACGGATCATTGTTGATGAACTCCTCCGCCTCACGCCGATTATCGCAGCTCACTAGGATCAGTCCACCGTGGCCGCCGCTGCCGTCATCATTGAGCAAGGCACCCGCAGCGAGGATATGGTGCGCTTGGCTATCCAGATAAACGATGTGCGCGGGACGGAGTTCGTTGCGTTTCGCGAGCGAATCCGGTTTATCGATGGTCTTAATCATGTAGGGCATCGGAATTCCTCGTCGGGAGCGTAGGCATCGGGGTTGACCGGCGCAAATGAATTTGTCGCGGGTCTGCTGCATCGTACCATGCGCCCAAGCGCGAGACTTGCCAGCGGGAGCGAACCCCATGCCCCGCCGATTATCGCGCGCCTTTGTCTTAAAGCTTTCAGCGCGCTGAAAGCCGAGCTACCGCATCCGTCCGCGCGCCAGCGAGCAGAGGATTGCGGGAACACATAGTCCCGTCGCTATCACGAAGCTCAACTGCAGCGCGCGCGCCAATTGCGGATAAATCGCAGGCGTGATCTCGACCCGTCCCATGGTGAGCGCGAAGGCTGCCGCCACCAACCCCATGCTGCAGAGCTGGCCAAGCACTCGCATGGTGGCGACAACCGCACCCGCTGTGCCATACAGCCGTGTGTCGACGCCGCTCATAATCGCGTTCACATTGGGCGACGAAAACAAGCTAAAGCCGATGCCGGTCGTGACCAGGCACGCTGTCACATAGGCAAGCGGCGACAGGGGTTTCAACCACGACAGCATAAAAAGCCCTAGCGCGGTGGTTGCCACCCCTAAGGTTGCGATCACCCGTGGCTCGACCCGATCCGATAAGCGTCCGGCCACTGGCGACAACAGCGCTGACATCAACGGCTGAGCCAGCATGACGAGGCCGGTTTGGGTTGGCGACAGTCCCTTCAGATATTGCAGGTACAAGCTTACCAACACGAGCGTCGAATAGGTCGTGGCATACATCAACAAGGAGGCCAGCGACGACAACGCAAACACTCGATTGCTGTAGAACAGGCTCACATCGAATATCGGATCCTTGCGCCCGTGCTGATGGCGAAAGAAGCTCGCGATGCCGAACGCGCCTGCCAGCATGCCGAGAAGCCCGCTTAAATGCGGCAGGTGGGTCCCACCCCACATCAAACACACGATCGATCCGCCGTAGAGCGACGCGCCCGGCAGATCGAACCTGCCAGGTTTATCCGCCTTCCATTCCCCGCGGATGCGCGGGATCCCACACAGCAGCACGAGGATTGTCAGCGGCAAATGGGCCACGAATGCCGCGCGCCAGTTGAAATATTCAATCAGCCAGCCGCCTAACAGCGGCCCGCAAGTCAGCCCGAAATACACGGCGGAAACCAGCATGCCGATCGCTTGTCCGCGCTGCTGCGGGGGATATATCGACGTCAAAATCGCAATCTGGGTGGCATAGATCATGGCCGCACTCGCACCCTGCAGCCCGCGGAAAATGAGCAGCATGTCCGCATTGCGCGCACTCGCGGCAAGCACCGAGGAGATCATTAGCGCGACCGTGCCGAGCGTGTAGATCCGTTTGCGCCCGACCAGATCCGCTAGGCGACCGAACGCCAGCACGGTAGCGGCACTGGTCGTGAGAAACGCGAGTTGCACCCAGCTCAACTGGACTGCATCCATGCGCAGTGCTCGCGCCACTGATGGCAGCGCGACATTGACGGCCGACAACATCAGCGGCAGCGCGAAGGAGCTGATCACCAGTGTGATCAGTGCGATGCGCTGCGCGCGAATCTCTGTGCGTGCAGCCTCGGAAGTGCTCAAACTACTGCTGGTTCCATTCTCGTTCGCGCAATTCGATTCGGCGAATCTTGCCGCTTACGGTCTTCGGCAGCTCATTCACGAACTCTATCTTGCGCGGATATTTGTAGGGCGCGGTCACCGCCTTCACATGTTCCTGCAAGGCTTTCCCAAGCGCCGCGCTGCCAACATAGCCAGGCTTCAAAACCACGAAGGCCTTGACCACTTCACCGCGCATTTCATCGGGGCTCGAGACCACTGCGGATTCCGCCACTGCCGGATGTTCGAGCAGCGCACTCTCGACCTCGAACGGCCCGATGCGGTAGCCCGCCGAATTGATCACGTCATCCGCACGGCCAACAAACCAAAAGTAGCCGTCGGCATCGACATACGCGCGGTCGCCAGTGAGGTACCAGCCATGGCGAAAGCACTTGCGCGTGCGCTCCTCGTCACCACGGTATTCTTTGAATAGCCCCGGCGGCCAAGTCGGTTCCACGCGCACGGCCACGTCGCCTTCGCGAGCAGGCGGCATGGGCTTGCCATCGTCATCAATCACCGCGAGATCGATGCCGGGGGAGGGTTTGCCCATCGAACCAAAGCGCGGCGTGAGACACGGAAAGCTCGCGCACAGCAGCACTGATTCGGTCTGGCCATAACCATCGCGAATGGTCAAACCGGTGGCGGCTTGCCAGGTTTCGATGACTTCCGGGTTGAGCGGCTCACCGGCACCCACCACATGCCGCAGATGCGGAAACTGATACGCACTCAAATCCTGCAACACGAGCATGCGATAGATCGTCGGCGCGCCGCAGAAAGTCGTGATCGGATATTGCGCCAGGATCTCCAGGGTACGTTGCGGATCGAAGGTCTCGCTGTGGTGGATGAACAACGTGGCGCCGCAATTCCAAGGCCCAAAATAGCTACTCCAGGCGGCCTTCGCCCACCCGGTATCGCTTAGATTCCAGTGCAGATCTTCTGGCGTGAGATCGAGCCAGTAATGACCGGTGATGTGATGCGCGAGGCCATAACCTTGCGTCTGGATCGCCATTTTCGGATAGCCAGTCGTGCCCGAGGTGAAATAGCACAGCGCATCGTCATCGGGCGCGGTGTCCGCCGCCTCAAAGACCTCTGCGGCATCCGCCACGGCAGTTTCGTAATTCACCCAGCCCGAGGGTGCGCCGTCGACACACAGCCGGAGTTTCAAGCGCGCCGCGACCTCGGCTATCGCGTCGAGTTTCGCGACGTGCTTGTGTTCGGTAATAAACACGGTGGCCTGCGCGGCTTCAATACGGTAGGCGAGATCTTTCGGCGCGAGCTGACCCGTCCCGGGTGACACGATAACGCCCATCCGCAGACATGCAGTGACGACCTCCCACCAGGCCACCAGTCGCGGCAGCATCACGATGACGGTATCGCCACGTTGGATGCCTGCGGCAGCCAGCACATTGCAGAGCCGCCGTGAGCGCGTACTCATTTCACGATAGGTGATCCGGCGTTCGCTGCCGTGATCATCGATCCACAGCATCGCAAGCTTGTGCGGATCCCGCTCACCGTGAACGTCGATGACATCGCGTGCAAAATTAAAGCGCGCCGGTGGTTGCCAACGATAGCGCGCGCGTTCCGCCTCGTAGTCGATCATATTCATGGTTCGCTCCTCAAAACCACTCGTCCGCCATGGCGAGACAGGTCTCATCGCCTGCCGCAAGCAAGGTCAGGCGCTCGGGCACGGTGGCAAGCTCGTAACGATAAAAGTACTGGCAGGCCTGTAGCTTGCCGCGATAGAAGGCGCCCTCGACGGCACTCGCGCCGGGGATCGCGGCAGCGGCGATGACTGCCTGGCGCAGCCACAGCCAAGCAATCACGACATGCCCGAAGGTATCCAGATAAATCCCGGCATTCGCCAGCGCGCGCGTCCCTTCGCCGCGTTCCCGTAAACCGCCAATGGCCACGGTCGCTCCCAGCAGTTGCTGGAACACAGTGCTGAGCAAGGTGCGGAACTCGCCAAGCGCGGCGTGCGCGGCCGCATCCTCCAGTGTGCGTGAGATTTCAGCCTGCAAGGCCTTCAGCGCCGCGCCATCGCGCATCGCTACTTTGCGCCCAAGGAGATCGATGCCATGAATCCCATGCGCACCTTCGTGAATCGGGTTCAGACGGTTATCGCGATAAAATCGTTCCACGGGATAGTCGCGGGTATAGCCGGCGCCACCATGAATCTGGATCGCATGCTTGTTCGCCTCCAGACAAAATTCACCGGGCCAGGACTTGGCAATCGGCGTGAGTAGATCGAGCAGCAGCCCGACCCGTTCGAGTTCTGCCGCCGCCAGACTCGTGCGCTGTAGATCGAGCAGGTGAGCACAGTAGAGGACCAGCGCAAGCCCGCCTTCCACGGCGGCCTTCTGCGCGAGCAACAGGCGACGGATATCCGCATGCTGGATGATGGGAACCTGCGGACTCGCCGGATCTTTGTTCTCCGGCAGGCGCCCTTGCGGGCGTTCCCGCGCATACTTCAAAGCATACAGATAACCGGTGTAGCCCAACGCCACGCCACCGAGGCCAACCCCGACCCGCGCCTCGTTCATCATGTGAAACATGTAGTTCAGGCCCTGGTGCGCTTCGCCAATCAGGTACCCGATACACTGGCCGTGATCGCCCAGATTGAACACGGTGTTGACCGTGCCGCGGTAGCCCATTTTATGATTGAGCCCGGTGATGTAGGCGTCATTCCGTGCCCCAAGCGAGCCGTCGTCATTGACCATAAACTTCGGCACCAGGAACAGCGAGATCCCTTTGACGCCTGGTGGGCCGCCCGGAATCTTGGCGAGCACCATGTGGAGGATATTCTCGGACAGATTGTGTTCGGCCGCCGAGGTCCACATCTTGTTGCCCGTGATCAGATAATGCCCTGCAGGCTGCGGCACTGCGCGCGTGCGGATATCGGCCAGGGATGATCCTGCCTGCGGCTCGGACAAACACATCGTGCCGTAGAAGCGGCCGCTGACCAGCGCAGCGAGATATTTTTTCTTGTGCTCCGCAGATCCGAAATAGCTCAGCAGGTTAGCGGCGGCGATCGTGATGAAGGGATAGGCGGTGGTCGAAATATTCGCCGCACAGAAATACAGCGCACAGCACTGGGCTATCGTCCACGGCAACTGCATGCCGCCGATGTCGCTGTCGAACGAGGCGCCCATAAAACCGGCCTCGACATAGGCGTCTAACGCCTCTTTCATTTCGGGGATCAGATGGACGCGCTCACCGTCAAAAGTTGGCTCTTCTGTATCTACCTTGGCGGCATGCGTCGCAAATTTGTCGGTCGCGATCGCCTCTGCGGCATCGAGTGTGGCGTCATAGACGGCGCGGTCCTGCCCAGCGAAGCGGGCGCAACGCGTGAGATCCTCAATATGCAGAACCTCGTAGAGTAAGAATTCGACGTCGCGGCGATTGACTAGCAGACTCATAAAGCGGTTCAACCCGGGATGTTTTGCCTATCCCCGTATTGTATATAGGAATCGCGGCTGAAACCCGCAGCGACGGGCGCCATACGTTAGGCCAGATATCCGCCGTCCACAGTCACAAAGCTGCCGGTGGTGTAGGACGATGCCCCGGACACTAGGTAGAGCACAGCACCCGCCATTTCCGAGGGTTCTGCCGATCGCTTGAGCGGCGTGCGCGCACGCGCCGGTGCGAGAAAATCTTCGTCATCATGCAGCGCCTGCGCGAACTTGGTTTTAGTAACGCCAGGGATCAGCGCATTCACACGGATATTGAACTCGCCGCATTCATTGGCAAACGCACGGGTCATGTTGAGAATGCCCGCCTTCGTAATCGAGTACACCGCCTGCTTATCGCCCGGCGTAATGCCGTTCGCCGAAGCGACATTCACGATCGCGCCGCCGCCGGTTTCTCGCATCCGTTTGGCGGCGTTCACCGACATATAAAAATATCCGCGCAGATTAACCTCAAGGGTTTTCTCGAAGGCCGAAACCGGGGTATCCAGCACATGGCCGTAGTAGGGGTTCGCAACCCCGTTGTTGACCAGAATATCGAGGCGGCCATGGGCTTCATCGACGTGCTTATACACCTGCTCAATCTGCGCCATGTCACCGAGGTGGCAGGCGTAGGCCTCGGCCTTGCCACCCGCCGCGACGATTGAATCGGCCACCACTCTACAGCCTTCCACCTTGCGGCTGGTGACGATGACGTGCGCGCCGTATTCAGCCAGGATGCGCGCGATGGCTTCACCGATACCACGGCTACCGCCCGCCACCAGCGCTACCTTGCCGTCCAGATCAAAGTGATTGCGTGACAGGGGATTTGCCTCAGTCGATCCGGCCGCCACGTTCGATGATCCGGCGCGCCACGGACAGTTTGTGGACCTCGTCCGGACCGTCGTAGATGCGCGAGCCGCGATCTTCGCGGTAGAAGAAGGATAAAGGCGTGTAGTCGGTGATGCCGAGTGCGCCGTGCACTTGCATCGCGCGATCAACGACTTTCATCAAAACCTCTGCGACGTGGTATTTGATCATGCTGATATCGTTGCGGGCTTCCTTGGTGCCGACCTGTTCGATGCGCCAGGCGGTGAACAGCGTCATCAAACGCGCAGCGCGAATCTCGGCCGCACATTCGGCGATCCAGGTCTTGATGATGTCACTGTCGGCCAGACGTCGATCGCCCTCGCCGATCACGCGCGTGGCGGCGCGTTGGGTCATCAGCTCGAGTGAGCGCGCGCAAATCCCGAGCCAGCGCATGCAGTGATGGATGCGCCCCGGTCCGAGGCGAGCCTGCGCCATACGAAAGCCTTCGCCTTCCCTGCCGAGCAGGTTGTGATACGGGACACGACATTCGGTGAAGCTCACTTCGCAATGGCCATACGGGCCGCCATTGGCGTGGCCCATGATGGGAGTGGCCTTATCGATCGAATAGCCGGGCGTATTGGACGGCACAATGATGATGCTTTGGCGGCTGTGCGGCCCCGCCTTGGGGTCGGTAGAGACCATGACCAGATTGACCACCGCGCCTTGCGCGCCGGTAATAAACCATTTTTTGCCGTTTATTACCCACTCGTCGCCCTCGCGCACGGCCGTGGTCGAGAGAAAAATTGGATTAGCGCCCGAATTGTCGCGCTCAGTCATCACAAACGCGCTGCGTTCGCCGCCTACGATGCGCGGCAGCCATTCGGCCTTCTGCTGCGGATTGCCAAACAGGTGCAGGGTTTCAATGTTGCCCGCATCCGGCGCATTGCAGCCGAAGCTGTAATGCCCGAGTGGGCTGCGACCGAGTACTTCAGACACCAGCCCGTGGTCGACGAGCGCGAGCCCCATGCCGCCATACTCCGGCGGATGATTTGGCGCCCACAGTCCAGCCGCTTTGATCTTCTTACGGACCCCCTGAAGCGCCTCGTAAACGGCATCGAAACCTTCGGTCAGGAACTGTGGCTCGAGCGCGATGACGTCGTTATCGACAATTTCGCGCATCCGCCGCGTGAGATCGAGAATGCGAGCATTGGGTTGAAAATCCATGGCGGTCTCCAGTAGCAACGGGCTCCATCCTAGGAACAGTCACCTCATTAGTCCAATCAATCTTGCTGATACTTGAGCATAAAGGTAGGTGCTGCGAATAGTCATGTGTGCGCGATGGCCACCCAGTATCGCTCGCCCCAACATCACCGGTCACCGACTCTCTTTTGCCAAATTGGCCGGAGAGGCCTAGGATTCAACCAAGCCGCCGACCCCGTTCGGTGCCGCACGATCCCCAGCCTTTTGCAGCGAACCTAACGACACAGTCAGCGAGGAGATTTTCGATGGATTTCGATTACAGCGCCAAGACCAAAACCCTGGTCAAAGAGGTGGCCAGTTTCATGGAGCAGTACGTCTATCCGAACGAGGAGAAGATGTTGCAGGAGATTGCTGAAGGCGACCGCTGGCAGCCGATCCCGACGATGGAAAAGCTGAAGGAAAAGGCCAAATCTCTGGGGCTGTGGAATCTGTTCCTGCCCGAGAGCGAACGCGGTGCGGGCCTCTCAAACCTTGAATACGCGCCGATCTGCGAGGAAATGGGCCGTTCATTTCTTGCACCTGAGATCTTCAATTGTTCGGCACCTGACACCGGCAATATGGAAGTCTTCGAGCGCTACGGCACGCCGGAGCAGAAAGAACAATGGCTGCAGCCGCTGCTAGCCGGCGAAATCCGCTCGTCGTTCGCGATGACTGAAATCGAAGTCGCCTCGTCGGATGCCACCAACGTCGAAACACGGATTGTGCGCGACGGCGACGACTACGTGATTAATGGCCGCAAGTGGTATACCTCTGGGGCGCTCGACCCCCGCTGCAAAATCATGATCGTGATGGGCAAGTCTGATCCCGACAACGCGAACCGCCACCGTCAGCAGTCGATGATTCTCGTGCCGCTGCCCTATCCCGGCGTGACGGTTAAACGCATGCATCCGGTGTTCGGCTTCGATGACGCGCCGCATGGTCACCCGGAGGTTATTTTCAAGAACGTACGTGTGCCGGCCAGCAATATTTTGCTCGGCGAAGGTCGCGGTTTCGAAATTGCCCAGGGTCGCCTGGGGCCGGGTCGCATCCACCACTGCATGCGCCTGATCGGCTCCTCAGAACGTGCCCTGGAGCGTATGTGCCGCCGTACCCGCTCGCGCAAAGCCTTTGGCAAACTGGTTTCTGAACAATCCGTGACCCAGGAACGTATCGCCAATGCGCGCATAATGATCGACCAGTCGCGACTGCTCACGCTGAAAGCGGCGCACATGATGGATACCGTCGGCAACAAGGCGGCACTCAAGGAAATTGGCATGATCAAGGTGGCTGTGCCCAACATGGCCTGCCAGGTGATCGACTGGGCGATCCAGTCATTCGGTGCGGCCGGGGTATCCGCCGAGTATGGTCTAGCCTACGCCTACTCGAATGCGCGGCTCATTCGTATCGCGGACGGTCCGGATGAAGTGCATCGCAATCAGATCGCGCGACTCGAACTCCGCGCCTACGGGGATGAGCTGTCCAAGCGTGGCGGTAACGCATTTGTGGCGCCGCCGGATGAGACCGAAGGCACCAACTGGAAGCCGCGGTTTATTTCTTAACGCTTAGAAAATCAATATTTGCCGCGCGGTCAACCAGCACCAGTCCAGATAATCCCTCAGTCACCGTGGCGATCGGCAGTCGCGCGCCTGCGCGCCACGCTTGCAGTGCCGCTTGCTTACCCACACCGGGGGCGAGCACGAGCACTTGCCGGGTCGCGCGTAACGCACGAACACCGAGACTAACGCGGGGATTCGGGGGTTTCGGAGCACCATGCACGGCAACCGCCCACGCGAGCGGGTCAAGTGGCTGCGCTGGAAACAGACTCGCCGTATGGCCATCCTCCCCGACGCCAAGGATGACGAGGTCGAATGGGGTGTGCGCCGCGACCAGTGCGCCGTAACGCACCGCTGCCATCTCGGCACCGAGTTCGACCGGGATCTCGAAAATCTGCGCGGCCGGCACCGGCACGTGGTCGAGCAGACATTCGCGCGCCATGCGAGCATTGCGTTCGGCGTCGGTAATCGCCACGCAACGTTCGTCGCTGAAAAAAATCTCCCAACGCGACCACTCGGTATGCGTGCCACGCAGCAGCGTGTATATCGCCTGCGGCGTACGACCGCCGGCCAGCACGATACGGAACCGCCGATCGCGCGCAATCCCCTGCGCGGCCAGGTCCGTGATGTGCCCGGCAGCACAGGCGTTCAGCGCATCAAGGTCAGCAAAGGTTTGCCAGTGCAGCGACATCGATCGAATCGATGACACGAGTCGCCCGACTATTCTTCCGGGTCCTGCGGTTCCAGGGTGTGGCGCCAGCGATGCTCTTCGCGATCGAAGATACGCCGTGATTCACGCGGTCCCCAGCTCCCCGCGGCATAACTTGGGATGTAGTCGGTTTCGGTGGCCCAGACAGACAGCACGGGATCGATCACCCGCCAGGCATATTCCACTTCGTCGTAGCGCAGGAATAATGAGCGATCGCCGCGGATCACATCGAGCAGTAAATCTTCGTAGGCATCGGTCTTCTCGTGCTGACTCTCGCGGAAATGCGCATCGAGCGACAGTTGTCGCGTGCGCATCTCAAGCCCTGGTTCCTTGGCCGTAATCTCCACGCGCAGGGATTCCTCGGGCTGAATGCCGAGGATCACCCAATTCGAGTGCAGCCGATCGACATGTGTTCCGCGGAAGAATTGTAACGGTGGGTGCTTGAAACAAATCGATACCATCGAGCGCGCTTCGGCCATTCTTTTTCCGGTGCGCAAATAAAAAGGCACCCCGCGCCAGCGCCAGTTATCGATATAGACCTTGAGTGCCGCATAGGTTTCGGTGACGCTACGCGCATCGACTTTCTCTTCGTCGCGATAGCCCGCGACTCGCGCGCCGCCAAGCTCCCCCGCCGCGTACTGGGCACGAAACGCCTGTGAATGCACTGCGCCTTTCGTTATCGCGCGCACCGACTTGAGCACCTTCACCTTTTCGTCGCGCAACGACTCCGCTTCCATCGCCGCCGGTGGCTCCATCGCCACCAGGGTCAGCATCTGTAGAAGGTGGCTCTGGATCATGTCGCGCAAGGCGCCCGCGCTGTCGTAGAACCCCCCACGCGTACCCACACCCAAGGTTTCCGCATGCGTAATTTGAACGTGATCGATATAATTTCGATTCCACAGCGGCTCCATCATCAGATTCGCAAAGCGAAATACCAGCACGTTTTGCACGGTAGCTTTGCCGAGATAGTGATCGATGCGGTAAATTTGCGACTCCTCGACATGGCGACTGATTTTGCGTTGCAAGTCCTGCGCGCTGACCAGATCGTGGCCGAAGGGCTTCTCCACGACAACCCGGCGCCAACCCCTATCCTCGCGCAGCATGCCGTGCTGGCTAAGGCGTTCCGTGATGAGGCCAAACTCGGCCGGTCCGACCGACATGTAAAACGCGGCGTTGGTGGTCGGCGAATCCGCCAGCTGCGCTTCGAGCGCGGGGTACATGGCCGGATCGTGCAAGTCACCGCGAAAATAGTGCAGGCGCGCCGCGAAACGCTCGAATACCGCTCGGTCGAGACCGCCCCGCGCTTTCTCGCTGACCCAACCGCTTACCGCCGCACGCCATTGTGCCTGGGAGTAATCCGAGCGTCCGCAGCACAGCACGCGCACGTCACTGTTCAAGCGTTGCGCGCGGTCGAGGTGATACAACGCGGGCAGCAGCTTGATCGAGGCGAGGTTCCCGGTCGCGCCGAAGATCACATAGGTGCACGGTTCAGTCATCGAGTGCGTGCTCCTGGCGCGTGCCGGTCCAGTCGAAATGGAAATGCCGGCCAGCGGGCGCGTCGACTCTTTGATACGTATGGGCCCCGAAGTAATCGCGCTGCGCCTGGAGCAGGTTCGCCGGTAAGCGGGCACAGCGATAACCGTCGAAGAATGACAGCGCGGCACTAAACGCCGGTAGTGGAATGCCGCGCTCGATGCCAAAACTGATGGCGCGGCGCCAGCCGCTCGCATAGCGCGCAAATTCGTGCGCAAAAAACTCGTCGATCAGGAGATTATCGAGCGCTGGATTGCGCGTATAAGCCGCCTTAATTTGATCGAGGAAACGACTGCGAATAATGCACCCGCCACGCCACACTAACGCAATGTCCCCAAATGCGAGTTGCCAGTCATAATGGGTGGCGGCGGCACGCAACAGCATGAAGCCCTGCGCGTAGGACACCAGTTTCGAGCAGTACAGCGCCGCGTGGATGGCTTCCACCAAGGGTGCCGCCGGCAGCTCGCTGGCGCGCAGCCCGTCGTTGGCGAGGATCCGTGCTGCGACTTCTCGTTCGGATTTCAGCGACGATAGAAAGCGGCTGCTCACGGCCTCCGCGATCAAGGTCAGCGGCACACCGAGTTCGATCGCGTTGCTGGCAGTCCATTTGCCAGTGCCTTTCTGGCCGCTGCTATCCACAATGCCGTCGATGAATAACGCGCCATCGCGATTGCGTACGGCGAGAATTTCCGCCGTGATTTCGATCAGATACGACGCGAGCGGACCTTGATTCCAGGTGCGGAATGTCTGGGTGAGTTCGTCCGCGCTCTGCCCCACCCCCTCGCGCAACAGTTGATAGGCTTCGCCGATCAGTTGCATGTCGCCATATTCGATGCCGTTGTGGACCATTTTCACGTAATGTCCGGCGCCGCCGTCGCCCATCCACTCGCAACACGGCACGCCGTCTACTTTGGCGGCGATGGCTTGAAACATTGCGCGCACTCGCGGCCAGGCAGCGGCCGATCCTCCCGGCATTAGCGACGGGCCATGGCGTGCGCCTTCTTCGCCACCCGAGATGCCCATGCCGATGAAGTGGATGCCGCGGGCCTGCAGAAAGCCGAGGCGTCGATTCGAGTCTTCCCACAAAGAATTGCCACCATCGATGATGGTATCGCCGGCTTCAAGTAGCGGGAGTAGTGCTTCAATCTGCGCATCGACCGCAGCGCCCGCCTGGATCATCAACAAACACACGCGCGGGCGTTGCAAGGCTTGCGTGAACACCTGCAGAGTTGGACAACTCAGCAGGGACTTCTCGGGATGCGCCGCCAGTAGCTGCTCAGTTTTGGCGAGGGTCCGGTTATGCACCGCGACCACAAAGCCATGGTCGGCCAGGTTGAGTGCAAGATTGCGCCCCATCACCGCGAGGCCAATCACGCCAATGTCTGCTTGCTTCATGCGGAGTACGCCTTTTATCCCAGTCGCTGTGATGGCGTCTGTGTTACGGATAGAGTTTTGTCACTATCCATTGTGCGCCGTCGCGCCGGTAACAGGTGCGATCGTGCAAACGACACGGGCGTTCTTCCCAGAACTCGAATAATTCGGGGCTCACCCGATAACCGGACCAGAACGGCGGACGCGGGACGTCGCCCTCACCAAACCGTGCCGCGACCTTCGCGACGCTTTGCTCCAGCACGACGCGCGATTCGAGTTCATGCGATTGCTGCGAGGCCCAGGCGCCAATCTGGGAGTCCCTGGGGCGGCTCTCAAAATACGTGTCCGCTTCAGCGTCGCTGACCAGTTCCGTCACACCCTCCACTCTTATCTGCCTTCCCAGCGACTTCCAATAGAAGCATAAGGCCGCGTGAGCGTTCACACGAAGCTCGTCGCCCTTGCGGCTTTCCAGATTGGTATAGAACACGAACCCGCGCGTATCGAAACCGCGCAGCAGCACCATGCGCACCGAGGGACGCCCGCCAGCCACGGTCGCGACCGACATCGCGCCGGGATTGACCGGCTCGCTGCGCTCGGCATCCTGCAGCCAGGCGTGACACCAGTCGAACGGATCGCGCTCGTTCATGACTCGAATGGATGCTTGAGCACAATCGTATGCGCACGATCGGGTCCCGTCGAAATCATATCGATCGGCGTCTCTGCGATTTCCGAGATGCGCGCGAGGTAGCGGCGCGCATTCAGCGGCAGCTTGGCATACTCCGTGATCCCGACGGTTGATTCATGCCAACCAGGCACCGTTTCGTAGACCGGCTGCACCGCGGCCATGGCTTCTGCACCGATCGGGGATGCTTGCAGCTCGCCTTGCGGCGAACGGTAGCCGACGCAGAGCCGAATCTCATCCATGCCGTCGAGCACATCAAGCTTGGTGACGCACAGCCCCGAGATGCCGTTGGTCATGCGTGACCGACGCAGCGCCACACCATCGAACCACCCGCACCGGCGCGGTCGTCCAGTCGTGGCGCCAAACTCGTCACCGCGGGTCGCCAGGCGCTGTCCTGTCTCATCGAAAAGTTCAGTCGGAAATGGTCCAGAGCCGACGCGCGTCGTGTACGCCTTGGTGATCCCCAGAATGTAGTCGAGACAGCGCGGGCTTGCGCCGGAACCGGTGGCGGCATAACCCGCCGTGGTATTCGATGACGTCACGAAAGGATAAGTCCCGTGATCAATATCGAGCAGACTGCCCTGTGCGCCTTCGAACAGGATGTTCCCGCCTGCCGTCTGGATTTGGTAGATGATCTCGGCGACATCCGCGATCATCGGCGAGATGTCTTCCGCGAAACGCATCTGCTCATCGAGAATCTGCTGGAAGTCGAGTTTGTCGACCTTGTAGTAATTCGCGAGCACGAAATTGTGATAATCGAGCACCTCGCCCAGTTTCGCCGCAAAGCGCTCACGGTAGCGCAGATCGTCGACTCTCAACGCGCGCCGCGCGACCTTGTCTTCATAGGCCGGACCAATGCCGCGGCCCGTGGTCCCAAGCGCCTGCGCGCCGCGCGCTTTCTCGCGTGCCTGATCAAGCGCGGCATGGTAGGGCAGAATGAGCGCGGCGGCTGGACTGATTTGCATTCGCTCGCGCGCTGGAATGCCTTTGGACTCCAGCATGCGGATTTCTTCCATGAGTGCCGCCGGCGACACCACCACGCCATTGCCGATCAAACATCGCACCCCAGCGCGCAGAATGCCCGACGGCACGAGATGCAGCACGGTCTTTACCCCGTCGATCACCACCGTATGGCCGGCGTTGTGTCCGCCTTGAAAGCGCACCACGGCGGCCACCCGCTCAGTGAGCATGTCGACGACTTTGCCTTTGCCTTCGTCGCCCCACTGGGCGCCGATCACGACTACCGATTTACTCAAGACACCTCCTCGATAAATTTTCGAACATTGGGATGAACCATCATGGGCAGCGCGTCGCTATAGGTCCTGGAGCTGCCAGCACCCAGCGACTTCCCACATTTGCTGCTGACAACCGGCTTCACGCGCACCGCCGACCTGGCCGGGCAAGGCCTGAATCACCGCGCGTCCGGTGTTGCGCAGGGACTCGATCGCGCTAAGCAGGGTGGGCGCGCACCCCGCAGGCGCAAAAATCGGATTGCCCACAGGGCAAGGCAGCGCGCTGATCGCGGCCAGCAGTTTCATATCCGCGCTAAACCCTGTGGCAGGCCGCGCGCGCCCGAAATAGGCCCCGACGTTATCGTAGCGCCCACCCCACGCGATCGCGCGCCCGAATCCGACGGTGTAGGCCGCGAACATAATCCCGGTGTGGTAGTGGTAGCCGCGCAATTCAGCCAAATCCACATGAATCGTTGCGCGCGGGCAGCGTTGCTCGATTTGGACAACCAGCTCCGCAAGCGCCTGGACTGCAGCGATCACCAATGCGGGCGCATGCTGCAACTTCGCCTTCGCCTGCACCACCACGCCGGCATCACCATTCAAATCAAGCAGTGCGCGAAACATTCTCGCCATATCGCTCGTCACCTCCGAGACTGCCAGCACCTGATCGACTTCGGTACGATCCTTGCGCAATAACGCGTCAAGTAGCCGGTGGTCCGCTTCGGCGTCTAATCCGGCAGCACGGCTGAGGCCGCGAAAAATGCCCATGTGGCACAACTCAAGCGTGACGTCCTGAATGCCCATGGTTTCAAGCAAGGCCAGCATTAGAGATTGGATTTCGGCATCGGCGTCGATGCCTGCGTGGCCATAAAGTTCGGCGCCAACCTGTAGCGGGTTGCGCGAGCCAGCGAATTTGTCGGGGCGCGTGTGCAGGATCGGTCCTAGGTAGCACAGGCGTTGGGGGCCATCAATCGGCAGCCGGTGTGCGTCAATACGCGCGATTTGCGGAGTGATATCGGCCGGAATGCCCAGCATGCGTCCGCTAAGCTGATCGGTCAGTTTGAAGGTTTGCAGTTCCAGGTCCTCGCCGACACCCGATAACAGCGAGTCGAGGAACTCGACCAGCGGCGGCATGCACAGCTGGTAGCCCCAGCAGGCGAATAGATCGAGCGCTAGGCGACGTAGTTGCTCTAGATGTGGCGCGTCCGGCGGCAATTGCTCGTCGACTCCATCCGGCAGTAACCAGCGACTTTGCGTCGTCACATCATGACCTCACAACATATAACAGGATAACGCCGCCCAGCATGCTCAAAAGTCCCAAGGTGCGCAGACCGCGATCACTAAATTGCACGATGGCGGCCATGGAATCGCGGAAGCGCCGAGGGTTCAGAAACGGCAGCAGTCCCTCCAGCACCAAACCCAGCGCGAGCGCCGCCCCCAAGTCTTTCCACATCTCACGTCATCCAGGCGTCACAGACCACAGACCGTTCGCGTCAGTCGCAGTGCTGGAACTGCGACTCGCTTAGTGCGGAGAGGGACTGTTGAAGTACTTGAAAAAATCGGAGTCGGGTTGCAACAGCATCAGGTCTTGTCTGGAGTTGAAGCTCTCGCGATAGGCGTTCAGGCTGCGATGGAAGGCATAGAATTCCGGGTTCTTGCTGTACACCTTGGCATAAATCGTCGCCGCTTTAGCATCGCCTTCGCCACGCAAAATTTCCGATTCACGGTAGGCCTCGGCACTGATAACCACCCGCGCCCGGTCGGCGTCGGCACGGATTGTGGTCGCTTCGCGCTCGCCGCTTGCGCGATTCTGGCGTGCGACCCGCGCACGCTCCGAGCGCATTCTTTCGTACACCGAGTTGTTCACTTCCGTCGGCAGATCGATGCGCTTCAGGCGCACATCCACGATCTCGATGCCGAGTTCCTCGCCGAGATCCTTGGTGCCGGTCACAATGCCGCGAATGGAACCCCGATCACCGGCGACCACTTCCTGGAGCGTGCGCTTGCCGAACTCATTGCGCAGACCATCATTCACTTTCTGATAGACCAGGATCTGGGCGCGACGCGGATCACCCCCCGTCGCCAGATAGAACCGCACCACATCCTTGATCTTCCAGCGTACGAAGGAGTCGACGATGACGTCTTTCTTTTCGCCGGTCAGAAATCGCTGAGGTTCAAATTCGATGTTCTGCAAGCGGCTGTCGAATTTAGCCACGTTTTGATAGAACGGAATTTTGAAGTGCAGGCCAGGTTTGTAGTCGGCGCGCTTGACTTCACCCAATTGAAACAGGATGACCCGTTCCTGTTCGAACACGCGAAACATGCTCAGTGACGCCGTCACGACCACAAACAGGCTGACAAGCAGAACCCGCGCTAACATCAGCGTGTCCCCCGCAGGCGGCTGTTATCACGCAAGCGTGCGGCGGCATCGCCCGGCGCGGTATACAGATCTGGATCAGGCACTGCAGTCGCATCCGTTTCTGCGCGCTGCGTTGGCGCGCGTTCGAGCAGTTTGTCCAGTGGCAGGTAAGTCACGTTACCGCTCCCGTTTTTTTGCATCAGGACCTTCTTGCTGCCTGCCAGCACCGCTTCTACCGTCTCGAGATACAGGCGCTGCCGCGTCACATCGGGCGCTTGCTCGAACGCCGCGAGTAGTTGATCGAAGCGCCGTGCTTCGCCTTCGGCGCGCGATACGACCTGCGCTTTGTAGCCCTCGGATTCGAGCCGGATCCGTGCCGCCTCGCCTTGCGCGCGTTCGACGTTTTCATTCCGATACGCTTCGGCCTCGTTGATTTTGCGTTGCTTGTCTTCGCGCGATTTAATCGCATCGTCGAACGAGGACTTGACGTCTTCCGGCGCGGTCGCGCTCAACATGTTCACGCTGGTGACTTCGATCCCGCTCTGGTAGTTATCCAGCATTCCCTGCAAGTGTTGACCGGCATTAGCCGCCACCTCCGCCCGTCCCTCGTTAATCACGAAATCAAAGGTTCTGCTGCCGATGGTTTCACGGATCGCGCTTTCCGCGGCGCGCTGCACCGTCTGGTCGGGATCCGCAATCTTGAGCAGATAATTCGACACGTCCTTGATGCGGTACTGCACCGCGAGTTCAAGCTGGGTAATGTTCTCGTCTTTGGTCAGCATGGTGGCATTGACACTAAAACCGCGGATCTGCTCGATGTTGACCTTGATCACCTTTTCGATCGGTCGCGGGAACCGGAAATGCGGCCCCGGTTGCAAGGTGGTCACGTATTTACCGAAACGCAACACGACTCCACGCTCCGCCGGCTCGATACGCCAGAAAATCTCGTAGAGCAGCCCTGCGCCCGCGATGAGCGCGATGAGAAGCCAGGTGGAGGCCGACGCATTCGATGGACCGCGAATACCAGCACTCCGTGGACGTCGCCCGAACATGGCGCTGAGCTTCTCTTGCAGCTTGCGCACGATTTCATCCAGGTCCGGCGGGCCTCGTTCGTTGCGTCGCCCGCCCCATGGATCGCGGTTATTGTCGTTCGGTTCATTCCAACCCATTAATCTGTCTCAATTTTGGTTGACTTGTGGCAAGCCGGTCGTCGATTGTAGGGCGTCGCCTAGACCACTTCAACGCGAATTATCCGTATCGACGATGAGCTGGGACCAGCGCGCGTCGCTGACCATTACTTCCAGCGCCCACCCGCCGTCAGTGAGGAGCTCTTCGGTCAGCACCGCGCCGTTTTCATAGAGTTGGGCTCGCAGGCGTCCGGCGTGCGCTGGCAATTCGATGCGCCGCCGTTGCTTGGCGTGCGCCAACTGATCGGCAATTGCCTGCTTGAGCAAATCGAGACCAACCCCACACTGCGCCGATACCCACACCCGCAGCGGCATGCCGTCACCCGCAGGCTCGACGCGCGGCGCGGGGTTGGCACTCAAATCAATTTTGTTGAAAACTTCGATCACAGGCGTGGCGCCAGCACCGATACGTTCGAGCACCATCTGGACTTCGGCGCGACGCAAATCGAGATCATCGGCTGCCGCATCGAGCACGTGCAGCAACAAAGTCGCATCCTTGGTTTCGTCCAAAGTCGCTTGAAATGCGGCAATCAATTCCGGTGGCAGGTCGCGGATGAACCCCACCGTATCGCTGACCAGTACCGGGTGTTCGCCCGGCACGTTCATTCGCCGCAGGGTCGTATCCAAGGTGGCAAATAACTGATCTGCCGTATAGGTCTGGCTGGAGGTAAGCTGATTGAACAGTGTCGATTTGCCCGCATTCGTGTAGCCCACCAGCGCGGCCGTTGACAAAGCGGCGCGTTTACGCGCGCGGGTGCCCTCCGCGCGTTGGCGGCGCACCTTTTCCAGCCGTTCCGCGAGTTGCTTGATGCGTTTGCCGATCAGTCGTCGATCGGTTTCGAGCTGGGTTTCGCCCGGACCGCGCAAGCCAATACCCCCGCGCTGCCGTTCGAGATGGGTCCAGCCGCGCACGAGTCGCGTCGACAAGTGCGTGAGTTGCGCCATCTCGACCTGCAGCTTGCCTTCGAAGGAGCGCGCACGCTGCGCAAAAATATCGAGAATCACCCCGTTACGGTCCAGTACCCGGCAACAGAGAAGCCGCTCTAGATTACGTTCCTGCGCCGGCGAGAGACTGCGGTCGAAGAGCACCACCTCCGCGCTGTACTGCTCGACTGCAGCTTTGAGTTCCATCGCTTTGCCCACCCCCACGAAATACTTAGGGTCGGGCCTAGCGCGGCGCGCGGATACTGTCAGCACCGGCACTACGCCGGCCGAGCGGACCAGTTCATGGAACTCGGCGGCATCCCCCGGTCGTGCCGGCGGTGGCAGCTCGACATTGACGAGGACCGCTCGCTCGCCGCCAGGCGGCCGTTCAAACAAACGTCAAGGCCTCGTGCAACGGTCTATTCCTCGTCTTCCGGCTCACTATCCGCGCGCGGCAATATCACATTGCGCGCGGGCACCACGGTGGAGATGGCATGCTTATAAACCATCTGGCTTACCGCGTTCTTGAGCAGAATAACAAATTGGTCAAAGGATTCGATCTGGCCCTGGAGTTTGATTCCATTCACCAGGTAGATCGACACCGGAATGCGTTCCTTGCGCAAGGCGTTAAGGTAAGGCTCTTGGAGAGATTGTCCCTTGGTCACTGTGGTTCTCCTTTATTCTTGATGTGTGCCGTGGACGTTGGAATTATGCGGTTGAGTAACACCGTTTTCCGCCTTAACCTCTAAGGTCTCCGGAAGGTACAAGCGGCGGCCTCGGCCGCAGGCTGGTGAGCGCCTGCGGCCGAAGTATAATCGACAATCACCGGTCGTGGTCGAGCTCTCGCGCACGATCCTCTAACGCACGGCAGAGCCCCGCCACCAGTGTTCGATCCTCACTGTCCCACCAGATAGCGCCGGTCACCGAACGAAACCAAGTGCACTGCCGCTTCGCGAGTTGCCGCGTCGCAGCGACACTCGTATCGACCATTCGCTCGAAAGTAAGTTCTCCGGCGAGGTATTGCCAGACCGCACGATAGCCCACCGCGCGCATCGCCGGTTTGTCCAGATCAAGATCGGGCCGCGCGCGCAGCCCCATCACCTCATTGATCAGCCCCCGCTCGAGCATGGAGTGGAACCGAGTCGCGAGGCGTGCATGGAGGCCACTACGCTCGCGCGGTGCGATGACCCAGTTGAGCACGGGGAAAGGCGCCCCGGCCGGCGGCATCACCGCCATCAGATCGGTCATGGAACGTCCCGTCAGGGCGAATATCTCCAGCGCGCGCAGCACCCGCTGTGGATCATTCGGATGGATGCGCGCCGCGCTGATGGGATCAACCTCTTGCAATCGTTGATGCATGGCGCGCCCGCCTTGAGGCCCATAAGTTTCTTCGAGATCGCGCCGGGTCGCCGGATTCGCGGGCGGCAGTGCGCTCAGACCTTGCTGCAAGGCGCGGAAATACAAGCCGGTGCCACCGACGAGTAAGGGCAGCCGCTGACGCGCACGGATCTGCCCTATCGCGGTCAGCGCATCCTGACGGAAGCGCGCAGCCGAATAGGCATCGGCCGGATCGCAGATATCGATTAAGTGATGCGTAACTTCGCGTTGCTGCATGGGACCGGGCTTGGCGGTGCCGATATCCAAACCGCGGTAGACCTGCGCCGAATCGACACTCACGACCTCTAGCGGAAACTCCCGCGCCAAGGCCAGCGCAGCTGCAGTCTTGCCCGCCCCGGTTGGACCCATCAAAGCAATAACCGGCCACTCGCGCCCCTGTTTCATTGATCAGCGCGCGGAGGACTGGCAAATATTTTTGTGAGCGCCACGGCGTCCAGAGTGCGCTGATAACGGTTGAGCTCAAATCCCGCAGAACTTGCGCGTTCACGCCAGCTCGCGATCCAGGCCGCGCGTGACGGCATCTCCAGTGGAATACGCAATGCGCTCGCGCTCGCGCGTGCAGCGGCGGCGAGCGGCGCATCGGCGAAGCCCGGGTCGCAGAGTAGCTGGCGCACCAACGCCTCTCCATCCAGTTCTGGCAAAACGGCAGGCACCGCACGCAACGCCCACGCGGTGGGGCCGATCGCGGCAAACTCGAACCCATAGTCCGCATAGGCCGCAAGGTCCAAGCCGAAGCCAGGCCCCGGCGGCGCGGGCACGCGATTCGGGAAAGTCAGGACCCGCGAGGCAACCGGCGCACGCGCGGGATCAATCAATTCCCGGATAAGCGTCAGGAAATCATAAATAGTGGTGCTGCCGGCCTCCATGACGGCGAGGAATTGACCACCGATCAGTTCGCCGCCGGTCGGTAAAGGGTTCGGGCTCGGGCCACCTGCGGCCACACCCCGGTCGCGCGGCACATACAACTCGCCTGCCAGACGCGAATCTTCTGCGACGCGCAAAACACTCAATGACGCCGGCGCAGTGGGATAAACCACGGGCTCTACGGGCACCGATTGCGGGCCTTGGGTGAGGACCTGCCGCGTCGCCGCGTAGAGCAGATCATGCACGTCCCGCAGACGCCGAAAGCGAACCTCGGTCTTGCTCGGGTGGACATTGACGTCGACTTCATGCGGCGCGACTTCGAGGTGCAGCGCGAAGGCCGCATAACGACCGGTGGCCAAGGAGTCCCCGAACGCCGCCCGGATGCCATGCGCGAGCTGACGATCACGGATGAGCCGGCCGTTCACCGCCAGAAATTGCAGATCGGATTGGCCTCGCGCGAGCGCGGGCGGACCCAGCCAGCCATAGAGTCGCAGATCGGTCGTGGAAATCTCGACAAAACGCGCCTCACGCGCGAATTCGGCCCCGAAAATCGCGCGCCATCGCAGCGCATTGGAACGTTCGTCCTTCGCCGCGGGCGCATGCCATTGGCGCTGCTCGTAATTCACGGTAAACCCAACGCCGGGCACGCAGAAGGCGATCCCACGAATCAGTTGCTGGATGGTCAGCAACTCGGTGGTCGCACGCCGCAGGAAGTGTCGCCGTGCGGGAATGGTGGCAAACAAATCGCGTATCGTGATGGTCGTGCCGATCGCGCGACTCGCGGGATTGGTGGTGGGCGCGCGGCTCGGTTGCGAGTGCAAGGTCCAGGCATGGGTGGCGTCGGCCACGCGCGAGGTGAGCGTCACCTCTGCCACGGCGCTGATGCTCGCCAAGGCCTCGCCCCGAAAACCCAGCGAGAGGATGCCGTCCAGATCCTCACGCTGAGATATCTTGCTCGTGCAGTGTCGAGCAAGCGCCAGTACCAGCTGATCCTGCGCAATGCCATGACCATCGTCTTCGACCGCGATGTAGTCAATTCCACCACCGCGCAAGTCGATGCGGATCGCACTCGCGCCAGCATCCAGGCTGTTCTCGAGCAACTCTTTCACAATAGACGCCGGACGCTCGACCACTTCGCCCGCCGCGATCTGGTTGATCAGTTGATCAGAGAGGGGGCGAATCGGTCGCGGGGGCGGCAGCATGCCGGGTAGTCTAGTGTAGAGTTGGGTTCCCGGGCCTTAATTGATCACTCGGATTGCAACAAAGCCTACTGCTCGCAAAGACGGGGTTTAGCATTTGGACGTGAGATCGATAGCAACCGTATATTCGGCCTCTCGGTGGGCGGGTTGTTGAGGACCATAGGCTGTCCCTATTTGATGCCTAGGGAATACGTAGCACCTCGCCTAAGCGCACGCTCAGCTCGCGACGATTATTGGCGGCCAGGATCTGTTGGGCGCTGACCTCATAACGTTGCGCGATACCGGTCAAGGTATCTCCCCGTGTCACCATATGGCGTCGGCCCTGCGCATAACGCTGTCCGGGCAGTGGCTGGCCATGGAAATAGGCTTTCACGCCATCCCGGATCGCGCCGGCCAAGTGGCGACGGAACTTCTGGTCGCGCAGCAGTTGCTCCTCTGCGGGATTGGAAATAAACGCAGTTTCCACCAGCAACGACGGAATATCAGGCGACTTCAGCACCATAAAACCGGCCGCCTGAACTTGCGTTCGATGCACCGCGCCCACTCTGCGTAATGCACCGAGCACGCTCTCCGCGACATCGAGACTGGCTTCGAGCGAGGCCGTCTGTGAGAGGTCCAGCAACACCGAGCGCAATTGATGATCTTTATCATCGAGCGTCACTCCGCCAACCAGATCGGCGGCATTTTCACGTACGGCTAGCCAGCGTGCCGCCTCGCTGGACGCCCCTCCATGCGATAGCACATAAACGGAGGAGCCGCGCACCCTCCGGTTATGAAAGGCATCGGCATGCACCGACACGAACAAGTCCGCGCGGTGTTTACGTGCTCGCACCATGCGCTCGCGCAGATCAACGTAGTAGTCCCCATCGCGGGTCAAGACGGCGCGCATATCCGGCTCGCGGTTGAGCAATCCCGCGAGTTCGCGCGCCACCGCGAGGACCACACTCTTTTCGTAGGTTCCCCGCGGCCCGATCGCGCCGACATCTTCACCCCCATGCCCGGCATCAATCGCAATCACGTATTTGCGTGCGACCGGGGTGGTCGGCGCCGCCGGGGTGGCGACCACCCCGGTGGACCTCACGGGATTGACTGCGGCATCGACGATCGGCGCCAAGACAGGCACGGGCACCGAGGCGGGCAGGGGCGTGACAATTGCCGGCGATGGGACCAACGCGGCTGCGACAGGCGTTGGCGTGGCGCCCGCAGGTTCAAGCAAATCGATGACCAGACGATGTCCATACGGTGCGTGCGGCGCCAGCAAGGCCTTACGCAATTCAACCGCGTGCGCGAGATCCAGCACCAGCCGGAGATCTTGACCGTGGTTGCGCGAGATCTGGCGCAGGCCGTGGATACGACCCTTGACCTGCGCGGGCAGGCGCAAGGGTTTAAGCAGGCTGGAGCGCGCGAGATCGATGACCACGCGGTGCGGGTGGGCGATCGTAAAGACATCGAAGGTGGCCGCAGCCGACAGATCCAGTACCAAGCGCGTCTGATCGGGGGCATGCCACACGCGCAGATCTTCGACCTGCACGGCCGAGGCCCACCAGGGAACCAGTAAGAATGCCAAAAACAGCAAGCGTCTCATCAGGATAGAGGATGATCCTCAGTGGCCAGTGCGGATTCTCAGCTAATCCGCGATACTCTTTCAAGTCTTTCTTCGAAGACACGCGTATCTCTTTAAAAATACGAGGGATCACGGCTCTCCCAGAGCCCCTTCCGAGTCCTCGTTAGGCACTTCGTGATGAAAGGCGCTTAGCACCGCCTCCCCGGCCGGACTCTGCGCCTCGGCGGTGATCCGTCGACGGCTTGCCGGCAAAGGTTCCAGGGTCAAGATCACATCGAACGGCGGCAGTTCTTGCCCGCCCCGCTCCGGCCATTCGATCAGACAGAGCGTTCCTGGCTGCACATAGTCGTCGAAACCCAGAAAGTACAATTCTCTGGGATCAGCCAGCCGATACAGGTCGAAATGATGCACGGTCATCCCAGGCGGGGGGTATGGTAGAGGGTAGGACTCAACCAGCGTAAACGTCGGGCTCTTGACCCGCCCTCGGTGGCCGAGCGCGTGGAGAAAGCCTCGCGCAAACGTCGTCTTACCGGCTGCCAACGGCCCGGAGAGCGCGATCAGCATGCCCGGGATGACCCTCGCCGCCACCCTCGCGGCCAGCCGGCTCATGGCGACTTCATCGTCGAGGTCGCAACCACGCCTAGCCGCCAGCCTGTTCATTTTAATTGACGAGCGTGCGCAACCACGGCATCAGATCACCCGCCAACATACCGCGCTCACCTGCTACTGCCGCAGCATCTCCGGCAGCGGCGTGCAAGGCCGCGCCTGCCGCGGCGGCGTCATCCAAGGTGGCGCCCTGCGCGAGGAGCGCGGCAATGATGCCAGTCAGCACATCCCCCATCCCACCGCTCGCCATGCCAGGATTACCGCCGGCGATGACCCGAAGCTGGCTCGCCGATTGCACCAAGGTGCCGGCGCCCTTGAGTACGACAGTTCCTCCATAGCGCTGCTGGAGCGCATTCACGGCCGCATAACGATCGAGCGCGATGGCGGCAGTATCGCGGTCGCCCAGCAGGCGCGCGGCTTCGCCGGGATGTGGGGTTAGAATCCAGTCGGGGCGATGAGAAGGATCACGAGCGAGGAGATTTAGCGCATCCGCGTCGAGCACCAAGGTTCGATCGCCATCGCGCAACGCCGCCCACAAGGCGACTGCCCAGGGGGCTTGGCCCAAGCCCGGTCCGAGCGCGACGACGGTCGCGCGCGCCAACAACGGAACGAGATCAGCCGGCGTTGCCACCGCGTGCGACATTATTTCAGGGCGACCGAGATTAAGCGTGTGCGCCACCGCGGGTGACACCGCCACACTGACGAGACCCGCGCCACTGCGCAGCGCGGCTTCCGCCGCCAAGCGTACCGCGCCACTCATGCCGGGCGCCCCGCCGACAATCAGCACATGTCCGCTATCACCCTTGTGTGCTGTGCGCAGCCGCGGCACACGAACGGCGCGCCAATCCGCCCACCCGCTCAAACGCGCGCGCGGTGCCACGCTAGTCAACACTGCCGCCGGTATTTCCAGGGTCGCCACCTCAAGCGCGCCTACGAAGTCACGCGCCGCACCGGTGACCAGCCCGCATTTATTCGCAATGAAGGTGATGGTCGCCGCGGCGCGCACTGCTACCCCAAGTACACCGCCCGTCTCCGCGTTCAGGCCAGACGGGACATCGAGACTGAAGCGCGGACAGACTGCCGCATTCATGGCCTCGATGGCCACGCGCGGCAACCCTTCCACCTGACGATTCAGACCAATCCCGAACAAAGCATCGACCACCAGCTCGGCACTCGCTAACCCACTGAACTCGCTGGTGACCTGGATCGCGTGCCCCTGCAGCTGCTGCCAGGCCAGCGCCGCATCACTGTGCGCGACTGGCGTACCGACCTGGATCACCGTCACCTCTCGGTGATCCGCATGCGCCAGCCGTGCCAGCACATAGCCGTCCCCCCCGTTGTTACCGGCACCGCAGACCACGGCAATCCGTGTGGCTTGCGGCCAGCGTGCGCGCAGCGATCGATAGGCCGCCGCGCCCGCGCGCTCCATGAGTGTCAAGCTCGCGATCCCACTCGCCGCACACCCGCGTTGTTCGAGCACACGCACGCCGTTAACGTCGTGCAACGCCAGCAAGTCGCTCACGAAACTATTCCGGCACGCGCAGAAAAGTACTGCGGTAGTGTTTGAGCTCAGCGATCGACTCGCGAATATCCTCTAGCGCCAGATGACTCGAGCGTTTGGCAAAAGGCGGTAAATGTTTAGCCCAACGCAGTTGGAGTTCCTTCACGGTGCTGACATCCAGATTGCGGTAATGGAAGAATTCTGCGAGACGCGGCATGTAGCGGTAGAGAAACCGGCGATCCTGGCAGACGCTGTTGCCGCACATCGGCGAGGCCTTAGGCGGCACATACTGCGCGAGAAAGGCCAGGGTCGCGGCTTCGGCATCCGCCATCCGTGCGGCACTCGCGCGCACTCGCGCGACCAGGCCAGACTCACCGTGGTGTCGCGTGTTCCACTCATCCATCATCGCGAGCACCACCGCAGGCTGGTGAATCGCAATGACCGGTCCTTCGACCGCCTGCCTCAGGTGCGCGTCGGTGACGATGGTCGCAATCTCGATGATCGTATCTCGTTCAGGCTCGAGCCCGGTCATTTCAAGATCGATCCAAAGCAGGTTGTCAGGCGAAAAATTCATCGGCTCTCCCTACGACCGGGGTGGGTGGCGAAACCTCAATACTCGCGACGACTCTGGATGGCGAGCGACAAGGTGGAACTGTCGACATACTCGAGTTCGCCCCCGATGGGGACGCCGTAGGCGATGCGTGTCGCCGTCACACGCGCCTGCTGAGCCAGCTGTTTCAGGTAGTGCGCGGTCGCCTCGCCTTCCATGGTCGTGCCAGTGGCGACGATCAATTCACGCACTTCGCCAGTCGCCAGCCGCGCTTCCAGTAAATCCAGCCGCAGCGTATCCGGCGACACGCCGTCGATCGGCGACAGGCGTCCCAGCAACACAAAATAGCGACCTTTGAAATCCAGCGCGTGCTCGATCGCCGCGACATCCAGGGGGGATTCGACCACACACAATATGCCCGGATCACGGGCCAGCGATTCGCAGATGCGGCAGCGTGGGTGCTCGCTGAACGTACGACACATTTCACAGTGCCCGATACGGGTCATCGCGTCTTCGAGAACCCGGGCCAGCTTGCGTGCGCCTTCGCGGTTGCGCTCCAAAAGATGAAACGCCGCGCGCTGCGCCGATTTAGGACCGATGCCGGGCAGGCATTGCAATGCCTTGACCAGGTCCTGAAGCACCTCGGTGGTCATGACGCGCTAAAACGGCAACTTGAAGCCCGCCGGCAGATTGAGGCCTTGCGTCATCCCAGCCATTTTATCCGCACTGACACGCTCTACCTTACGCACGGCGTCATTGACGGCCGCAGCGAGCAAATCTTCCAACATCGTCACGTCGTCCTGGAGCAACTCGGGCGCAATCTTCACGGCTTTCACATCGTGGCGACCGTTCATCGTGACTTTGACCAGTCCAGCGCCCGCTTCGCCGATCACTTCCTGGGCGGCAATTTCATCCTGTGCGCGCTTCAAGTCTTCTTGCATGCGCTGCGCCTGTTTCATCAGATTGCCTAACGGTCCTTTCATAGCGTGCCTCTTAACCCCTTGGTCACCAAAATCCACCGGTTGAACGCAGGCCCGCGCCTGGGAGATAGCCCGTGCGCATCAGCCATCCTTGGGGATCACACGTTCGATCGTCGCGCCGAACTGTCGCTGCAGCGTTTGAATATTCGGGTCCTCCTCGATCTGATGCGCGGCCGCTGCCTGACGCGCGGCTTCCACCTCCGAGAATTGTTGCGCGGGCGTCTGGCCCAGTAGCGTGCCAGACACCGCTCCTGGCGCGACGAAGCGCACCACGACCTCGTGTTGCAATACTTGGCGCAGCGCCTGCTCGAGGCCCTTGACCTGTCGGTCGCTGCGCAGATTCTGTAACTGCGGGGTCAGCGCAAGTTCGACGACGCGTCCGTTGAAGCTTTGGAGCGCGCAATGACGCGCAAGTTCGCGCACCAGACCCGTCGTTTCAAGACGCGCCACTGTCGCTGCCCAATCAAGTTCCGGGGGCGCTGCGCTCGGCAGTGCGACTGCCTGCGCTATCGCCACCGGATCCGAGGCGGCACGCGGCAGTGGTGCGGCACGTGGTGCGGCCGATGCTGTCGCAGCGGCGGGGATCGCACGGGCCACTGGCGCCGGTTCGCTCAACTGTTCCGCTGGCTTGAAGGCCAGCATGCGCAGTAAAGCCATTTCAAAACCCACCTGCGGCTCGGGCGCCAACGGTAAATCGCGCCGTCCGAGCAGGCCCAGTTGGTAAAAAAGTTGACAGTCTTCGGGACTCATACTGCCTGCGAGGACTTTGATCGAGTCGCTTTCATCCAGTGAGCTCGCCTCAGTGCCCAGCACCTGGTAGACCGCGACACGCCGCAACACCGACAGCAGCTCGCCCAGAATCTGCGCAAAGTCTGGCGCAAATTCCGCCAGCTCGCGGGCTTTGGCGATCAATCCTTTGCCGTCGCTGCTGGCCAGCGCATCCAGCAGCGGCATCACCTGCTCCGTGCTAACCGTACCCAGCATGCTCGCGACTTCACGCACATTGAGCGCGCCGCCCGTAAATGCAATGGCCTGATCCAGCAAGCTCAGGGAATCCCGCATGCTGCCATCGGCAGCGGCCGCGATCAGGCTCAAGGCGCCCGCTTCGGCATTGATCTCCTCGGCCACCAGGATCCGCTGCAGTTGGTCCTGAATCTGTTCGACCCCCAGGCGCTTCAAATTGAACTGCAGGCACCGCGAAAGAATCGTGATGGGCAGCCGCTTGGGATCGGTGGTGGCCAACAGAAATTTGACGTGTGGCGGCGGTTCCTCGAGCGTTTTGAGCAGCGCGTTGAAGGAGTGATTGGAAAACATATGGACTTCGTCGATCAGGTAGACCTTGAACCGCCCACGTGCAGGCGCGTACTGCACGTTGTCGAGCAATTCACGGGTTTCATCCACCTTCGTGCGCGACGCGGCATCCACCTCGATCAAGTCCACGTAACGGCCTTGGTCGACTTCGAGACAGGCACTGCACTTTCCGCACGGGGTGCTGCTGATGCCTGTTTCGCAATTCAGGGCTTTGGCCAACACGCGCGCGATCGAGGTTTTGCCGACCCCGCGGGTGCCGGTAAACAGATAGGCATGGTGAAGTCGCTGGCTGTCCAGCGCATTGACCAGCGCGCGCAGCACATGGCCTTGGCCAACCATTTGGCTGAAATCGCGCGGGCGCCATTTGCGCGCCAGAACTTGATAGGTCATTGGACTGTCAGGCATATGAGTGGATGGAGCGGCGGCCCTGCCAGCCACACCTCGGCACCCGCAGTCACCGTTACCGCTGCTCCCTTCCGGGCCTGACGGGGTTCACGGTCTTGCGTCGCGAGGGGACCGGTAGGGCCACCATTGGAAGGTCGAACTTTAGCCGGAAATGGCGGAGCGGGCTATGGGGTCGATCGAATGGGCCACACCGGACCTGTTTATCGCCAGTTGCCGTAAGCCCGCCCCTTTAGGGAGTCGGCAAGACTAAGGTATCCGCAGGCTACGCAGCAATCGACTCGCAGCTAGCACTGCGCTGCTGGTGCGGTAGTGCAACATATGCCACACCCGTTCGCCGCAATGAACGCCCGTAGGCCATCGGACATATCGAGGAGCTTCAGCCACTGTGCCTTAGTACAACGTGATCGGGAAACGCCCCATGCCATAGACCGAGAGCCCACCCTTCTCGCTGACTTTCATGGAGATGCCGGCGGCAGTCCCTTTTTTGAGTGCAGCGTTCTCGTTGCGCAATCGCTCGAGTTCGTGCTTCATAATCATCGTCAGAAATTGGTGACTCCCGGTTAATTTAAAACACGATAGCGGATAGGTCCTCGGCCCTACAACGGGGCGACTTTGCGCGCTTTTCGGCCACCGAGACCGCTGCGCACTTTTACGATTTCGGAATGTAGCTCAGCCACATGGTGCTCGAGCGAGGTCGTCAAATGTAGCAGGCCTTCGACGATGGATAGCAGGGCGACATCATGGTTCGATTTGATGGCGCGTTGAGCATCCTTGAACGATTGTTTAGCTCGCACGTAGGACATGGTCCCTCCTCGATTGTTTTTGGCCAAAAGCAGTTCCACTGCTTTTATCAAGCGTAGCAGGTGCGACGCTTGAAGTCTGGGCTGTGGCGCAATGCGAAATCAGGCGCTCGCGGCTGAATTTCCGTGCGCTGCGCTATCAGAAGCCTATTTCTTGACGCAATTTATCCGCCGCCGCCTTTGCTGCGGCCTCTTTGCGCGTCATGTTGCGGTCGTTGAGCGCCTCGGCTCGCACCACTCGCTTCGTGATTTTTGCTAATGCCGCGTCCTGCTCTTCGCCAGCAGACAACGCAATCGCCGCGTCCAAGTCTGATAAGTACTCGGCGCGATGTAATGGTGGTTGTTTCCATATCCGGCCTTTCAGTGCGTGTACAGATTCTGGGGTCATGAAGCTTCCTTGTGCGATTAATCGTAAGCGTAAATCTTTGGCGTACCACCAAAGGATAACCGTCCTTTTCTCGGGAATCGAGAATCGCGGGCCTAAATGTAGACAGGAGAATCTGGAATACTCGCGTTCCTCGGTTGCCGCGCACGCTCGAATTTCTTCATGGTCGCGACCAGTCGAGAATAGATCCTCGCCTCGACGATAGTCTGTCCCCTCTTGCACCACGGTCGAGCTATGGTAGCGCACCCATCGTCGCGAGAAACCACTGGCTTTGCGACAGTTCTGTGGCTTTTGGGATCTCGATTGTTGCGCGACGCTCGCCATACGCGTGTGAAAGGCATCCTGATTCCGAAACATCGGATCAGCGGCGTGCTATATGTGGTCACCCATCCCATACTGGGCGTGCAGCAGGATGTGGTGAGTCGTGCCTATCTCACACGCCATCGCGACGCCATGCGGCTCGCATGAATCCACCGCGCTTTCCCGAGCTTGCGCGACGTGGCCAACCTACCGGTCACAGGTGAATTTTTCTTGACGACATCATCAACGTAAGTAGTGCCATCTTTGGAGGACACATGAACATCGGCTTCTTATACATCGCCACTGCGCAATCCGGAGACCTGCCCACCGTGGCGCGTCGCGCCGAAGAGATCGGCTTTGATTCGATGTGGATCCCGGAACACCCGATCATTCCAGTCGAACGAACCACGCCCTACCTGCTAGGGGGCGAGTTGCCGGAGCACTACGGGCGCTGGACTGATCCGTTCGTCGCGTTGACGATGGCGGCCGCGGTGACGACTCGCCTCAAAGTCGCGACCGGGATCTGCCTGCTTCCCGAACGCGAAACTTTGGTCACCGCCAAAGCGATTGCAAGTCTCGATTACTATTCCCGCGGACGCCTCCTGCTCGGCATCGGCGCCGGCTGGCTCAGAGAAGAAACCGAAATCATGGGTGCCCACTTCACCACCCGCTGGCAGCGCATGCGCGAGATGACGGAGGCCATGCGTCGTCTGTGGACCGAAGACAAGCCTAGCTACAGCGGCAAGCAGATCCAATTCCCGGCCGTGCGCTGTGAACCGAAGCCGCATCAACCCGGAGGCCCGCCATTCCTGCTCGGCGGCCATGGCGAAAAGGCCTTGCAGCGCATTGCGCGCAGCTATGATGGCTGGTGCCCCATCGTGGCGGATCCCGACTCGTTCGCCAAAGAAGCGGCGCAACTACGCGAAATGATGCAGGCGAATGGCCGTGATCCCGCAAAACTTGTCTTCTGCCCGTTCGTCGATCCAGAGCAGGGACAACTCTCGAACGCAACCCTTAAAGCCTACCGTGACGCCGGCGCGACACGCCTCGTGCTCTTCTCGATCAGCATGTCGGAAGAAATTTCGAACGGCGCCGCGCCAGAGTGGCTTGAGAAGTCCGCGAACATCGTCGAGCGCACGCACGCCCTATAGTTACGCGGCGCGCGTAAAACCGCCACGGTCATGGACGCATCATCACCCAGAGAATCCGGCGCTGCGCGGCTGGTGGGCGCTCGCGGCATTAGCGCCATCGTGCTACTTGACGCTGGATTCAATGCGGTGTGGTGCCTTAACATCGCCAGGTCAGCGGTGAATCACGCGAACTGGCGCAAATCGAGTCTCCCCCTTCAGCATCAGGAGATCCGCATTGCAAACCCCTACCGACGCTGCGCGGCAGTATCCAAGGAGCATCATCCATGAAGGTCAAGGCAGCGGTTTTTCGCGAGACGCATCAAGCCCTCAGCATCGAAGACGTCGAACTTGCGGAACCTGGTCCCGAGGAAGTACTCGTTAAGACCGTGGCCTGCGGGGTGTGTCATAGCGATTTGCACGCCCTCCATGGCGGGATTCTCGCGCCACGCCCAACGATCCTGGGCCATGAGCCCGCCGGCATCGTGCTCGCCGTCGGCGGTCAGGTCCGCAATGTCGGACCTGGCGATCACGTGATTGCCTGTACCTCGCTGTTCTGCGGTGCCTGTGCGCAATGTGTGCAAGGGCGTCCCCACTTGTGCGCGGATCGCGGCGCCAACCGCCGCGGTGCGGATGATGCGCCACGCATCTCGCGTGCAGGAGAAACCATCCACCAGTTCGCGGATCTCGGTGCATTCGCGGAAGCGATGCTGCTACATCACCGCGCAGTCGTGAAGATCGACAAGGATATTCCCCTGGACCGCGCCGCCCTAGTCGGGTGTGCGGTCATGACCGGAGTCGGTGCGGCGCTCAACACGGCGCAGGTCGTGCCGGGATCGAGCGTGGTCGTATTCGGTGCCGGCGGTGTCGGCATTTCTGTCATCCAGGGCGCGCGGATTGCAGGCGCGAGGCAAATCATTGCGGTCGATCTGCTGGACGAAAAGCTAGCGAGTGCACGCAAGTTCGGCGCAACCGATGTCATCAACGCCGCGGCCGGCGATACCGTCAAGACCATCCGCAAGATGACCGGTGGCGGGGCCGACTATGCCTTCGAGGCGGTCGGGGTTCCCAAGTTGCTTGAGCAGGCGTTCTACTGCCTCGCGCCGCGCGGCACAGCCGTACTCGTCGGCGCCATTCCGCATGGCGAGGTCGTCACGTTGAACGCCGCGCATTTCTTTCTCGAAAAGCGCGTCATGGGCTGCATGATGGGGTCGAACCGTTTCACGATTGATGCGCCTCGCTATCTCGAATTTTATCGCCAGGGTCGCCTCGATCTCGACGCAATGGTAACCCGGCACCAGCCACTGGAACGTATCGATGAAGCCTTTCGCGCGATGACAGCGGGCGAAGTCACTCGCACGGTACTGACTTTCGATTGACCCACGCACGCCATGCGCGACTTATTCGAGGGGCGTATGACCGACTATCCGCCCTTTACCAACGACGCTCAGGGCACCAGGACCGGTTTGATGCAGAGCCCCTTATGCTGCTCATCGATCGCGTGATGGATATCCAATAACGGATAAGCCTTGCACGGTCGATCAAATAAAAACGCTGGCTGATGCCTGTCCTCGTGCTGTCGGGACGCGCTGTTGAATAGCTTTTGAAATGCCGGCCGTTACTCGAACGGCCGGCGGCGCGGATCCTTTTGAGCGCCGCCGGTCAACCCAGTAATTCGCGTAACACGGCGCTCCAGGCACGACCGAGATTGCCGCGATCGTAGCCCCCGCCCCCGAACGCCATCAGGCGCCCGTGCGCATAGCGCTCCGCCAGCATGCACAAGCGTTGGGTCGCATGTGCATGCGCGGCTGGGGTATAGGTGAGTTGCGCGAGCGGATCTCCCCGCAAGCTGTCTGCGCCGCATTGAAAAACGATGAACTCGGGGGGGAATTTTTCCAGATGCGCTTCCACGCGCGTCCACGCCTGCATGAACGCCGCGTCGCCCGCACCGGGGGGCATCTCGATATTGAGTTTGGTGCCCATGGCGGCGCCGCGACCCGTTTCCGCTTCACGACCGCTGCCGGGATATAGGGTGCGGCTATCCTGGTGAAGGTCGGCGAAGATTAACTCGGGATCGGCTTCGAATGCGTAGAACACGCCGTCGCCGTGATGGGCGTCGATATCAACATAGGCCACGCGCTGTATCCCATATTCGGTGCGCAAGGTGTCGATCACCACGCCAAGATCGTTGAACACGCAGAAGCCGGCTGCGTGATCGCGCGCCGCGTGATGCAGGCCCCCGATCGGCTGCAAGGTCCGCGCACAGCGGGCTTCCATCACATCGGCCAACCCGTCGAGTGCCGAACCGACGACCCTGGCGCTGGCTTCATACAGATTGGGAAATACCGGGGTGTCGCCGTCATCGAGCAGGCGACGACCGTGGGCTTCGGCGGTGGCCACAAAATCGACGTATTCGCGGGTATGAAAGCGCACGAGTTCCGCCACGCTCGCCACACGACTTGGCCTCATCACCGTGCGCGTGGTCAGCGCTTGTGCCGTCGCCTCCGCGAGAAATGCGCCCTGTCGATCGATCCCGAGCGGGTGCCCATCCCCAAAGCCATAGCCACCGAGCCTGGGATCCGCGAATAAATGCACCATGACCGCCTCCGCACAGTGAGGTTTAACCATCGTCATCAGCAAACCGGCCGAGATCAGCCGCACGTAAGCGCGCCGGGCCAAAGAAGTCGGTCTGTCGATGAATACCGGCATGGCGTCTACGTTAGGCGCGAGTCACCCTCGAATTCAAGCGCAAGAAGTGGCGTGCCAGCGCGCAATCGGTCACGTATCGTGTCGCACCTGAATAATTTCCTCTCGAAACGTCTCGGAGGCACCCTTGATAAGGCCCGAATTGGTCGAAATCACTCGCCGCCAGCGCCGTGACCGCGCGCGCGCCTCGCCTACCTGCATTGGCCTGCGCCGCCGGTCATTGATGCTGTTTGCCGTCTGGTGCCTCGGCCCGTTGGGATGCGCCAAGGCGGCCTCCGATTTTCCGCTCGCGGCTGGAGAGTATGCCATCCGCTCGAACATGGTGATGCCGCATCTGGAGGAGATGCGTCGCATCACCGCGCGCGAAACCCGGTGCATACGACAGGACGATCCACTCACGCTGTTTCCGGTCATGCGGCAACCCGCCTTACGGGGCTGTACATTCGGCTATGGCGAAGCGCGTGGGGCGTCGTTCCAGTACGTGTTGGTGTGTCAGAGCGCGCGTGTCGCCACCGGCACAATCGAGTTGACGCAGCAAGGCGCGGAGGTCGTTGGCCATCTGGCGGTGAAAATGGGTGGCAAGAACATGACCTTCACGCAGCACGTGGCAGCGGTGCGCGAAGGGGAATGCGCTCACGCGCGATGATCATCCTGCCGAACATCGGCGTCTTCCTACCGGGCAGTCCCGGATGGCAGGCACGATGGTTTATGGTTAAATCGCACCTCACAATCCACGCTAATTCACATTAGACTCCACGCACGGCGCACCGACTACCGCGTCCAAAAACTGGCATGAACTTCAAGGCGGACCGATGAAACTCTATTACTCCCCCGGCGTGTGTTCACTATCGCCCCATATCTGCCTGCGCGAAGCGGGTATTCCTGTCGACCTTGTGAAAGTGGACATTAAAGCCCACACCCTGGAAGACGGTAGCGATTACCTCAAGATCAACCCCAACGGCTATGTGCCGCTGCTCGAACTCGACAACGGCGAACGCATGACCGAAGGCCCGGCAATCGTGCAATACATTGCAGATCAGAAGCCGGCCGCACGCCTCGCACCGGCAGCGGGCACGGTCGAACGCGCGAAACTTCAGTCCTGGCTGAATTTCCTCAGCACCGAAATTCACAAAGGGTATTCACCGCTGTTCAACCCGGTCGCCAATGACGAATTCAAAGTCTGGCAAAAACAGCGCCTGACCGATCGCTACACCTGGATTACCGAGCAACTCGGCAACAAGCAATACCTGATGGGCGAGCAGTTCACAGTCGCCGACGCCTACCTGTTCACCACCATCGGCTGGATGGGTTTCGTCGGGCTTGATCTCGCGCAATGGCCGACCCTGAAAACTTACCGGGAGCGGATCGCCGCGCGGCCTCGCGTGCAGGAGGCCATGCAGGCTGAGGGGATGATCAAGTAAGCTTCGGTCCACTGGCCACTGATGCGCGTGCTCGTCACCCAGGATCATCAGGACCGCATCGTGGATCCCGGATAAGCGCGGCTCATGGTGTGCGTAAGGGGCGCAAGACCAGGAGCACATCATCCATGTCGCCGCGTCGGTAGCGATCGAGAATTTCAATTTTATAGAGCGCGGCCACTGCTGACAGGTGCTGCTCGCGGGTGACAAGGCCCAGGGTTCTGGACTGACTGGCGCGCAGGACAGGCTCCAGGGCCGCCACTGCTGACACTTCGGGTACCGCGCGCGCGCTGTAGTACACATACACAGTGGGGCTCACGCCGAGGGTCACCAGCGGCGTTGTCGGATCGAGCTCGCGTTGCGCGAGGGCCGCCTGTCGATGGCTGCCATAACGTTCGCGGTCCCATAACGCGCCCGTAAGAGCCGCCGCCGGCCAGATGAACGCCATCAGCAGCGTGAGTGCGATCACGCGGCTCAAGGAACGATCAAACGGCATCCTCCACAGGCCGAGCCCAGCGATGATGGCACCCCCCAGCAGGCAGGCCAGCACGCCGGGCAGCGCGTTTCCCGCGTGTTGAACGACCCAGACCACGCACGCGATAAGCAGACCGGCCTGGGCAAACAACGTGAGATTGACTAGCCAATGAGGCACTGCGCGTTGGCCTATCACTGACACCAGAGGGCGTGCAATCGTGAGTACTATGAGGCCCAGCAGCGGCAGTAAATAAAAATAACGATACTGGCGCCCCAGACTCAATCCCAGGCTTGCGATGAGCAGCGGGTAAAGCATAAAACCGACCCGCGAACGCGTGCCTTTGTGCCACAGCAGTACGCCGACTGCGAGCAACGCGAAAGGTAACCAGGGCAGCAATAATTGGAGCGGGCGATAAAAGTAGTAGGGATCGCCAAGTCGTGATAACGCGGGGGTCAGCAACGTGCCGCCGAGTTGACTGGCTTCAACCCGCACCGCCTCGAGTCGCGCGCTCAAAGTCCACCACCACGGCAGACACATCGCGCTCACGATAGCGATCCCGGCCAGCGGCTGCAACGTCTGGTTTACCGCGCGCCAGTTACCTCGCGATTGCCACAGGTATAGCACGCTGCCGAGCAAGGCCAAGCCTGGCAGCTGCGGACCTTTGGTCAGGGTCGCACCCGCGAAGGCGATCCATAAAGCAACCACACCACCCCACTGCGTGGTGCCCGGTGCACCCGCACGGAACACCAGCCAGGCGACGCTCGCGAGCATCGCCGTAGTCCACATCGCGTAGAGCAAGTCTGGACGCGCATCGTGCATAAAACTGAAGAATCCAGCGCTGCTCACCAGTAATCCGCCGGCGACGATGGCGGTCATCCGATCAAAGACGATAGCGCCGATGCCCAACGTACCCACCAGCACGCCAAGTCCCGCCAACACCGACACCAGCCGCACATGCCAGGCGGCGACTTCCGGCAGATCGCCCGCCAGCCAAGCGACCGCGCCGGCCGCCCAGTAACTCAACGGCGGTTTATTCAAGCGCGGCTCGCCGTTGAAATAGGGCACCACCCAATCACCCCTTTGACTCATTTCGCGGGTGGTTTGGGCGACAAAAATTTCGTGCGAATCAAGGGGCACGCTGCCCATACAGACCAGACCGGCAAACAGACTCAACGCGCACAGCACAGCGCAGGCGCCGTACCATTGGCGCGTGGTCACCACCGGCCCTCCAATCGGGTGCGCGTGGCGTTTCGGCAATTCAACGCGAATACGCTTTCAGTTCGGTGTTCCAGCGCGCATCTTCATAGTTCACTGATTTCACCACCCCTGCGATTTCCGGCGCGTACCACGTGGTGGAAGTCACGCTGCTCTCCACGTCCCCGACTTTCCAGTGATCGCGGCACTCGATCCGAAAGGCTTTGAAAACACCTGCGGCGACTGCGACTTGCGCGAAATCCGCAACCTCGCAACTCACATCCCCGTCCCAAGTGACGTCCTCGAGGGCAGAATGCCCCACATAAGACTTACGCCAGTGCTTGCCGACTGCGAGCGGGAACTGAATCCCCGGATAAGCCGGCGTGAATTCAAACGTCAGCGCATCCTTGGCCGCCGTGATTTTGTACAGGTTGAACTGCTCGCTGCGTTTGAAATACATCTTGTAGTGCTCGCACTGGCTGACGAGCGCATCCTCGACGTCGGACTCGACGATCTCCCACCGGCTGCAGTTGATGGTCGCGATCGGCCCCACAAACTCGCGCACTTCGCCGAGCGCGGGCGATGGTATTTCCGCCACGGTCGCGGATTCGACGAGCGATATCTCCGGGAGATCGATGTCGTTTGCTTGCGCCGCGTGGCCCAGGGCCACCACGCCCAACGTCAATAACCACCCGTAACGATCGCGCGGCACCCAGCGGCGCCATGACCCTGCTAGCATGAGTTCCTCCTTAAGCGGCGTTGCGTGCACCGACCATCGCGTGCGGGCCTTCACGCGCCGCCTATTACTCGGTTTGACACCTTCCCATCCGCGCACCTATCGTACGCGACTCCCCGATTCGACCACAGCGCAGACACTGGAAACCCTCATGTATTTTTCAATCGCCGACGGCTTACGACCCGCTCCGCTGACGCATAATCCGATCAATGCACTGGTGATGCCGCGACCCATCGGCTGGATCAGTTCGCAGAGCGCCAACGGCGTGCTCAATCTGGCGCCCTACTCCTATTTCAACGCTGTCTGCGCGGATCCACCCTATGTGATGTTCGCGCCGAACGCGGCGCAACCCGGCACCAGCAAGGACACCTATCGCAATATCTGTGAGGTGCCGGAGTTCGTGGTTAATCTGGTGGGCGAACACGATGCCGCCGCCATGAACGCCAGCTCAGCACCGTTCCCGCCCGAGGTCGATGAGTTCGCCGCGTGTGGTATCACCACCGTACGCTCGCAACTCGTAGGTCCGCCGCGCGTCGCCAGCGCCAAGGCCGCGCTGGAATGCCGGGTCTTTCAGGTCGTCCATCTGCCCCCTAGCGAAGATGGACGTGAGAGTCACGTGGTCATCGGTGAAGTGGTTGGTGTGTACATTGCGGATGAGGTGATCCTCGATGGCCGGGTCGATGAGCGACGCATGCAACCGGTGACCCGCCTCGGGTATATGAACTATGGCACGCTTGGCGAAATTTTCGAGTTAATCCGGCCGCAGTAATCTGCGCCGCGACCGGTACCGGCCGCGCTGAATGACAACAGGCCCGCGTCCACGAGCACCTGGTCACAGCGCCGCTCGACCGGCGCCCAGCATCAACATCGGATATCTCAGATCTTCCAGCCCGACGTAGTACTCGACGAGTACGGGCGAAGGTAGTCCGGGGTCACGATCAATAGCGCATCGACGCGGCTTGCAGACTTTGATCGAGCGTCGTCGCTCACCGACCGATCGACGCAAAATGCACGTCCATCTGACGCCGACTGGCAAGCGTATCGAGCGCACATTGTTGACTTACGCGCCAGAGGTGAATGCGGCTGCGCTGATCGATTTCAGCGCGGCCGAGAGCAAAACCCTACGCCGCTATCTGGAACGCATTCAGGTCAGTCTGGCCCGCTGCGCAACTAACCGACCCCGAAGCCGTCGCGTGCCTCAGGTTTGGGTGCATCAGGTTTGGGTGCATCAGGGCTTACCGGGCTTCGCGGTCATGCCGAGTCCACCTGGTGTCGGGATGCCTTTTGCGGCTTCAATTCCCGGCCATCGGGCAGGATCGAGATACGTTCGGTCCTGCACGATCTTGCCATTGCGGAATGTCAAGATCGCGCACCATGGCGAGAAATAGTCGGGACGTGCGCTATCCAGTACCACGGCCTCGACGATCGCGATGTCGTCGCCGGCAAAGAGCACCCTATCGATACGCATCTTGCGACCTGGCGCCGCGTCGACGATGGCCTTTTCGAGACGGATAAACTGCGCGTGTCCATGCGCCGAGGCGCCGGTGAAATAGACATCGGCATCCGGTGCGTAGCAATCAAGGATCATTTTCTCCACATCAGTGTTGTAAGTTTCTTGCCAGTGCTGAATCACCTTGAGAATTTCGCGTTGCTGGTCATTGCGCGGTGTTGCAATGATCGATTCTGGCGCCGCCAGAGTCACAGTGCCGTAGCTGATGATGAAAAAGGTCAAGCCTGCGACAAGAGCTTGGGTGATTCGCATGATGCTTCTCCTGCTGATAATGTTTTTCCTGGATACCCACACCACCTGCGCTTAGCGCGCGCTCACCGCATTAGTGACCTCCGCCGCAATGGCATTGATCGAAATCCTAAAACCCGCGTCGACCAATACGCCGTTGGCATCGAACGCGGTATCCGCACGACCGATCGCGACTTGAGTGGGTGCGACCCAAAGGCCGAATTTGGACAATGCATCGCGCAATGTAATCAACGCCCGGAGCCCACCCATTGGCCCGGGGGACGCCGAGCAAATACCGGCGATCTTGCCGCGGAACAACGTCGTACCCGACTTCCCATCGGCAAGCGGCCGGGAAATCCAGTCCAGGGTATTCTTGATGAGGGCTGGACTCGCGCCGTTGTACTCAGGCGTGGCAATCAGGAACCCATCCCCGTGCGCGAACATCCCCTGCAGAGCCCGTACGGTATCCGGCATCGCCAATGCTTCGATATCGCCGTCATACAGCGGTAGCGAATAATCGCGCAGGTCAATCAGATCCACTTCCGCCCCGGCTTCCCGGCCAGCCACCACTAGCGCTTGAATCAACACGCGGTTGAAAGAGCCAGAGCGCAGGCTGCCGGCAAACGCTAGAAGGCGCGGAGGTTTGGACATTTCACGACGCTCATATTCCCTGTGGGCGACCCGTTGAGTTGATCTAGGGCAGCGAGGCGACCGAGGTCTAGTGTTTAGCCAAGGTCGTCATGAGGGTGGTCACCGGCGCAATCGCGGCGCCGTCAAAATAATCAATCCAGTAAACAATCTTCCCATCCTTGACCTTGAACAGCCCGGCGACCTGCAGTGCGAATTTTGAATTGCCAATTTCGAAATGGTCGACGCGCTGAATCGCGACACCATCGCCACCAGCAATGGTGTCCTTGATCTCCGTGTGCACCTTGAACGGGACGATCAGAGGATCTTTTAGAAAGAATGGGGCTAGGAACTCGTGAATCTTTTGGCGCCCCATGATGACCGGGTTTGCCCCACTCAAAGAGGGGACATTCTCGTAATGACAATCCTCGCTGACGAAGGACATGATTTTGTCCATATCGTGCGAGTGCCAGGACGCCAAGAATTCCTGCACGACATTGGCCGCGGAACGCTCTTCGGCATAAGCACTTGGCGCGACGGCCGCGAACACCAGAGCAATCGTCACTAGATATCGGTTCAGCAGGGCTGGCATGGCGGATCTCGTCTGCGAGTGTAGGCGAAGACTAGGCAACTAAGTCCCCTCGGTCAACTAAGTTCAGGCAGGAGCCTGACCAATGACCTGCGTCACTTCGCCGCAGGCGGGAAACCTTCGGCCAAATCCAGGGAGAAGACGATTTTGTTGCTTATGCGCCACTATTACGGTGACATGACCGATTGGCATCGCATAACATCTAAACCGCTGAGGGCTGTAGATGTTGCGGCAAATTCGAGTGCCAAATACTTGAAATAAGTGACTTCGTGGGCCACCATGGTAGGCAGCTTCGAGGCGATTACGGTAAACAGTGGGTGTTGTGATGGACTCGCAAAGGCGGTAACGGTTTCCGTTTAGTACCACTCGACACAATTATTTATCTCAACATTTAGATCAATTATGGGACATATGCACCAATGAAGAACGTAACCAAGACCACCGTGCTGCTCGGCCTTGCGCTGGGCCTCTCGGCCTGCTCAACGATCAAGGTTCATCCGATCGTGTGTATTGCTGCCGGCGCATTGGCCGGGGGCGGTGCGGCTTATGTGGGAAGTGACCATGACCGGGGTGCCACCGCGGCGTCCGCAGCGGGCGGAGCCTTGCTGGGCGCAATCTTGTGCAGGGAACCCAAGGCGCCAATACAAGTTGCCGTCGAACCTGCGCCACCGCCGCCGCGAGCACCCGCTCCGAAGCCGGTTGAACCACCACCGCCGGTTGCACCTGAGGCGGGTTCCCAGATCGCGAGTCTCGCGGGCACGAACTTCGATTTCGACAAAGCCACGCTCCGTCCTGAGGCGAGTGAGAAACTCGATCACGCAACGGCGATAATGACCGAACATGCCGGCATCCGTGTCAATATTGAAGGCCACACGGACAGCGTGGGTTCTGATGCCTACAACCAGAAATTGTCCGAGCGGCGCGTACACTCCGTTGTCGACTACTTGGTCGGTAAAGGGATCGATGCTTCGCGCTTGAATCCTGTGGGCTATGGTGAGGGCCGCCCGGCCGCCACCAACGACACCGCTGAGGGTCGCGCGCAGAACCGCCGCGTGGATCTTATTGTCGCTGAGTAATACCCAGCGCGGCGCAAGCGGAAAATCTGGCCGCTGTTGAAGTAGAAGTATGAAAGCCCTCCAGCCGGAGGGCTTTTTTTTGGCTGATCGCACGTTTCCCTGCGAACCGCTTGGAAACCGTCTCGAAGTGGCGTGCATGTATCGCAATGCGGCGCAGCTTCGTTCAAGAACGTCGGCGACACCGCCGCGTTATTTTGTTTGCTCCAGGACCCGCGTCCGTGTTGTGATAATCGCTCGAACAGGTCCACAGGAAAGACGTGATGAAATTCGGCGTATTCTACGAACTCCAGTTGCCGCGGCCCTGGCTCGAGCACTCCGAATACGAGCTCATGCAGAACGCGCTGGCTCAGATCGAACTCGCCGATCAACTCGGCTACGATTACGCTTGGCAGACCGAACACCACTTCCTGGAGGAATATTCCCACGCCTCGGCACCAGAAGTGTTCCTCGCCGCCGCGAGCCAGCGCACGCGCAACATCCGTCTCGGTCACGGCATTATCCAGCTCACCACCAATCATCCACAGCGCGTCGCCGAACGGGTCGCGACGCTCGATCTTATCTCGGGCGGGCGGGTCGAATTCGGCATGGGCGAAGGCGCCGGGCCGGCCGAACTGCATCCCTTCAACGTGCGCGTGCGCGACAAACGCGAACGCTGGGAAGAGGCAGTGCGCGCCATCATTCCAATGTTCACGCGCACTGACTGGGAATTCCACGGCCAGTACTACGACTTCCCTGCCCGCAATGTCATCCCCAAACCGCTGCAGAAGCCCCATCCGCCTTTATGGGTGGCGTGCTCCAACATCCAGACCATCGCCGAGGCCGGCGCCTGGGGCATGGGAGCGCTGGGTTTTTCCTTCCTCTCGCCAGACGCGGCGACCGCCTGGGTGCATCGCTACTACAACATGCTGCTCGACCGCCCCAATCGCTTGGCCGATTATCCCGTCAATCCAAACGTCGCGATCGTGAACGGTTTCATGTGCGCGCCGACCGACGAGGAGGCCTTGGAGCGCGCCTCGGGCTGGACCTTCTTCATCTTTGCCCTCTCCCACTATGGTCGCAATGGTATCGCCGCGCCGGGCACCGGCAACTTGTGGGAGGAATTTCAGATCTGGCGCCAGACCGACAAAGCCAAGGCCGCGCTCAGCAACGGTTTGATCGGCTCACCCGAAACCATCCGCAAGCGCCTGCGCCAGTTCCAGGCGGCTCACGTCGACCAGGTCATCCTGCTGAACCAGGCCGGTAAGACCAGCCATGCTGACATCTGCGACAGCCTGCGTTTGTTCGCCGAGCAGGTGATGCCGGAATTTCACGCTGACGAAGCCGCCCATGCAGTCTGGAAGCAGGCGGTTTTGACGCGCGACATCGTGCTCGCGGAACTCGATACCACGCCCTACGATCTCTACAGTCATCAAAACGAAGACATCGTGCGCGAGAGCCCGGCGCAGCTCAAAGCGCGCATGGCCGCCAAGGAAGCGGCCAACAGGTCCGCGGCAGGGAACTCCTGAGCGCCGAAGCGTTCCGCCAATATTCATCGCCTGCGCACACAGCCGCTCGATCCCTTCATCGCGGGGATGCATTTCGGGATATCCACGAATTTGTTGGCGCGGTGACGATGGAGGCCAGCGACAGGGTGGCTGCCTTTCAGTACGACCCGGCCTTTGCGCGCAGCGGCGTCGAGTTGTCAGCCATAGTGATGCCGCGTGGCGATCGCGTGTATACCTTCCCAGCGCTGCCCCACTACACCTTTCATGGCCTGCCGAGGTTGTTGCGCAGCAGCGCGCGACACACTTGCGATACAGGATGATTTAACGGTCGTGCTGAACTATAGTCAATGATGAACCTGAGTTACAACACATCGTGAATGTCATCACCAGACGGACCCACACCGTCCCCGGCATGCGTTCGCGTTCAAGGGGAAATCTCATATGGCCAAGTTTGATACGGTAATCAAGAACGGCACCATCATCGATGGTACGGGCTTGCCGCGCTTCAAGGGTGACATTGCCATTCGTGGTGGCAAGATCGCAAAGATCGGTCGCGTAAATGCGGCTGATGCCACCGAAGTGATCGATGCTGATGGGCTGATCGTCGCGCCCGGCTTCGTCGATTTGCACACCCATTACGATGCTCAGATCCACTGGGATCCCTACTGCACCATTTCCGGCTGGCACGGAGTCACCTCAGTCGCTATCGGCAACTGTGGATTCGGTTTCGCGCCCGCGCGCAAGGAAAGCCGCGAACGCTTGTTACAGATGATGACGCGCACTGAACAGATCCCTTATGAAACCATGGTCGAAGGTCTCGGACTGGATTGGGATTGGGAGTCTTTGCCGGAATGGATGGATCATCTTGATCGCCTGCCGAAAGGCGTCAACCTGTTGAGTTATGTGCCGCTCAATCCACTGCTGGTTTATGTGCTCGGCTTGGAGGGTGCGAAATCTGGACGTGCCGCCACGCCAGACGAACAGACCGAAATGAATCGTTTGATCAGTGAAGCGATGGACGCCGGCATGATGGGCTTCAGCTTCCAGCGTTTTGGCAAGAATTCGGTGCAGTCCGATTTCGACGGTACGCCGATGCCGACCGATCTGGTCCCCGACGAAACGCTGCTGGCGTTCAGCGATCTGCTCGGCCAGCGCGGCGACGGATTCATCCAACTGGTCAACGCCAAGGGCGGCGATGTTGTCAACAACACCAGCAATACCGATCGTGAGTTCGTTGAAGAGATCGCGCGGCGCACCGGTCGCCCGGTGTTGTTCAATGCCTTGATTGCGTCCGACGAACCCGGTCACGAGAACGTGCATACCGAAACCATGGCCTGGATAGACAGCTGCTTCGAGCGTGGGCTGCGTATTTACGGTCAGGCCGTGACCGTACGGGCACCCTTTATCTTCTCGCTCGAAGACTGGAATCTGTACGACTCTAGTCCGGCCTGGGCGACGGCCACGGTCGGCACGCTTGAAGAGCGCACCGTCAAGCTGTCAGATCCCAAGATCCGCAAGGCCATGATTGCCGAAGAAGCGACGCTGGCGACCACGGGTGTCGGCGGTCCGATCGACGGTATCGTGATCGAAGCGACCCCGGGACATCCGGAACTCGCGAAATACCATGGCCGCACGCTGGGCGAGATTGCCAAGTCCGAAGGCAAGCATCACATCGATGCGATGCTCGACATCGGTGTCGCAGGGGGCTTGAAAGTGCTCTACAAGACCGCCGACATCGGCAGCACCGATGCGAAGAAGGTCGGCGAGCTGGTGCGCAACCAGCATGTCATCCCAGGACTTTCCGACGGCGGTGCCCATACCCGTTTCTTCACTGGCGGTTCGTTCACCACCGAGATCCTGACCTGGCTGGTGCGCGAAACCGGGGAGTTAACCTTGGAGCAGGCGCACTTTCGCCTGAGCTATCTGCCGGCCCAAGCAGCGGGCTTCACCGACCGCGGCTTTCTGCGAGAAGGTGCACCGGCGGACATCCTGGTCTATGACTTCGCTAACTTGAAGCGCGTGCCGGAGATGGATTACGAAATCGCCCACGATTTTCCCGCCAACGAATGGCGGCGTGTGCAGCGTGCGGAGGGTTATCGCTGGATCATGGTCAACGGCAAGGTGACGTTCAGAGACGGCGTGTGCACCGGTGCGACACCGGGAAAACTACTGCGTTTGAACCAATTGAACCAGGAAAGCGAAATGGCCCAGGCGTCTGCCGGCTAAGGCACTCGCGACATCCGATCGCGCAGTGGCAAGGGGCCCGCTTGGGCCCCTTCCTTTAGGATCGGCGGCATGGGCAGGACCCGCGCGCCGTCGAGCCGCTTATCCGCCCCTCTTGTCTTTGCTCTGGGCGCCATGGCGTGCGGTGAAAGCCGCGATGGCCTCCTGCTGCGCCGCCGTCAAATGTGTGAATTTGCCGCATTGTTAGCGGCGCAAACTTAATGACCGAAAGCGCTGAGGACAGGGCTCGAGCGTATGCGCAGTAAACGGCCAACGAAGAGACTAGGCTTAGCCCCAAAGCAGCTCCCGAATCCGCTGCATCGGTTGGCTAGTCGGATCGTTCAGCGCGGGCCGCCGGCTTTCTGCCAGAGCGTCTTGCCGCTCCCCGCTCCATCGGTGATGGCAAAGAATATCGGGCTTAAGGGCGATCACTCCAAAAAGCCGCGAGCAACGTCCGTTCCTTTAGTCCCGACGAACTCCACTCAAGCTGCCTGAGCGCAGAGACTCAGTGCGTGCGTCAGGATAAATACCCATGCGCGCGTGTTCATTCGCATGAACCCCACCTGGTGCCGGTTTCTTGGGTGATTTCATAGGTAACCACCTCTTCTGTGCTTTGGATTCCCGCAACGCTTTCTAGACACATGCTAGACGTGGGTAAAATCGATGGGCGGCGTTAATCACTTAACTTCTTGATTTAATTGGCGTCCCCAGGGGGATTCGAACCCCCGTTACCGCCGTGAAAGGGCGATGTCCTAGGCCTCTAGACGATGGGGACAGACGACAGTGGCACCACTTGCCAAGCCGATCATTCGACTTGCATGAAAACTGGTGGAGCTAGTCGGGATCGAACCGACGACCTCTTGCATGCCATGCAAGCGCTCTCCCAGCTGAGCTATAGCCCCAGTTTCAGCTGCGGCAAGTAGTCCGCAAAGAGAGGCGCGAAGGTACGCGACGCATCCGCGAGTGTCAAGCCGACCGGAGCGTTCCAAAGACGAGATATCCGTTTGATTCGTGTCTCTATTCTGAAGCCCCGAGCAAGATCGAAAGCGCCCCATCGAGACGCTTCAAACAGCGCGTTTTGCCGAGCAATTCGAGCGTCACATCAATGGCCGGTGAGGCAGTCGAACCGGTCACCGCCACGCGCAAAGGTTGCGCCACTTGCCCGAGTTTAAGTCCCTGGGCCTGCGCGACGAATTCCACTGCGGCATGCAAATTTTCCCTATGCCACGCATCGACGGCTGCGAGGTGATCGCGCAGCGCACGCAGGGTCGGCGCGACCTCGGGTGTTAGGTGCTTATTGACTGCGCTCGGATCGAGTTCTGCGACCTCGCCGAAGAACATGCGACTTTTGTCTACCAGCTCGAGCAGGGTGCGCGCGCGGGTGCGTTGCGCGTCCAGCAAGGCGGGCATCGGCGGCCCAACCATCGGGTCGAGCCCTGCGTCGGCGAAGAATGGCGCACTCGCCTCAATCAGGCGTGCGGTGGTGGTGTGCTGAAGATACTGCTGGTTCACCCACAGCAACTTGTCGAGATCAAAACTCGCGGCTGACTTATTGAGGTGATCGATATCGAAATTCTGGATTAGCTCTTCGCGCGAGAAAATTTCATTATCGCCATGCGACCAGCCGAGGCGCGCGAGATAGTTCAGCAGCGCTTCCGGTAAAAAACCGTCGTCACGATACTGCGTGACGCTGACCGCCCCATGGCGTTTAGAAAGCTTCTTGCCGTCCGATCCGTTGATCATCGGCACATGCGCGTAGACTGGTCGCGTCGCGCCCAGTCCTTCCAAAATATGGATCTGGCGCGGCGTATTGTTCAGGTGATCATCGCCACGAATCACGTGCGTTATGCCCATGTCGATATCGTCGACTACCACGGTCAGGTGATAGGTCGGCGTGCCATCCGAGCGTGCGATGATGAGATCGTCCAGCTCGTCATTCAGAAATACCACCTGGCCGTGCACACGATCCGCGACGACCAGATCGCCACTCTGCGGCGTGCGGAAACGCACCACGGGGTCTACCCCGATTGGCGGCCGGGCACTGCGGTCACGGCAATGCCCGTCATAGCGCGGCTTTTCCTTGCGCGTCATTTGCCCGGTCCGGAGTTCCTCCAGGCGCTCCCGACTGCAGTAGCAGCGGTAGGCCTTGTCGTTCGCGAGCAGCTTTTCGATCGCGACGTTATAGCGGTCAAAGCGCTTAGTCTGAAAATAAGGACCGTCGTCATAATCGAGACCCAGCCACGCCATGCCTTCGAAAATGGCGTCGACCGCTTCCTGGGTCGAGCGCGCGCGATCCGTATCTTCGATGCGCAGTACAAAGCGGCCACCGTAACGCCGGGCATAGAGCCAATTGAAAAGCGCGGTACGCGCGCCGCCAATATGGAGGTATCCAGTGGGGCTGGGCGGAAAACGGGTGACGATGGTCATATGACAGGCCTGCAAGGTCTAATAACTGGATTATAAAGAAACCGCCCGCCGTGAGGGCCGTCATCGGCCCATTGGCGGGAACCGGACTAAAGCATCTATCCCTGCGGCCGACATCCCCTGCGGCCGACATTGCCATCAACGCTAGCAATCCGTTGGGCTGACCGTATTCAACCGCTGTTTCAAGTTATGAAAACCGCAAGTTACGCCGAAGCCATCAAAACAAACCAGCCGCGGGATGGGTCGGGCAGCCATGCAGCGCTGTTGGCGTGCGCCAAACTGCTCGCACTCAGTGTCGCCGAGCATCGAGCTAAATTCGGCGTCATCCCGCTTTCGAACCATGCCGAGCAAATTGAAAAGCTGGTCCAGCATCCAAACTCACTGACTTTGCCGGAGGCGGCCGCGACGGCGTTCAACGAAGCACTGAACCTGGTTCAGACCCGTTCCGCACCTGTGATCGCCCAGGCCTCGCACGCAGCAGACGATACTGCCAACACCGCGATCGACAAGCGTCGGCAGCTGCGCATCAGTGTCACCGCGCCGGTTCAGCTCTCGGATCCTGACAGTCGCTGGCTGTTGGCCGCCACGATCCAGAATATTTCGTGGGGTGGCGCTGCGGTCCGCTGCAAGGGATTGCTAGGCGAAATGGATCAACGCGTGTGTTTGCATTTGCCGGCAGGACGCGATCAGAAAATCGTCATCCTCGCGACCATCCTGCGCATTGAAGACGTGCACGGCGATCCGGTCTATGGCTTGCGTTTCGACAGCCTCGCGCCAGCAGATGAAGAGCGCCTGCAGCAGGTCCTGAAGATTCTGATGTCTTCCCCACAACCCGGAGAACGACGCGCCGAAGCGCGCCTCGTGCAACGCTTGGAGATTGAATATGGCGATGCTGGCGAGTTCTACGCGACGCTGGAGGATATCTCCGCGAGCGGCTTGATGCTCACCGTGCCGGATCCGCTCGAGATCAACCAATCCTTGCTGATCACCCTGAGCAGTGCCGATACGCCATTCAGCCTTTCCCTACGCGCAAGAGTCATGCACCAGACGATGATCGGCAACGCGGACTTCGCGATGTACCGCATCGGCGTGCAATTCGAGCATCCCGATGAGCAGCTGAAGCAGCGCGTGACCCTCGTTCTCGAGCAACTGGCTGCGCTGCCGAACAGCGCGACATTCGGCGACCCGGCCCACCTGCCGCCCCGTTCGATCTGAACCCAGGCGTCTCAATCGGGCTTGCCCAGACCCCGCTGACCCCGGCCAACTGAGCGCCCTTCCTACTGCACTGCAGGCCTTGCGGTGAACGC
>JAYTEX010000088.1:0-11379 GCA_043734785.1 Pseudomonadota bacterium | reverse complement strand
GCCTCGCCGCGCCGGCACTAGAGGGGACTTCATCGTCGACTCCTGGGGTACGCACGGGCGCGCATTATTGCGCATCGAGGTGCCCGAGGATCGCCCGGGCCAGGCCCGCGTAGTCGCCATCGAAATGATGATCGCCGGGCAGGATCAGGCTCGCGTTTGGCGGCACTAAGGTCGGACAGCGCGCCTCATCGTCATCGGCGCCGGCGATACATAAAAGCGGCACCTCCGCCAACCGAGCCAGCTCCGGCGCGGTCGCAGGGCCCTGCGCCACCGCTCCTTCCAGCCATTGCTGCAAATGAAATTCAAAACTGGCATGCGCGGCCAGTCCAACAACAGTCGCCAACGCGATCCGGCGGCGCACATCTGGTGGTAGCCGGTTGATCAGAAACGGCAGCACATCGGCACCAAATGAATAGCCCACCAGTACGACCTGCGACTTATGCCAGTGTTCGGCATAATGTCGGATGATTTCAGCGAGGTCGCTTGCCGCGCCTTCAGGAGAACGTGCCCGCCAATAATAGCTCAGCGAATCCCAGCCGACGACGGGGACCCCCTGCGTCGCGAGCCGCTTGGCGACTTGCTGGTCGAGTTCGGCCCAGCCGCCGTCGCCGGACAAAAACACTGCAAAAAAATCGGATGTCGTGTGATCCGCAGCGTCGACCTCGATCAAAGGCAGCCCGTTGAGCGCTCCTGCGAGCGCTGTTTGCGTGCCGCGGCTGGGGTCCAACCACTGCAGTAGCGCGTCGAACTCAGGTGCCGCTAGCGGGGGCCCCACGACCTTGGTCAGATGCGCGTCCGTGAACTCGGCAAGCACGCGTTCTGCGGCGGGTGTGCAGACCGCATCCGTGCGCTCGAAGGCATACCATGGCACGCCTATGGCGCGTGGGGCGCTGGCCGGGGGCCCGTTTGCGGAAAACGGCAAGTCGCTCGGACAGAAATCGATCGTGATGAGGGCATGAAACAATGGTGCACGTGCAGCCAGCAACACCAATTCGCGCGCTTCTGTAGGACCGCCCGCCAGAATGGGCTTGATCTGTGCGTCGAGACCATAACGATGTCCGAGCGCGGCGCCCCAACGCGCGAGTTCATGACCCGACGCTTCATACACGAGGTGTCGCTGTAGGTGCCACGCCCGCCATGCCACCGGATCGATCGCCAACACCACGTAATTTGCCGCCAACATGGCGTCTTTCAGACCGCGCGAATGTCCCGGCGCGGCCAGTACAATCGCGACGCCTCGCGGCCGGAGCGTCTCCGTACGCACGGTGTAGTCGGCGAATCGGGAACTCGTGATGCGCTCGACCGACGTCACGAGCAACACGAGCGAAACGAGCACCACGCCCAGCGCAACAGCGGCGACATAAGTCGATCGTGTCATGTCAGGTCGAAGACGCGCGCGAGGATAACGGCGCCCTATCCCAAGCGCCGCCACCGGGCCACTGAAGCAGCACGAGACACCGTCACGAACTTCCGTGGTACTGCTGGATCGGGGATTCTGTCATTTCAATTCTCGGGTGTTCGAGCGGACTGTAAAATGCGACGAGACACGAACTTCGTCCATCGCTAGACCGAAGAATATCGCGGCGGCTAACGGCCCGTCGCTTCACGCAACCTCAAGTATTGGCGTACTTACCCTTCGCGCGCAAGAACGCTGGAACACGCATTGCTCGCCCACGATCGAGATCGACAAAACCTCGTCATCGGCCGCGCAGGACGGTTTAAGACTGGGTTAAGGGCGCGAGCTTACGCTACCATCCGGATTAACGGTCGGTGAAAAATTCTCCGAGGGCGCGACACTCTGTTATGCTGCGCCGCGATTATTGATTCAGGGACCCGCTTCTCACACGACCCACCGCCTGTATTGAGCGCCCTATGAACCGCCGCGAATTCTCGTTCAAGTTGCTGACCGCCTGTGCTGCCGTGTTCAACCCGGGCAGTTTTGTCGATGCCGCCCCCGTGCTCGCCGATCCGCAAGCGTTTTCGATCGACCGGCTGCGCGCGCGGGCGCGCCAGCTCGCCCGCAATCCCTACCACGCACCGCCTAGCAACCTGCCGCAAGTCTTATACGACCTGACCTACGATCAATATCGCGATATCCGTTTTCGGCCACCCGAGGCACTATGGGCGGAGCAAGCGTTCAGCGCACAGTTCTTCCATCCGGGCTTCTACTACAGGTCACCGGTTCGTGTATTTGAGGTCACCGACGACAAGTCGCGCGAGTTGCGCTTCAGTCCGCACTTGTTCGATTACGGTGCCAACACGTTCGATGCGAAGCGTTTGGAGCAAAATACGGGCTTTGCGGGCTTTCGGCTCCATCACCAGCTCAATTATCCGGGGGTGGTGGACGAACTCATCGCCTTTCTGGGTGCAAGTTACTTCCGCGCGCTGGGCCGACATATGCAATATGGCCTATCGGCGCGCGGTCTTGCGATCGGCACTGCGTCCGAGGTCGGCGAGGAATTTCCCGCATTCTCGGAGTTCTACCTCGAGCGCCCGGTTGATGCGAACAGCCTGGTGGTACACGCCCTGCTCAACAGCCCGAGTCTAACGGGCGCCTACACCTTCACCATCCGGCCCGGAGATGAAACCGTCATCGATGTTGGCATCTCGCTCTACACCCGAGGCCAAGTCGATCAGATCGGCATTGCGCCGCTGACCAGCATGTTCTTCTTCGGCGCCAACGACCGCCAGAAAGTCGACGACTTCCGCCCCGCAGTCCATGATTCAGATGGTCTGATGATCTGGACCGGCGGGGGCGAATGGCTGTGGCGACCGCTGGTCAACCCTGAGCGACTGCGGATCAGTGTTTTTGCTGATCGCAACCCGAAAGGTTTCGGGCTTATGCAGCGCAATCGCGATTTCAATACCTATCAGGATCTCGAAGCGCGCTACGAAACGCGTCCGAGTGCCTGGGTCGAACCGGTGGGCGATTGGGGCGCGGGCGGCATCATGCTGATCGAGATCCCGACCACTATAGAAACCAACGACAACATCGTGGCCTTCTGGCGCCCCGAGAATCCGCTGCCGGCGCAGTCCGAGTGGCAGGGCGCCTATCGTTTGCACTGGTGTCGCGATGTTTCCTTCGTCACGCAGCGACTCGGCGCGACCCTCGCCACGCGGTCCGGTCAGGGCACGCTTGAGGGCAGCCGCAAATTTGTGCTGGATTTTGCCGGTGGATCGCTACCGGTGGTCGCGAATTCTGCCGTCACGGCGCACCTCTGGGCCTCGCACGGAGAACTCGTGCATGTCGTCACGCATTTCAACGACATGGCGGCTAGCTGGCGCGTGACCTTCGAACTCCTCCCCGCAGGCGACAAACCCATCGAACTGAGATGCTACCTCACCAGCGGCACGCAGACCTTAACCGAGACCTGGTCCTATCAATGGACGGCCTAGCGGCGCGGGTGGGCGCGCATCCAGCGTGCGCCCACCCTGGTCTTGCCACTACTGATGATCGCAGGCGCGCGCGCTGCGCAAAAATACTCGGTCATTACTTCGCGATCCTCGGTTACGCAGAGGGCCCCGAGCTTGCACGTGTCCTCGCCAGCGCCATGCGCGATCTGCCGCTTGGTGCCGCGCCGCGGGCGGCAGTCGTGCATGCGCGGAATCGCCTGGACTCGTGGCTCCGGCAATTGACGGTTGGACCCCTCGGTCTTTGCACCCTGACGCCGGAGACCGCACGGGCTGCGCTGATAACACTGACAGTCGGCCGTGATTGGCCCACCGACCTGTTCGCGGAATCGCCGTCCGCCGATTTCCTCGCCGCGCTCGGCGACGCACTGCCGCTTGCCTTGCCGCCCGAATCGCCATTACCGATGCCGGAACAGTCGCTGGACACGGCCCGCGGCGTGGCCTTAAACCCGTTACCGATGCCGCCCGTGCCCGGACTTCACACCCGGCGCGCACTCGTGTTCGGCCTCACGCTGATAGGCACGACAGCGGCAACTTTTCAGATGTCACGCGTGTTCCAGCCGGGTGGGATCTCCCAGATCGAGATCGTGTTAATGGTCTTGTTCGCGATCAATTTCCTGTGGATCGCGCTGACTTTCTGCAGTGGCCTGTTGGGGCTATTCACGCTGGGTCGTGGCGGCCTACCGGCAGGACTCGTCGCGCCGGAAGCCCACGCGCGCGCGCCGCGCACCGCGATTCTGATCCCCATTTACAACGAAGACCCGGTGCGTATTTTTGCCGGCGTGACCGCCATGTACGGATCCTTGCACGCAACCGGCGAGCTCGCCGCCTTTGACTTCTTCGTGCTGAGCGATTCGACCAAACCAGACGCCTGGGTCGCAGAGGAAATCCTGTGGGATGCTACACGGCGACAACTGGGCGCGACCGGGCGCCTGTTCTACCGCAGACGCTTCGACAATACCGCGCGCAAAGCCGGCAACATTGCGGAATTCTGTCAGCGCTGGGGAGGACACTACGAGGCGATGCTGGTGCTCGATGCGGACAGCCTGATGGAAGGCCGCACCATCGTTGAGATGGCGCGCATCATGGCAGCCAATCCGAGCGTAGGATTGCTGCAAACGGTGCCGTTATTGATCAATCGCAACACGCTGTTCGCGCGCGCGCAGCAATTCGCGAGTCGCGTTTATGGGCCCGTGCTCGCCACCGGACTCGCCGCCTGGCATGGCGGCGATGGCAACTACTGGGGACATAACGCCATGCTGCGCGTGCGCGCGTTTGCCGCCCATGCCGGGATGCCTACACTTGCCGGACGTCCACCGTTCGGCGGCCACATACTGAGTCACGATTTCGTCGAAGCGGCACTCCTGCGGCGCGCCGGCTGGGGCGTGTTCATGCTGCCAGCGCTGGGGGGCAGCTTCGAAGAATCACCACCCACTTTGCTCGATCACGCGCAGCGTGATCGCCGCTGGTGCCAGGGTAATCTGCAACACATGGCGGTCATCGGCGCGGCCGGCCTGCATCCGATGAGCCGCTTCCATCTGTTGACCGGGATCATGTCGTATCTCGCCTCGCCGTTGTGGTTCGGCTTCATCGTGACGGGCATTCTGGCGGCCTTGCAAACCCGCATTGAGTTGCCGCAATACTTTTTTCCGAATCGCACCCCGTATCCGGTGTGGCACGTGATCGATCCCGCACTCGCGGTCGGCCTGTTGGCGACCACGATGGCGGTACTGCTGGCGCCCAAGGTGTTCGGCTGGCTCGCGTTGGCGCTACAACCATCCCTCGCCGCGCGCTTCGGCGGACGGCGCCGCGCGGGCTTAAATGTTGTGTTTGAAACGCTGGTCTCAGCCTTGACGGCACCGGTTCAGATGCTGTTCCAGAGCCGCTTCGTGATCGACGTACTGCGGGGCCGCGACAGTGGCTGGAAAACGCAAACTCGCAGCGAGCACGGCCTTTCACTGGGCGAGGCCTGGCAACACCATCAACATCACGCGATCGCCGGTTTGTTGCTCGGGATTGCCGCCTACGCGGTATCGCCGTTGCTGCTGGGTTGGATGGCGCCCGCACTCGCCGGCATGCTTGGTGCAGCGGGCGTATCCTACGTCGGCTCGCGCCTCCACCTCGGACTCGCCGCGCGCCGGGCCGGTCTGCTGCTGATCCCGGAAGAGATCGAGATCCCCGATATCGCCAGACGAGCGAACGCCGCCAGCCAAACGCTCTGTGCGCCCGTGCTGATCTCCGGTCTCGCCGCAGTGGTGACCGACCACCGCATCGGTGCGTTGCATCTCGCGCTGTTATCGCAATATGCGCCCTCCGCCGTGAACGAACTGATGGCACTGGCACACTATCGGGCGCACCACCTGCGACCCCATGCAGTGCTCCCTGATATTCTTGAACCGCGCCTCCATGCGGCCGCGCTCGCCGACGGTCCAACGATCATCCGGCTGCGGCGTCTGGTGGGCCGTTATTCTTGAGCGGCGGATAGCGACCATTGTGTATGGCTGCGCCACTGGGGCCCTACTTCCCGGCACCTACCCACGTGAGGACAGTGGCGAGGTACGGCGCTGGATGCGGACATCAGTCAAACATCACCACCGCGCGGGTCCAACCGCCCGACGCGGCTTTGATTTTGCAAGGGAAGCAGGCGACGGAGAATCCGAATGGCGGCAGCTCTTCGAGATGACGCAGCTTCTCCATGTGGCAGTATGGGGTATCGATGCCGGCGTAATGTCCTTCCCAGATGATGCGCGGATCCTTGGTGGCCATCCAGCGTTCCAGGGTTTTCGAAAAAGGTGCGTCCCAGCTCCAACCATCGATACCGGTCACGCGCACACCCTGATCGGTGAGCCAGCGCGTGGCTTCACGGCCAACCCCGCACCCCGAGTGGATGTATTGGTCAGTCCCGTACATGTCACCTGCGCGCGTATTCACGAGCACGATATCGAGCGGCTGGAGTTGGTAGCCGATTCGCGTCAATTCCGCTTGCACATCGGCAGCGCTCGCCACGTAGCCGTCGTCAAAATGCCGGAAGTCGAGTTTCACTCCGGGTCGAAAGTACCAATCTAACGGCATCTGATCGATGGTCGGCATCGGGTTGCCGTGGGAGTCCTTCGAGTTGTAGTGATACGGCGCATCCATGTGGGTGCCGTTATGCGTGGTCAGCGAGATGTACTCGATTGCCCAGCCTTCGCCGCCCGGCAGATCTTCTTCCTTCAAGCCGGGAAATAAATCGCACATCAGCTTGGCGTTCTCTTTGCCCGTGACATAGCGAATTGACGGCCGCATGAACGGGGGATCGACCACTGTGTCGTTATCGAGTGGTTGCGAGATATCGACGATACGCGAAGGCATTTTCATCAGCGAACTCCTGTTTCTTATACGTTGTTGGTGCGTTTAAGAGGCTTTTTTAGCAGTGGGTGGGACTCCCGCGCCCGCATCGTTCGGCAACGTATTCGACGCGCAGGCACTCCCCAGAAAACAAAATTCTACCGAGACGTTCACCGTAGTGCCACGACGCGGTGAGGGTAGCGCCTTAGGCAATCCCCGCCACGCCTCGGCGCGACCGTAGCCGCCAGGCCAGCACGCCCGTCAACAGAAAGGCCAGCACATTCAAAGCTGCGGCCCACAGAAACGCAGCCCCGTAGCCGCCGGTCGTGTCGTATAACCAACCGGCCAGATAAGGGCCAAATGCGGCCGGCGATCCCGCGATGGCGAAAATCGCACCGACCACGCTGGCGACGTGCGCGCGCCCAAATAAATCGCCGCACAACGGTGGCAGCACGGTGACACCGCCGCCATAGGAGATCCCGAACACCAGCGCTGCAAACCATAGCGAAAGGGTGCCCTCCGCGCGCGCGAACAGCACAAAACCCGCCGCCTGCATGGCACAGATCACCAACAATGTTGGGCATCGTCCGAGCGCATCAGAAACCACGCCGGATGACAGGCGACCGACCATGCCACCGAGGCCAATCACGCTCAACACCGACGCGCTCATCAGAGCCGATAAGCCGAGATCCTGCGCATAGGCCGGGGCATGCACGAAGGGCACGAAGACCACGAGCCAGCTGAGGAAATAAATCCCGATGATCAGCATGAACGATTCAGTCCATAGGAGTTCGCGAACCGTCTGCCCGCCGGTCAGTTCGGCGTGTGGCGGCGACACCTGATCACCATCCGGCCATAGCCCTAGCGCCTCGGGATCACGGACCATGTAGCGCGCGACGATGAAAATGCAGAGCGCGCTGAGCGTCGCCAGCACCCCAAGGATCATACGCCAACCCCAGTAGGGGATGAGTGCCGCGACGAGTGCCGGCACGATGAAATTACCGAAGCTCGCCCCCGTCGAGGCAATCGCAACGGCCGTGCCGCGCCGGCGCGTGAACCAGCGTGCCACGGTCGCATTACACGGCACCCACGCGACACTCATCCCGAGGGCCGCGACGAGGCCGAGTGTGACATTCAAGTGCCACGGCTTGGCGATCAATGCGCTCAGGCCCCAGCCAAGACCCAGCAACACCGCGCCTGTCCTGATCACAATGCGCGGCCCGAACCGATCCGTCGCCTGTCCGGTGACGGCGCTCAGCACACTGTAGAGAAACACGTAGATCGAATAGGGCAATGCGGTTTGGGCCCGACTCCAGCCGAGATCACTTGCCATGCTGGTGACGAAAACCCCGTAACTGAACTGCAGCCCATAGGCGAGAAACAGCACGGCGAACGCGGCGCCCACGACATACCAGCCGTGAAAGATCGCGCCGTCCGTGGCCCTGTGGTCGGCGGCCATCAGCTTGCTCCGGGGCGTTGCGCGCGCAGCACCAACATGGTGGTCAGTGTCATGGCGCGTGAGGCGAAAGGGTTGGGTGCGATAACGCCATCTTCTGTCGGTCCCGTTATTCAGAAATCGCGAACGGCGCGACGTCGATCGGCAGGCCCAGACTCATGCAAAGCCCTGGCCCATCGGGCTGCGCCTCAACCAACGCCTCTTTACGCACTTTCGGCAGTTTCTTCACGGCCAGCTCAGCGCGCAACGCGTGGCCGTGGTGACCAATCGGCACCTGGTAGACCAGCGTGAGCGGGCCTTTCGCCCGCAACGATTTCGCACCGGCACCGGCCGCGTGCTGCGTCACTCGACGCGCGACATCTTTCGCGATACCCGTGTACAGCGCGCCGTTACGGGTCCTCAGCAGGTAGAGATACCAGTCGTTCACAGGGTCAGGCAAGTTTGAGGGATCGGCCTGGCGCCAACGCGAACCGTGCTACTGCCACCCCAGGTGTTCGAAACGGTCGCCCAGACAACGCTCCACGAACGCGCGATAGGCGGGATTCGGTGCCGCCGGTAGTGCCTGCACTCAAATAGAAAATCGGCTTGTTGGTAGCCACAACCCGAACTCATTGTCACCGCAAGGAGCAGCTTCACGATTCGCATTTCAATCCTTTCTAGAGGTCATCCTAGAAACCTCAGTTGACCGCTTAGAGAGGTGAGCAAGTCCAAATTGGATCGAGGTTTGTCGTTCAAATCTGCGTCACCTTCGGGGTAAGCGTCGCTACGCCACCTGCAGTCCAACTGAGGTTTCTAGGATGATCAGGTCGGTTCATTGACCTGCATCATAGCGCCCGAAATTTGCCGCAGTGGGGGTCAATGCCCATTACGCACCGTAAAACCTCATCGAGCGCGCACGCACGGGCATCGATCAGGCTTAATTTGAACCTACCCGGCACAGCGCCTAGCCGCGTGCCGCGTCGCGACTGAGGGGGCGCCGTTGAGGCGCCAGAATAGTCCTGCCTGCGGCGACCGCATTCTGAAGAACACGCGCTGCTGCTGCGGTGCAATATGCGGGTCGGACGCAACTTGAGTTCAGCCCTGCTGAATTTACAACGACATCGGCACTGCACAGTGACCGCTCTTGCCCTGGTTTCGTTTGCGTCATTAATCGAACTCGCGCGCGCGTTCTGTAATAATCCTTAAGTCCTCCCGATGTTTACGTTTACGTGCGAAAGGTCCCCCGCAGAAATGCCTTTGATACCGAAAGTCTACACCCCAACCGCGGGTGCAGTTTTACTTGCGCTGGCGGCGTTTCTGATGCTGTTCGCGTGGCGCGAAGGGCTCGCCGCCGATGCGCCCACCGGGCCGAAGCCCACCCCGCCGACTGTCACGGTGGCGCTGCCGGTATTTAAGAAAATCACCGAATGGGACGAATACACGGGGCGCTTTGTTGCGCAACAGCGTGTGGAGGTGCGCGCGCGCGTCTCCGGTTTTCTCGAATCCGTGCATTTTGCGGAAGGTCAGCAGGTGGAACTCGGACAACGCTTGTTCGTGATTGACCGACGCCCTTTGGCCGCCGAAGTCGCGCGCGCGCGAGCGGACGCTGATCGGGTGGCGACCACGCTCAAAGTGGCCCAGCTTGAGTTCGAACGCGGCGCGCGACTGGAATCATCGCGCGCCATGAGTCGCGAGACAATGGAAGAGCGCCGCGCGCGGCGCGATTCCGCGCAGGCCGAAGTTGAGGCCAAACAGGCCAAACTGCGCCTCGCCGAACTTAACTTGAGCTTTACGGAGGTGGCCGCACCCCTGAAGGGGCTCGCCTCCGATATCCGCGTCGATGTCGGCAATCTGATTTCCGGCGGCAGCGCGGAGTCGACCGTCCTAACGACGATCGTCTCACTCGATCCGATCGAATTCGAGATCGAGGCCTCCGAAGCGGAATTTCTGCGTTACACGCGGCTCGATTCCGCTGGCACCCGGCGCTCGTCGCGCGAAATTGCAAACCCGGTCGATGCCAAGCTGATCGACGAGGACACTTGGGCGCACCACGGGCGCATGACCTTCGTCGACAACGAAATCGATATCGATACCGCGACAATGCGTGGGCGCGCCACGTTTCCCAATCCCGATCACGTGCTACTGCCGGGCATGTTTGCGCGCATGCGACTACTCGGCGTTGCAGATCACGATGCGATCTTGATTCCGGATGCGGCGATCGTCGCCGATCAAGCGCGCAAACTGGTGCTGGTGCTGGGCAAGGAGAATATTATAGAGGCGCGGCCGGTCACTCTGGGGCCGCTGATCGACGGACTGCGTGTGGTGCGTGAAGGGCTCAAGCCGCACGAGCGGATTGTCGTTAACGGGGTCCAGCGCGCGCATCCAGGCGAACCCGTGACGCCAGAAGAAATTACCGCCGCCCCAGCCAGCGCGCACTGACGCCGCATGCGCTTCTCGCATTTTTTCATCGAGCATCCGATCTCTGCATCGGTCATCTCGATCCTGATCACGCTGGTCGGTGCCATCGCGTATTTTTTGCTGCCGGTCGCGCAATATCCGGATATTGTGCCGCCGACCATCCAGGTGACTGCCGCCTATCCCGGCGCCAGCGCGGAGACGATAGCCGCGACAGTCGCGACACCCCTTGAGCAGGAGATCAATGGCGTCGATGACATGCTGTTCATGCAGTCGTCAGCGACCGGCGACGGCAGGCTAACGATCAACGTGACCTTTGAAATAGGCACCAATCTCGATCGTGCGCAGGTGCTGGTGCAGAACCGGGTCGCGATCGCGGTGCCGCGGTTGCCCGAGGACGTGCGGCGGCTCGGGGTGAATGTCGCCAAGAATTCGCCCGACATGCTGATGGTGCTGCACCTGTATTCGCCTGACCGATCGCGCGACGGCACCTATCTCTCGAATTATGCGCGTACCCAGGTGGTCGATCGTCTTGCGCGCTTGAAAGGGGTCGGCCAGTTCAGCATTTTTGCCGAACGTGCGTACTCGATGCGGATCTGGATCGATCCCGAACGCGCGGCGGCCCAGAACCTGACCGCGACCGAGATCGTCGATGCCGTGCGCAAGAATAATGTGCAGGTGGCCTCGGGCACGCTCAACCAACAGCCGATGTCGACCCCGGCGGCGTTCGAGCTACCGATCGAATCGCAGGGTCGCTTTATCGACCCGGCGCAATTCGGCGATATCGTGGT
>JAYTEX010000087.1:0-4089 GCA_043734785.1 Pseudomonadota bacterium | reverse complement strand
GGGTAGGTTGGGGTGAGCTTGCGAAGCCCAACAGTTGAGTAGACGAGCTCGCGCGGCTACTCAGATTCGCGACAACTCGCCTGACACAGGGGGGTCACTCGGCGGATGATGGATGTTGGGGTTCGCGGTGCTCACCCCAACCTACGTTGAACACGCTGCCCGCATGCGCTTTGGCGGCGCTAGAAGCGACTTTTTCAGGGACGGCTAACTATCTGCAAGGGAGAACGGCGTGAAATGGGTACCGCGATCGAAATAGTCGCATTGCTCGTGGCGCTTGAGGAGATTGACAACATAGTAGGTGCATGGCGTCATCACGACCTCCACGGCAACCTTGAATACCCAGTTGAACCCCACTACCTGCCAGAGCGTAGCGGTATCCCAAATTCCGTAGAACGCGATGGGATAAAAAATAAGGCTATCGACGCCTTGGCCCAAGACAGTTGACCCGATGGTCCGACTCCAGAGGTGCTTGCCGGCCGTCCAGATTTTCATCTTGGCCAACACATAGGAGTTAACGAAGTCCCCGACCCAGAACGCCGTGATGGACGCCCCCACGATTCGTGATGTACTGCCGAACACAATTTCCAACGCTGGTTGCAAGATTTTGTTATAGGGCTCCGCAGGATTGACCGGAAGATTGATGACCAGCCATGACATGATCGATGCAAAAATCATGGCGCCGAACCCAGCCCAGATGACTTTCCGCGCGCGTGCATAGCCATAAACTTCGGTGAGCACATCGCCAAATATATAACTGATCGGGAAGAACAGGTTTCCCGTGCCAAATACCAGTGCGATGCCGACCAACGGCAGATTCACTTCGCTAGTTTTCGCGGGACCCAGTAGATTCGCACACAGCAGTACTGTAATGAACCCAGCCATGACCCAATCGAAGTAACGATAACCGCTTGTTCTTGCGTTCATGGGATATCCAGTTTTTTTAGAAGTTCTCGAAGCACAGGAAAACTATCAGGTGCTTGCCTAATCGCGTCCTGGAAGGTAATTGCCAAGAAGCGCTCGCCAATGATCCCGCAGCTCACGATGCCAGTCATCAGGTTTGATGAAATCGATCCATTCCATCGCCAGAGATCGAGTGTGTGTTCACCAGCCTCCAGGTGCGTACTATCTTTCTGCCAGAATATATCGGGTGCTTGCTTTCGAATCTCGAAAATGAATGCCGTGGCGCATAACGAGGTGTCGTCTTCGACGAGCGAATCCGGAATTTCGACCTGCGTGATCTGAAGTCGAGCAAGCGGGTGCTTTTCTGTTCCAGAGAAATAATAGGTATTTCCTGTCGCAGAGCGGGAGACCATCGGTCCCTTCAGGAATGCAGGGGGATTGAAGCCGAACGGTTCTCCCGCCACGCTGTGTTCTGTGAGGGCAAAAAGGCACCAAAAATAGAGGCTACGCAAGGTGCTTCCTTCTGCAAGCGGTGGAGTGTGGTCGCCGGGCATTCCCGATCGAACTGCCTTATCCGGGATGCCGGCATCTTCGCATCACTCGGCAAGATGTCCAGATCCAACCACGGTGTCGATTTAGACATTCTCCAACGGCCAGGTTTGTTAGACTCTGACAAATGACAATTATGGCACTTCGAGTGAACACAAAACCCGGCCTCCGGAAGATCAGACGTTGGGTCCTGGTAGGCGTGATTTATGGGCTGATTAGTCCGCTTGCGAACGCGCTCACACTAGAGGAAGTAGAAGCTCAGAAGGTGGAAACGGTAATGCAAGTGACTGATCCCGAGTCGCGCAGCCGTTTAGAAGAACTTCATGAGCAAGCGAAAAACTCGCTAAGAGCTCAATCGGTCTACGGCTCGAAACTCGATAGTTATAAGCGAAATACGGCACGCCGGCCGGTGACGCGCAAAGAGCTGAACGGCGATATCGCGGAATTTGAACGGCGTAAATCGACCCTGCCGGTCAGCCAGCGCGAACGAACCCTGGACGCGATCGCGCTAGATACTCTTGTAGAGCTAACGCGGTCCGAACGAGCGACTTTGCAAGGCAAGCTAGGGGGTTATGAGCTAAAACTCCGTACACTCGCGGCGCGACCGACGGAGCTTGCCAAGGAAAAAGCGGCCGCAGAAGCGCGACTCACTGCGATCGACGCGGAACGCACTCAATTGATTGACGACGCGAATGATGCATTATCCCGGGCGCTATCCACTGCCTATGAAGCCGAGTTCAGCGCGCGTCAAACCGAGATTGAAATGCTTAGCCTGGAACAGGCGAGTTTCGACGGCGCGCGGGAGATTACCAGTCTTCGGCGCGATTTGGTGTTGCTCAACCTTGATTCGTTATCGGCACGGATCACCGCGCTGGAGGAATTACTGATCGAACGTCGCGAAGCGGTCGTGTTCGATGTACAGAAACTCGCTGAGTTAGCGCAATCAGACGCGGTCGGAACCCACCCGCTTGCACAAGAGATCGCGACTGAAACACTTACGCTGAGCAAGGAATTGGCGGCCCTGGTGCAACAGCAATCAGCGGCAGTTAGGCGTCGCGCCGAATATGCAGAAAGAAAGAACCTCCTGAATACGGAGTACGAAACGGCTCGGCAGCGACTGCTCATCGCGGGCACCTCAGCGATTCTCGGACGAATTTTGGTTGATCAGCGCCGTCAGCTTCCTAGCGTGAGCAACTTGGAACAACAGGAAAAATTCAATGCGACTGAGGTCTCCAGAGTCAGCCTTCGGCGAATCGAACTTGAAGAAAGGTCAAGAGCGGTTCAGCTAGCCCGTGAGAATCCAGCTAAATATGCTTCTGCTGGGCTTCTTGCAGAGGCGATAACGCCCCAATTGGAGGAGCAACTCAAAAATCTTCTGAATGCGCAGGAGGGGCTGTTAGCGAATATCGAGACTAACTCCGCAGCCTACCTTCGAGTGCTGGATGCAACCGATAGTGAGCTCCGCCAGTTGACCAACACGGTTTCCTTGTACACCGAGCTTCTCGATCAACGCTTGCTATGGATCCCGAATACAACGCCGTGGTCTATCGCGGTACTCAAGGGCAGTATTGTGGTGGTACGGGGGCTCTTCAATACAGCGCCGTGGATGAAAACACTTGAGGATTTGCGTGTCGCGATAGAACTGAATGCGGTGCGAAGTGCTGGATTCATTCTTTTCGTCATCATTGTTTATCACGCAAGGCACCGGCTACGCCGGTTTCTAGCGACACAGGCCGAGAAACAGCAACGACCTGGGGACAGACGGGTGCGCGATACACTGTCCTCGCTGGTCGCAATCGCAGTCTTCGCATTGCCAATGCCTTTATTGTTTTTTGGAATTGGGGAGGCATTGAAGGCGAGCCCGAGTTCCTCAGAGCTGTCGCTTGTGCTATCGCAGACCCTGCAGTTCGCCGCAGTGCTTTTGCTGGTCGCTGGATGGTGGAAAGGTGCGCTAGGGTCCGCCGGCATTGTCGGCGCCCACTTTGGTGTGGCAGCGGATGCCACCCGGCGGAGCCAGGTTGCCTGGAACACCTTTGCGCGAACATTTATCCCCACCTACAGCGTGGCGCTCAACTTCGAGTGGCCGAGTGGCGCCGCGGCACAGAATGGCCTGACACGTATCTTTTTCGTGATGGCGATGCTGAGCCTGTTTATCTTCGCCTACTGGCTTAATCGGCGGAATAGTCCGTTTTCAGGCGTGACCTTCGGCATCACGCTCGAACGACTCCGCCCATTACGGCAAATTGCAATGGTAGGTCCGCCGCTTATTTTCGCCCTGCTGTCCGCGATGGGTTACCACTACACGGCAGTCGAACTCTCGAAATACTACCTGATGAGCGGATTACTGATTTCACTAGCGATTCTCGTGAATCAAATCTCGTTACGGTGGCTCACGATTGCCGGCTATCGGATGCAAGTCACCAGGCGATTAAACGAAGAAGATGGCCGAGATTCGATTCGCGACGCCAAGGAAATTGAGAAATTTAACGCGCAAGCCAGGCTCGTCGCACGCAACGTCATCGGATGGAGCTTGGCGTTGGGGCTTTGGGGTGTCTGGCAAACCGTACTGCCAGCGCTGACTGTTCTGGAAGGGATCAATCTCTGGGATGTCGCGATTAATGATCAACACGGGGTCGCCAC
>JAYTEX010000086.1:0-14964 GCA_043734785.1 Pseudomonadota bacterium | reverse complement strand
CTTCATGGAAGCCCAGCAGGCGATCAGCGTGGCGCGCCTCAGGCGCCAGATCGGGCGCCGGATCGAGGTTCTCGTTGATCGTCTTGACGGCAAGCTGGCTATCGCACGCAGCGCCGCCGATGCACCGGAAATCGATGGTGTTGTCGTTATCCGTGACGCCGCCCAGTTAACGCCCGGAACGCGCCACCGCGTCATCATCGAGGCCAGTGATGAATACGACCTGCACGCCCGCTTAGCATCCTGAATCAAGACCGCCGCACGGGCTCTGCCCACCGTGTCACTCTCTATTTTGGTCGCAGCGCTTCTCGCTGGCACAGCTCCGCTGCATTGCGTACCATGAGATTGTAAATTTTCATGGAGTTTGCAGGTGAGCAAGGCAGCGTTCATTGGGCTAGGGGTGATGAGGTTTCCAATGGCTGGGCACCTTGCGCGCGGCGGCCACACCGTCACCGTCTATCACCGCTCTGCGCATCAAGCGACCACCTGTCAGGGCCAGCGGCGTGGCCGTAATCGTCTCGATACGTCGAGCCTGATGACGCTCCTGCAGGACTGTTGATGCGGCGCTGGCCGTGGCCTACAGCGCAGAGTCGCACCCCGTGACCGGGGTCAGGGATCTCCTGGATGCGGCGGAGCGCGGCGAGGTAGAAGCACAATTTGAACTCGCCGAACGGCTGCGTCATCGCGGCACGCACGAAATTGATTTTCAGCAGGCCTTCAGCTGGTATCTGCGCGCAGCGGAGTCCTCCCACGCGCGCGCGCAACACCGCGTGGGCATCTGCCTGCTCGGGGGGATTGGGTGCGCGCGGGATCCCGAGATGGCGATCCACTGGTTGCAGGCGGCGGCGGAAGAGAATTTTAGCGATGCGCAGGCCTTGATCGGCTGGTGCTATCAGACCGGCACGGGCACCCCGCGCGATTTCGAACGCGCGTTTAGCTGGTACTACGCGGGCGCCACCAACGGCAATTCGATCGCCCACTACAACTTAGGCGAACTCTACAGCAAGGGCTTGGGGGTCCGGCGCGACATGGAGGCGGCGGCGCGCCAATGGGAGCACGCGGCCAAACAGGATTATCCCAAGGCGCAGCTGAATCTGGGGCTGGCCTATGTGCATGGCGAAGGCGTGGCACCCGATTACGAACAGGCAATTTATTGGTGCCGGCGGGCCGCCGAAACAGGTCATGTGAAAGCGCAGTACAACCTGGGCCTCATGTATGCCAGCGGGCCGCTACGGTGCAAGGATATCGACGAAGCAGAAGTGTGGTTGAGTCGCGCCGCGAGTGCGGGCTTGCCGCAGGCGCAATATGCGCTTGGTCGCTTCTACCAGCGCGGCCTCGGCCAGAATCCCGATAATCAAGTTGCCTTTGAATGGCTACGCAAAGCGGCTGATCAAGGCCATATCAAAGCCATCTATCGAGTTGCGCTAGCGTTCGACACCGGGCTGGGGGTGGGGCAGAACAAGCCGCGCGCGATTGCCTGGCTACGGCATGCGGCACAGATTGGCTACGCGAATGCGCAGTATGAAGTTGGCCGGCGCGGCTTGTTCGGGACTGTCGCCGGCGTGCTGAAAGACGAAGCGGTGCACATGCTGGCGCTCGCGGCGGTTCAAGGTCACGCGCGCGCGCAATATGGTCTCGGGCTTTGCTACGCCAATGGGGTCGGCATCCAACGCGACCAGGCGCGCGCGTATGCCTGGTTATCGCTGGCCGCCGAGCACGGTCTGCCGAAGGCGTTGCACAAGCTCTCAATCATGGAAGATCATTTAGAAGTGAAAACCTTGCAGGCAGCTAACCGGGAACTGACCTTGATTCGCCAGCAATTGAAGCCAGAAACCGTCACAGAGGAGGCGTTAGCGGACCGTCGGTTTGGATGACGCATTCGCGAGCGCGCGCAGCGCGCTCGCTAACAGAATCAACCCCCCACCGGTGAGCGCCGCCGAGTCCGGCACCTCGCCATGCACTCCCCAAGCCCAGAATGGATTCAACACGGGTTCGAGTAGCAACAGCAGCGCCCCTTCCAGCGCGGTCACCCGCCGCAAGCCGAGCGAAATCAGAATGAACGCGCTACCCAGTTGGAAAATCCCCATATAGCTCACCAGCGTCCAGTCGAGGGGGGTGGCGCTCGCCGGTACCCCGACCACGGGCAAGAGTGCCATGCTGAGCCCGATATTGGCCAGGATGATCGCCGCGATCGCGCGTTGGAATCCATCAGGGATCTGGCGCGACAAGCCGCGCATGGTTAAGGTCGTCAAGGCCCAGGCGACCCCACAGACTGCCGCCACCAACCCCCCTAGGAACGGATCACTTGCGGTGGGCGAGGCCTCCGCAGGTTTTAACAGTAGCATCACCATGCCGGCACCGATCAGCAATACGCAGGCGGTGTCGCGCCGCGTGACCGGCTCCTTCAATAGCCAGGGGCCGAGCAATAGCAGATAAATTGGCGCGGTGTATTGCAGAAAAATAGCGGTCGCTGCACTGGTTAACTTGTTGCCCCACATGAACAGCAACGTGGTGACCGCATGGGCCAACGCAGCCGGTAGCAGTTGGCGGTCCCAGCAGGCCCTGGGCGGACGTACGACCAGCGTCAGAAAAACCGCGATGACCAGCGCGCGCCATCCGGCGAGTTCAAATGCGGTGAAGCTGACGGCCTTGATGACGGTCGACCCGGTCGATAACAGCACGGCGCCGCACAGAATTTGCACATAGGCCAAGAGCGGCGGTGGCGCGGGTTCCAAAGGAGATCCTTGCGGGGTTCGGATGATGTGGGCGGGACGGTGGTCGAATGTAGCGTTGAAGGCTAGACTGTTTCCACAGAAACAGATACCGCCATCCAGGCACGACCAAGGAGATCCCCTGTGAGCTTAAAAGCCGGTTCGATTGAAGCCCGTGACGCGGCCGCGTTACTGCACCCGATGGTCAATCTCGGCGTCATTGAAGACCAAGGCGCGCTGATGATAGCGCGTGCGCAGGGGGTGTATGTCTGGGACCACTCGGGCAAGCAATACATCGAGGGCTTGGCCGGTCTGTGGTGCACCTCGCTCGGCTACGGCAATGAAGAGCTCGCACAGGCCGCCTACGATCAAATCAGAACATTATCCTTTAGCCACCTGTTCAACGGCAAGAGCCACGAGCCGGGCATGCTGCTCGCCGAAAAACTCAAAGCCTTGGCGCCGATGGCGGCTTCAAAAGTTTTTTTCGGGAGTTCCGGTTCGGATGCCAACGATACGCAGGTCAAGCTCATCTGGTTCTACAACAATGCGCTCGGGCGACCCAAGAAGAAGAAAATCATCGGTCGCGTGAAAGGCTATCATGGGATCACGCTGGCGGCGGCCAGCCTGACCGGCTTGACGCCCATGCACACGCAATGGGACCTCCCGCTCGATGGTCGCTTTATCCACACCGATTGCCCGCATCATTACCGGTTTGCCGAGCCGGGCGAGTCCGAAGAAGACTTCGCTTCGCGGCTCGCGCACAACCTCGAACAACTGATCCTGCAAGAAGGGCCTGACACGGTGGCGGCCTTTATTGCCGAGCCGGTCATGGCGGCGGGCGGCGTGTTGATTCCGCCGCGCACCTATTTCGAAAAAATCCAGGCGGTGCTCGCCAAGTACGATGTGCTGTTGATTGCCGATGAAGTGGTCTGCGGCTTTGGGCGCACGGGTAATCCGTTCGGTTCACAGACTTTCAATATCAAGCCCGACACCATCACGCTGGCTAAAGCGTTGACGTCGGCCTACCAGCCGTTGTCCGCCGTGATCATTCCCGAACAACTATATGCGCCGATACTGGACGCCAGTCGCAAGCTCGGGACTTTCGGCCACGGCTATACGTATAGCGGACATCCGGTGTGTGTGGCGGTCGCCCTCAAGACGCTGGAGATCTATGAACGCGACAAAATCTTCGAACGCGCCGCGCAATTGGCACCGAAGTTCCAGGCGCACTTGCACAGTTTCGCCGATCATCCGTTGGTGGGTGAAGTCCGCGGCGTGGGCATGATCGGCGCGCTTGAGTTTGTTTCGAACAAGACGACCAAGGCGGGCTTCAATCCGCCGGGTTCGATCGGGGCCTACTGCTTCGAACGGTGCCATGTTCATGGCCTGATCCCGCGCAACGTCGGCGACGGCATTGCGCTCTGTCCACCGTTGATCATCAACGAAGCGCAGATCGACGAAATTTTCGCGAAATTCACGTTGGCGCTGAACGAGACCTTGGATTATGTGGCACGCGAGGGATTGCTCGCCGCATAAGTAGTCGTCCCTGAAAAAAGCATTCTGCGCGATGAAAACAGGGAACCGCTCGCATAAATGGCGAGATGATTTTGCAAGATTTGTGGGTTGAGTAGCGAAAGCTTGCAAAATCGCGCGCAGGTACGAAACCCGATCGGGTAGTTGGGGTGAGCTTCACCCGATGGGGTAGGTTGGGGTGAGCTTGCGAAGCCCAACAGAGAGTAGACGAGCTCGCGCGGCTCCTAAGATTCGCGACTACGCGGTCACTCGGCGGATCATGGATGTTGGGGTTCGCGGCACTCACCCCAACCTACCTTGAACACGCTGCCCGCATGTTCGCGCAACCGCAGGGTCTATTTATTTCAATGGATGCCCGTGCATCCGCATCGAGCCGCGACCGCGGCTCGTCCCCTGAAGAGGTAAACAGATGGCAGTAGAAATGTTCCTGAGGCTGGATGGCGTCACCGGCGGATCGCAGAACTACGGCCACAAAGGGTGGGCCGAAGTGCTGACGTGGAGCTGGGATTTAGACCGGGTACAAGGCGCCAGTCAAGCAAATCCCGACAGTGGGCTAAAAATGAATGAGATATCGCTGGTCAAAGCCGCCAGCGTCGACAGCGCCGCGATCATGACATTGTTCGCCGGCGGCACCGCGATCAAGACCGCCGAGATTGATATCGTGCCCGTGGTCGGCAAACGGGACGCGCAGCAGAAATACATTACGATCACGCTGGAGGAGGTTCTGATCAAGTCCATCAGCACCGGTGGCAGCGTGGATGAGAGCGTGTTCAAGGAAAAGATCACGCTGGCCTTCGGCAAGGTGAAGTACGAGTTCCATCATTACGCCGATGTGGGGCCGGCGGGTGGCGTTAAAACGCTGACGAGTTATGCATTCGGATGGGATCTGAACACTCACACAGCCCGCTAGCAGCTTGTTGGACTTAGGGAATCGTCGGCAGCAGATTCATCCTAAGTCCGGGTCGCTAAGCCTCAGCGTGCAACATGGCCTCGATATGGCCGTGGAAGCGGCGCAGATGATGCTCGAAGCGACCCAATAAGAAGCTGTCGTTGGCGCCTGATTGCACGCCAAGCTGAATTTGTTCGGAGATCAAAAGATCCTCGGCACCGAATACCCCCTCATCGATCATCGCAAAGTTGCGCTCATAGTGCGCGAGCTCCTTGTCACTGCGCGGCGCGTGCGGGATGAACATCGTGTGCACGAAAAGGATTTCGCCCGCTGCTGTGGGGAACATGCCGAGGTGGCTAGTGGAGTCTGGGTGATAGATGATCAGGGAATTGGGGAAGATAGCGTGCGTCAGCGTCGCGTGTCGGCGGAGATCCCAGTCTTGTTGCGGCAGGTGTCGCGCGTCGGCCAGTCGATCACGACCGACCAGAATGCGCGTATGCCGACCAACACCTTCACCGGCTGATTGGGTATCGAGAAAAAACGGCGCGATGGTCTGCGCGTGCAGGCGTTTGATATGGTAGATCTCGTGGAAAGCATCCATCACGAGCTTCCAATTGGTCGCCCGCTTGCGCGCATGCTGACGAAAAAATCGATGCGACCCCAGATCGAGTGCCGCTAAATCTTCGTCGATGCCACCCAGAAAATCTGCCACCTCGATAGCGCTGCACCGCCGGTCCCGCGCTGGATCTCCCGGCGGGTCGCCTAGCGGATCCATGATCGCCCAGATCAAGCCGTGCCGCACGGTCGCCGGCAGTCGGCGCAAGCTGCGGGTTGATTTGTCGAGCGTGGGAAAACCCTCTGGCTTCGGCACCGCGCGGAGCGCGCCGTTCAGATCATAGGTCCAGGCATGATAGGGACAAGCAATAGTGCCTTGCTGGCACACGGCATCCAAGCCGGGCACCAGGCGTGTGCCACGATGGCGGCACACGTTAAGAAATACGTTGATCTCGCCCTGTCTGTCACGCACCAACAGCAAGGGCAGGCCGAACAGATCGCGTGCAAGCATGCTGCCTGGCTCGCGCAGTTGGTCCGCGTGACCCAGGCACAACGGCACGCGGCGGAAGATACGGTCGATTTCCATGCGGTAGATCGCGGGGTCGCTATAAATCGCCGGATCGAGTGTGCTTTCGCTCGTGTCCCATTCGCTGCTTTCGCACTGGTCCAGTTCGTCCAACATCCGTCGGAAAAGCTTGGCGAGGGGGGCGCTCATCGGCAACGGTGGCGAAGTGGCTGGTTGTGCGCTCATGATTTTTCTGTCATTGGCGAGCGCAGCGCAATCGTACAGACGGTTGCAGTGCGCGCGGTGAGTCGTCTCGGTTGCTGATCCCTATCGACGGCGGCCGAGGTCGGCGCCAGCGCCGAACCATCCGCCCCATGCCCGATTGTACGGGTGGCGGACGTTTCATTGCGAGTGGCGGCGTAATCCAACGCCGTTTCCGAGGATCCCATACGCAATCCAGATACTTTTAGACCCGGTGGCATGGAACCTCGATCAAAAGCGCGGCAAGACAACGCCTCGCCTGGCGACCTCCGACGCGACCGGCTGCGGTTGCTCAACGCCTTTGCGATGGTGCTGCTCACGTTGCCGAAGACCAGCGGCGAAGCCTTGGGCGGACTGACACTTGAAGGCCAACACGGTCGAGACTCGGACCCACTCGCAGTTGAGGGTATCCCGAATTTTGCCACGAATTTTGTGTATGCAAAATCGCGCAGCGCGGCTACTCGGATTCGCGACTACGCGGTCACTCGGCGGATCATGGATGTTGGGGTTCGCGGCGCTCACCCCAACCTACCTGGAACACGCATGCCCGCATGCGCTTTGGCGGCGATAGAAGCGACTAAATAGGGATCTTCAGTACTGCGGCGGTCAGGTCAAGGCATCGCCGCGCGCGGTGCACCAGTTCATCAATTTCAGCGGTCGAGATGATCAACGGGGGCGCGGTGATCAGGGTGTCGCCCACGGCGCGCATGATGAGCCCTTCCTGGAAACAGAAATCGCGGCAGAGCGTGCCGACCTCGCCAAGCGGTGCGTAGCGTTCGCGCGTGGCTTTATGCTTGACGAGTTCTATCCCCGCGATGAGTCCTATGCCGCGCACTTCGCCGACCAGTGGATGATCCAACAAACTCGCGAGGCGTGACTGCAGGTAAGGCCCGGTTTCAGTTGCCACGCGGCGGATGATCCCCTCGTCGCGGAGCAGGCGCACATTCACTTCCGCCACCGCGCAGCAGGTGGGGTGCCCGGAATACGTATAGCCGTGATTGAACTCGCCGCTGTTGATCAATACCTCGGCCACGCGCTGGCCCACCATCACGCCGCCCAGCGGCAGGTAACCGGAGGAGATCCCTTTGGCGAGTGTCATCAAATCGGGCTCGAAGCCGAACGTCTCGCAGCCGAACCACCGGCCAGTGCGGCCAAAACCACAGATCACTTCATCGGATATCAACAGCACACCATAGTGGCGACAGATACGCTGCACTTCCGGCCAATAGGTAGAGGGCGGAAGGATGACGCCGCCGGCGCCCTGAATCGGCTCGCCAATGAAGGCCGCGACGTTTTCGGGGCCGATTTCGAGAATTTTCTGCTCCAGCCAACCCGCTGCGCGCAGACCGAAGGCTGCCGGATTCTCGGTGCCGCCGAGCCCGTACCAGTAGGGCGGATCGATATGCACGATACCGGGGATCGGAAGCCCACCCTGGGCATGCATGCCGGGCATCCCACCCAGGCTTGCGCCCGCCATGGTGCTGCCGTGGTAGCCGCTCCAGCGGCTGATGATCGTCTTGCGTTGGGGCTGCCCGAGAACGTCCCAGTAACGGCGCACCATGCGCACGATAGTGTCGTTCGCTTCCGAGCCGGAACTGGTGAAGAACACATGGTTGAACTGTGGCGGGGTGACTTCTGCCAGCAGACTGGCCAAGGCCAGTGCCGGGGGATTGGCCGTTTTGAAGAAACTGTTGTAGTACGGCAGTTCCTGCATCTGCGCCGCGGCCGCCTCGACCAGCTCGCGGCGTCCATAGCCGATATTCACGCACCAGAGGCCGGCCATGCCATCGAGGATTTTTTGTCCCTCGGAATCCCACAGCCATACGCCATCGGCGCGGGTGATGATGCGGGCACCGAATTCATGCAGCGCCTTGGCATCCGTGAAAGGATGCAAGTAGTGCCGGCGATCGATCGCCTGCCACTGCGCCGTGGTGTGTTGATCGGCCAGCGTCATACGTTAAGGAGCAGGAATTCGCGCTCCCAAGAACTGATGACGTGGAAGAACGTGGCGTACTCTTTTTGTTTGACCGCCGCGTAGCACTTGGCAAAGCGTTCGCCGATGATTTCCTTCAGCGGCGCCGAGGCCTCAAGCAGCTTCAAGGCGTCCTCTAAGTTTCGCGGCAATTGGTAGCCTAAATTATAGCCACTGTCGCTCAACGGCGAAGTCGGCCGCAGCCCTTCGATCATGCCGAGATAGCCGCAGGCCAGTGACATCGCGATCGCGAGATAAGGGTTTACATCCGCACCGGCCACGCGATTCTCGACGCGCGTCGCTTGCGGATCGGCCACCGGGACGCGCAAGCCGACGGTGCGATTGTCATAGCCCCACTGCACGTTCATCGGCGCAAAGTTCCCGCTCGCCAGCCGTCGGTAGGAATTCACATTGGGCGCGAAGAACGACATCGCGGCCGGCAGATATTTTTGTAGTCCCGCAATATGCGCCAGGAACAGGTCGGTCAGTTTGCCGTCCGGGGTGGCGAAGATATTATTGCCAGTAACGGTATCGTGCACGCTTTGGTGGATATGCATCGCGCTACCCGGTTCGTCCTTCTGCGGCTTGGCCATGAACGTGGCATAAATGCCGTGGCGGTAGGCCGCCTCCCGACAGGTGCGCTTGAACAGAAATGTCTGATCGGCCAGTTCCATTGGGTCGCCATGCAAGAAGTTGATCTCCATCTGCGCCGCGCCCGATTCGTGGATTAAGGTATCGATATCGAGTTCCTGCACTTCGCAGTAGTCGTAAATATCCTCAAACAGCGGATCGAATTCGTTTACCGCATCGATGCCGTAGGCCTGACGACCGGTTTCTGGCCGGCCGGAACGGCCGATTGGCGGCTTCAGTGGCAGGTCAGGATCAATATTTTTCTCCACCAGGAAGAATTCGAGTTCAGGCGCCACAATCGGTTTCCAGCCGCGCCGGGCATACAGATCGAGTATTCGACGCAGGACGGTGCGCGGTGCTAGATCGACCGGCCGGCCGTCGTTGTAGAAGCAATCGTGGATCACTTGCGCGGTCGGCTCTACCGCCCACGGCACCAGTCGGATGGTCGAGACATCTGGGCGCAGCAGCATGTCAGGTTCGGTCGGGTCGGTGACATCATCTTCGGGGTATTCGCCGGTCACAGTCTGGACGAAAACCCCCTCCGGCAGGCGCAATCGCTCTTCTTTCCAGAACTTGCTGGCCGGCATGATTTTGCCGCGCGCAATGCCGGAAAAATCCGGAATGATGCATTCGACTTCGGTGCAATTGCGCTCCCGCAGCCATTTCTCGAGGGATTCCGTGCGGGTCGGGGCCGATTCTTCTGGACTGTTCATGAGATCTGGCGGCACGCGAGGCCTCGCCACTCCTGGTTGATTGCCCGCCATGGGGATGGCTCCCTTCGCGGTAGCGTCATCATAGCTGCACTCGAGAACAGTCGGCTAGCGAAGGCAGGGCCGCGGGCCGCGATCGCGCTAGATCGAGCGGCGGCCCGCACGCCTGGCAATTCGGTACACTTGCTGGAATGACCGACCCTTAAACCTGGAAACGGCAGTTGAACCGCTGCATAGCTTAATGATGACCCGCGCACCGCATATCGATTCCTACTACGCGGCCACGGCTCGGGGCTGGCAATCCGCGCCCATCCTGACCGAGCACCTGCACTGTGACGTGTGCGTCGTCGGCGGCGGCATCACGGGCTGCTCGAGCGCCCTGCATCTCGCTGAGCGCGGTTACGATGTGGTGCTATTGGAAGCCAACCGTATCGGCTGGGGGGCTTCCGGGCGCAGCGGCGCGCAAGTCATTGGCGGTTTCGCGCGCGAGATCGACTATTTTGCGCGGCTGGTCGGTCCGGCGGATGCCCGCCGATTGTGGGACATGTCGCTCGAGGGCGTGCAGTTGGTCAAAGACCTCGTCGCCCGGCACGCGATTGCGTGCGACTGGCGGGACGGTCAGATGCAGGTGGCAATCAAGCCGCGCCAGCGCGATGCATTGCGTGCCTACCAGGCGCTACTCGCAGAGCGGTATGACTATCCGCTTGAATATCTGGCGGGCGATGCCTTGCAAGCGGTGTTGCGCTCGCCGCGCTACAGCGCGGGACTCTACGACCCGCAGGCCGGACATCTGCATCCCCTGAACTACACGCTCGGGCTTGCCGACGCCGCGCGCGCGGCGGGGGTGCGCATCTTCGAGGACACGCGAGTACTGTCCTATCGCGATGCGCCACAACCGGAAGTCACCTGCGCGCAGGGACGGGTGACGGCGCGCCAGCTGGTCTTTGCCGGTAATGCCTACCTCGGTAAGCTGGTGCCGGCGCTTGATCGCAAAATTATGCCGGTCGGCACCTATATCGTCGCCTCCTCGCCACTCGGCGCGGCGCTCGCTCGCCAAGTGATCGTCAATGACATGGCGGTGACTGATACCAATTTCGTGCTGGATTACTTCCGGTTATCCGCCGATCACCGGCTGCTCTTTGGCGGGCGCGTGAGTTATTCCAAAGTGCCGCCCACTAACCTGCGCTCGACGATGCGCAAGCGCATGGTGCGCGTGTTTCCGCAATTGCACGACATCGACATCGATTACGCCTGGGGGGGGTATGTCGACATCTCCTTCAACCGCTCACCGCATTTCGGACGTCTTACGCGCGACATCTACTTCGCACAGGGGTTTTCCGGGCACGGCATGGCCCTGACCGGGCTTGCCGGTAAACTCATCGCGCAGGCCATTGCCGGCACCAGTGAGCGCTTCGATGTGTTCGCCAGGATCCCGCATCGAAATTTTCCGGGCGGGCGCTATTTCCGTCTGCCTGGCCTGCTCTTGGGAACGCTGTATTACCGGTTGCGGGATTTGTTGTAGTGAGGCCGGTGCCCGCCCACTCAATCGTTAAAGGATATGACTGCGGCGAAATTTTGTCCCTATAATCCAGGGCAAGAAACACCGGCAGACACGCATCCGTTTGCCGCCAGCCGAGAATTAACCCGCGCCGCGACGGCCGCCAGCTTTGCAGGCGGGCCGTTCCCGCAACATGAGGTAAGCAACGATGGCCGAAGCATACATCTACGACTGTGTTCGCACGCCGCGCGGGCGCGGTAAATCCACCGGTGCGCTGCACGAGGTCACCCCCATCCAGCTCGCGGCACAGGTCTTGATGGCCATCCGCGAACGTAATCATCTCGATACCTCGCTGGTCGACGACATCGTGTTCGGCTGTGTCTCGCCAGTGGGTGAGCAAGGTGCGGTGATCCCGCGCGTCGCCGCCATCATTGCCGAGTATGCCCAGAACGTCCCGGGCAAACAGCTCAATCGTTTCTGTGCGTCCGGCCTTGAGGCCGTCAATACCGCGGCCGCGCAAATCATGGCCGGGCAATCGGACCTCACGATCGGCGGCGGAGTCGAGTCGATGTCGCGCGTGCCAATGGGGTCAGATGGCGGCGCATGGGTGGGCGATCCGGCGGTCGCCTATAAATCTTACTTCGCGCCGCAGGGCATCGGCGCCGATTTGATCGCGACCCTGAACGGGTTTTCGCGCCAGGACGTCGATGCCTATGCCTGCGAAAGTCAGCGTCGCGCGGGAGAGGCATGGAAGAACGGGTGGTTCAAGAACTCCGTCGTGCCAGTGCGCGACATCCTCGGCGACGTGATCCTCGACCGCGATGAGCATATGCGTCCCCAAACGACCATGGAGGAGCTCGCGAGCCTGAAACCTGCGTTCACGCAACTCGGCCAAGACTATGGTTTCGATGCGGTCGCGTTGCAGCGTTATCCGAGCGTGGAACAGATTGAACACGTGCATACCGGCGGCAACTCGAGCGGTATTGTCGATGGCTGCGCCGCGGTGCTTCTCGGCTCCAAGGAAATGGGCGAGCGACTCGGCTTGAAGCCACGGGCGCGGATCCGCGCCTTCGCCTCGATCGGCTCTGAGCCCACCATCATGCTGACGGGCCCAGCGCCATCGGCGCGCAAGGCGTTGAAACGTGCTGGCATGCAGACCGGCGATATCGATCTGTTTGAGCTCAACGAAGCCTTTGCCTCGGTGGTCATGCTCTACATGCAAGACATGAATATTACGCGTGACGTGATCAACGTGAATGGGGGCGCGATCGCCATGGGGCATCCCCTTGGCGCGACCGGCGCGATGATCCTGGGCACGGTGCTCGATGAACTTGAGCGACGCGGGCTCGGCACGGCGCTCATCAATCTCTGTGTCGGTGCCGGCATGGGCACGGCGACTATCATCGAGCGCATGCACTAAATACCCGCGGCTACCCGTCCAATTGCCACGTTTGGGGCGCAATGCCCCGAACCCAATTAGAGAAAATCTATGAGCAAGACATTGACCTTGACCGTCGATACCGACGGCATTGCCCTGTTGAACGTGGACGTGCAGGGGCGCCCGATGAACGTGGTGACGCCGGATTTTCTGCAGGAAATGACGGCGGCTATCCAGCGCCTGACGAGCGACGCGGCGATCAAGGGGGCTGTCATTACCTCGAACAAAGCGGACTTCATGGCCGGCGCTGATCTCAAATGGTTGCTTGCATCGATCAAGGAGATCACGGACAAGAACAGCGCGATGGCCTTTGCATGGCCTTTGAACGAGTTGTTTCGGAAGTTGGAGACCTGCGGCAAGCCGCTGGTCGCCGCGATCAATGGCACGGCGCTGGGGGGTGGACTCGAACTGGCACTTGCCTGCCATTATCGTGTGGCAGCCGATAATCCCGCTACCCGCATCGGTCTGCCCGAAGTGCTGGTGGGGCTGCTGCCTGGCGCCGGCGGCACCCAGCGCCTGCCGCGGATCATCGGTATTCACGACGCCTTGATGTTGATGGTGGAAGGCACGCATCTCAATGTGCATGCAGCGCTGGCGAAGAAGATCGTGCATAAAGTTGTCCCGCCCGATCAACTCATCGCGACGGCGCGGCAATGGATCCTCGACGGCGGCAGCGCGGTGCAGCCGTGGGATGCCAAGGGCTTCAAAGTGCCCGGTGGCGCGGGCGGCATGGATCCGCGCAGCATACAGACCTTCATGGGGGGCACGGCGCTGGTCGCGAAGCGCACGCAACATAACTATCCCGCGCCGATCGCGATTATGTCCTCGGTTTACGAAGGGACCCAGGTGCCGTTCGACACCGGCATCAAAATTGAATCCCGCTATCTCGCCTCGTTGCTGCTCTCGCCGGTCACGCGCAGCATGATTCGCACCTTGTTCGTGAACAAGGGTGCCGCTGAGAAGGGCGCGCGTCGGCCCGTCGGTATTCCCATCAGCAAGGTCAATACGCTCGGGATCCTCGGTGCAGGCATGATGGGGGCCGGTATCGCCTATATCTCGGCGCGCGCCGGGATGCAGGTCAAACTGCTCGACAGCACCTTGGAAAAAGCGGAGAAGGGCAAGCAGTACAGCGAGGAGATCGTTACCAAAGATATCGAGCGTGGTCGGACCACCCCAGCCAAGGCTGCGGAACTCCTGGGGCGAATTCACCCGACTGTCGACTACCAAATTCTTGCCGCCTGCGACATGGTGATCGAAGCGGTGTTTGAAGATCGCCAGATCAAGGCGGATGTCACTCAGAAAACGGAGGCCGTCATCACGAGCAGTGCCGTGTTCGCGAGCAACACCTCCACCTTGCCGATTACCGGCCTCGCGGAATCCTCCGTAAGACCGGCGAATTTTATCGGCATTCACTTTTTCTCACCGGTTGAGAAAATGCCGTTGGTCGAAATCATCATCGGCAAGCAATCTTCACCCGAGACACTCGCGCGCGCGCTCGATTACGTGATCCAGCTTCGCAAGACGCCGATTGTGGTTAACGATGGGCGTGGCTTTTATACCAGTCGCGTGTTTAGCACGTTCACGAACGAAGGGATGACCTTGCTCGGCGAAGGCGTGAGCCCTGCGCTGATCGAGAATGTCGCGAAGCAAGCTGGCATGCCGGTCGGGCCGCTGGCGGTTCTCGATGAAGTGACCTTAGAACTCGCCTATCACGTGGCCCAGCAGACCCGGAAAGACCTCGGCGCGGCCTATCACGAATCCTCGGGCTGGCCGGTGTTGCGCAAGATGGTCGAGGAGCTGAATCGCCAGGGGAAACGCCACGGTCAAGGTTTTTACGAATATCCAGCGGCAGCGCGCAAGCGTCTCTGGTCGGGCCTGGGCCAACACTTTCCATTGGCGAAAACTCAACCGGATGCCGAAGAGGTTAGAAAGCGCCTGCTGTATATCCAGGCGCTAGAAACGACACGCTGCATGGAGGAGGGCGTGTTGAGTGATGCCGCTGATGGCGATCTGGGCTCGATATTCGGTTGGGGATTCCCGCCCTGGACGGGTGGCACGCTATCCTTTATCGATGCGGTAGGGATCAAGACATTCGTGGCCGAATGCCAGCGTATGGCAAAGGTGTACGGGCCGCGCTTCGCGCCGTCTGAGTGGCTGGAAAAGCGCGCGGCGGATAATCAATTATTCTATTGAATAATGGTATGTGGGCGGCAGGTGTCATCGTGCTTGCCATCGCATGGGTGGGGGCGCGCCCCGCATTCGCGG
>JAYTEX010000085.1:0-6124 GCA_043734785.1 Pseudomonadota bacterium | reverse complement strand
GCCGATGACGGGCCGATGCCGCAGACGCGCGAGCATCTCGCGATCCTCCACCTGCTCGGGATCACGCGCGGCGTGGTGGCGCTGACCAAGATTGATCGCGTATCACCCGCCCGCGTGACGGCGGTGCAGGCGGAAATCGCGGCCCTGCTCGCGACTACCGCACTGGCCGGGATCCCCATTGTGCCGAGCGCGGCGCCGACCGGCGTGGGCATCGAAGACCTGCGCGCATTGCTGCAAGCGGCGCAACGGGCGATCGTGCAGCGCGATACGCAAGGGCATTTTCGCCTGGCGATCGACCGCAGCTTTGTCCTTGAAGGCGCGGGGCGAGTGGTCACGGGCACGGTGTATTCGGGCGCGATGGCGGTGGGTGATCGCCTGCTGATCGCGCCGGCCGGGATCGAGGTGCGCGTGCGCTCCATCCATGCGCAAAATCAGATCGCCTCACACGCTCGCGCCGGGCAGCGCTGCGGGATCAATCTTGCGGGGGCCGATTTACGCCGCTACGAGATCCACCGCGGCGACTGGTTGGTAGCACCGGCGCTCGCCGCGAGCGCGACCAGGCTGGGGGTACAACTGACGCTGACCCCGGGCGACGCCCAGGCACTGCGTGATCGCACCCCCGTGCATGTGCACCTCGGGGCCGCGGATGTCGGCGGGCGAGTCACCCTATTGCGCGATCGCGCGTTGACGCCTGGCGACACCTGCTATGCGACGCTCACGCTAGACGCCCCCGTGATCGCCGTGCGGGGCGATCGCTGCGTGCTCCGCGATCAATCGGCCACGCGCACGCTCGGCGGTGGTCGTATCCTCGAACCCTTGCCGTTTCCGCGCGCGCTCACCCGCACGCGGCGGCTGACGCTGCTGGCGGCGATGGAAGCCGCACAGCCGGTGGAGGCTTTGCGTGCACTGCTCGCACAACTGCCGGAAGGCGTCGATAACACCTGGTTCGCGCGGAGCTGGAATCTGACCGAGTCTGAGGCATTGGCGATTCGCGCGGACCTGGATGTCGCGACCGTTACGTTGCCGAAGGGTGAAACGATCCTGCTCGCCGCCGCGCGCTGGCGTGCGATTCTGATGGCAATCAACGAGGCCGTGGCGCGCCATCACACCGCCGAGCCGGCCCACACTGGCCTGCCCGAGACACAGCTTGCCAAGCGTCTTGATGGCGCCACTTCCGGGCGCCTGCTCCGTGCGGCATGCGATGCTCTCGTGCGCGAGGGCAGCTTGCGACGACGGGCTGGCCAACTGTGCCTGCCACACCACGAGGCGGTACTTTCCGCCGGGGAGCAGGCCTTGCTTGCGCGCATCGCGACGGAGCTGCAGCGCCATGGACTACAGGCACCCGCGCTGCACGACATGCTGGAGCCGCTCAAACTCAAAGCCGAGATCCTGCGCCCGTTTGTGGAACGCATGGCGCAACTGGGCCGCCTGCACCAGGTCAGCAAGTATCGCTTCTATCTACCCGCGTCGCTGCATCAGCTCGCGCTACTCGCCGAGCAACTTGCCGCCAGTGGCACGGAAGGGCTCTTCACGGCCGCCGAGTATCGCGACCGCAGCGGTATCGGGCGCAATGTGACGATAGAAGTGCTCGAATACTTCGACCGGATCGGTTTAACCCAGCGACACGGCCAGACCCGTCGCCTGCGTCGCGCGGTGACCGAAGTTCTCGGTGCCGCGCCTTGATCCTTCCCAGGCTTTCTTCCGGTAGCTTGGCTCTCGGAAGAGCGACATCTCTGCGCTGTGGCGTGGTGAGCTTAGTCGAATAATCGCGCCAGCGTCGCCGTGACGCGCGCAGCGACGACGACGACATAGCTTGCCGGCGCAAAACACAGCAGCTCCGATTTAGTGCAGCGACCGAAGCACGGGCGCACGTCGCAGGCGCCCTCGAACGAAATTACGTGGTCGCGGTTCGCAAACGGTGCGAAATGTCCGGGCTCTCTCGACAGAAAAATAGTGATGACGGGCAGGCCGAGAGCATCGGCGAGATGAGCGACGCCGGCATCGTTGGCAAGCAGGATATCGAATTCCGTAGAGCGCCAGACCGAGTACATCAGCAAACCGTAGAAGTTGGCGCTGTGCGCAGGGAAACCAATACGCGAGCGCACACCGGTCAGGCTCATCAATACACCCGTACGCGGGTCGCACCAGGCGCTCACTGCATGCGTCGCGCGCAACTCGGCAAGCTGCAGCGCCATCGCTCGAACCGCCCGTAAACCAGCCAGAGGCGTTACGCGCGCGTGCCTTTCGGCCAGCCATGGACCTGTTCGCGCGCCAAGGCCATGCGGAATATCGGTTCGGCGGCCGGCGAACAGCACACGTGAACCTCGTAATGCGCCTGCGCCGCCCGCACGAACGGCAGACTCATCACTGCATCGCCCATTAATCTGAGTTCGAAGACGAGGAGCCTCGGTCGTGGCGTCCGCTCGGTGTTACCAGCTAATTTCGGCGGCAACTCTGCTATGGTCGAGGGCATGGAACTGAGAAGACTATCACGGGATAAAGAGTGGCGAAGTGCTATACTTTTGATTCTCGCAAGTGCACTGCTACGACCCGTCAACAACACCGTCGTCGACGCTCGACAGAGGAGAGGCCATCCGTGGAACTGAGCTCGCTTGGTCGCTTGGCCGTCCAGCACGCCCGCAATTATCTCGCCGAAGAAGTTTACCTCCGCGCCGGCGCGGACCTTACTCGCCCGATCTCTTTTTACGGTCTCGTCAACGAACGCTGCAATGTGCGCTGCCGCTACTGTGATTTCTGGCGCCTGGACAACTACCAGAAAGAAATGAGCATCGAGCAATGGCAGCACGCGCTGACCAGCATCCAGGACTTTGTCGGCAGGTACTCGATCAGTTTCAGCGGTGGCGAACCGTTCATGAAGAAAGGGTTCATCGAACTGTTGGCCTGGTGTCGCAAACAAGGCATCGAAGCCGGTGTCACCACCAATGGGTCGGCATTCTCAAGCAAGATTGTCGCCCGCACCGTGGCGGCGCGCCCGCTCAATGTGAATATCTCCTGTGATGGGCCAGACGCCGCCACCCATGACTATCTGCGCGGCTGGCCTGGCCTGTTCGATACGCTAAGCGCCGGCATTGGTTATCTACGCGCGGAACAGCGCGCCCAGGGTATCGATTTCCCGATCGTAATCAAGCCGACGATCAACAAGGCCAATTTCCGCCTGTTGCCGGCCATCGTTCGCTGGGCAGAGCGGGTCGGCGCGACCGCCGTCAACTTTCAGCCCATGCACCGCTCGACCGAAGAGACCTACAGCGAGCTGTGGGTGGAAACGCCGGAGGATTTTGCCGATCTCGAGCGGGTCACGGACGAACTATGCGAGATGCATGCGCGCGGACACGCAATTATAAACACACCCGAGATCCTGAAACTGATGGGTCCGCATTTCCGCGAAGAACGCGCACCGGCCAAGATTGGTGCGTGTCGTGTCGGCTTGCGCGATTTCTTCATTCGGACCAACGGAGATGTGGAACTTTGTTTTTTCTATCCGGTAGTCGGCAATATCCGCGAACAATCCGCCCGCGAGATCTGGTATGGCGAGAAGGCCCGCACGGTGCGTGGCGAGACCATCGGCTGCGACAAGCTATGCCTGTTCACCTGCCTGTCCCAGAAAACGCTGACCGACAAAGTCAAGATGGGCGTAAAATTGCTCAAAGCGCAACGCGGGCATCAGAGCGAGATTGCTGCGCCCATGGCGCAGAGCTGAACTCGCCACCGGGCCTCCGGCATGGTCCTCGCCGGCTTAAAGGGGGCGATCCGCCGAGTTCTGTTGCAAGCGCTGCGATGGCCATCCGCGTACGCGCTGATCTGTTCGCTGGAAGCGCACCTGCTTGGGCGTAAAGTTCGCCTGGAAGTGTGCAGCAAATGTCAGCTCAAATGCCCGACCTGCGCGACAGCACGCGGCGAGACCCGCACGGGTGTAGTCGCGTGGGGCGAGCTCGCGCCTGAAAACCTCACGAAATTCCTCGGTATCGCTGGCCGGATACGCTCTCTCGAAATCTCCAACTGGGGCGAAATCTTCCTTAACCGCCGGCTTTCCGCCCTGCTCGAGCGGGCTCGCGACAGCGGTGTCGCAGTGACGGTGGCCAATGGAGTGAACTTGAACACTGCCAGCGATGAGGCGCTAGAAGCGCTGGTTCAGAGTGGTGTGAAAGCACTGACGATTTCCATCGATGGTGCAACCGACCAGAGTTATGCCCGCTTCCGGATCAATGGCACCCTCGACCGTGTGCTCGCCAACGTCGATCGCATCAATCACTTCAAGCGCAAGCATGCCACCAACTTTCCCGAACTGACCTGGCAGTTCATTGTCTTCGGGCACAACGAAGACGAAGTCGAAGCGGCTCGTGCCATGGCCGCGGCACGCGAGATGAAATTCGTCGCAATCCGCAATCTCGCGGCCGACTATTCACCAGTACGCGACGTGGAACGAACTGCGGCACGTACCGGCCTCGACCTCGTTACCAGTACCGATACCGTGCTCGATTCGATGGCTGACAATCTAGGTTTCTGTCACCAGGTCTGGGACACTCCCCAGGTCAACTGGAATGGCGCGCTGCTCGGTTGCTGTTTCAACAACACCCGCGCTTTCGGCAACGCTTTCGAGACGCCGTTGGCCGAACTGATGGCAGGCACCGATTATCGCTACCTGCAGGCGATGCTGGTCGGGCGTGCGCCGCTGCGCGCAGACATGCCATGCACAAGCTGCCGACTTCTACCACGCGCTCTGCGCGCCGACTGAGGCGGCACGCTCAGTCGAGTGCTCTGGCGTTGGCGTCCGTGCCGGTCGCCGCAGCGTCGTTCAGGAGGGCTATCGGTCGGCGCGAGAATTCGGTCGCGCGGATGAGCCGGATCATGAGTCGATTGAGCAGAGCGACTATTGGCGGCAGAGGGCGCGCGAAATCGAGAAACAGAACGACGCGGAGCGCATCGGTCAGATTGGCGGCGCTGTGTATGAAGCTGTCATCAAAAACCAGCGATTGACCTTCCTGCCAGTGGCGGCGTTCGCCGTTGACGTCGATCCAGCAAAGTTCGCCGGGAGCTGGTACGCGCAGCGCGAGGTGATAGCGCAATAACCCCTTGTATGGGCCACGATGTTCGGGGATCTGCTTGCCGGGAAGCAGAATCGAAAACATCGCATTGCCAAGCCCTGGTACCCACGTCAGCAGTTCGGCGGTACGCGGACAACGCTGGCAATTGCGCTCGATACGGGTACCGAAGACATAGAAGAAATGCGTTCTCCACAGGTCGTCACTGCTGACGACGTACTGTTCTTCGGAGACTTCCTGAAACGTCGGGATGCGGCCGGGTGCTTCCAACAGCGCATCGAGTTCGGCACGGATTTCATACCAGTGTTTCTGCAGCTCACGTGCCCACGGATAGCGCGCCGTGTCGAAATAGACCTCGTCGCAAGTCTTATCCGTGGCCCGGATCAGCGCCTCGCTCACAACTCGTGCCGCGTCTGCGGCGCGAGTCAGAAATCGCTCCATTACGGTTTGCATTCGCGCCATCCTCGCGGTCGCGGCCTGCCCTCTCGCCCGACACAACTATTCACATATCGGGGCGAAATGCGCGGCTAGAGCTGTATATTCGCCAGCATTACGCACTCTGCGTCACGGCTTGCATGAACCATTCTTGTATCCCAATTAGGTTAATGCAACACTTCGAACGTAAGCTCTGCAGGCGCGCTGATCACTCGAACAGAATCTATAGCAGCCGCACGAGAGTGCGGAGTATAGGCTCGACACCGAGTCCTGTCTGTGAAGACCCGCGACGCGATGTGACAACCGCAAGTGACTGGCGGAGCATGCTTCGTGCCTGACAGCGTGACGTGCCGGTAGTCCAAGGCCCGAAACGAGGTTTCCTGTATTTCGATTGCGGCCAATAGTGAGGCGTCCGTGAAGGTTTTGATTTTGTGCGGCGGTAAAGGCGTGCGAGCTTTTCCGTTCAGCGAGTTTCTGCCCAAACCCATGATGCCGGTCGCCGGCGCGCCGATCCTGGTGCAGGTGATGCGTACTTTCATGCGCCATGGATACAACGATTTCCTGCTCGCTGCGGGCCACCGAAAGGCCGTACTCGACGACTATTTCGAAGGCAAGGACATCGGCGCCAA
>JAYTEX010000084.1:0-5298 GCA_043734785.1 Pseudomonadota bacterium | reverse complement strand
CTGCCAACGGTTGAGGCACTAACGCGTGACACTCGTCGAGACCATCCATACGGTTGGGAGCAGCCTCGCGTGCCCGTTGTCGCCGGCCCAGGAGGAGATGCTGGCGCAATACGTTGATCTGGTGTTCAAATGGAACCGGATTGCGAATTTGACCGGGGTCGCCGCGCCGGGCGAATTCGTGTCAAAGCACCTCACTGACTGCCTCTCGATCGCGCCCTATGTGGGGGGTAACACGCTGGTGGATGTGGGCAGCGGGGCGGGACTCCCCGGCTTGGTGCTTGCCTGCATACGACCCGAATTATTCGTCTATCTAATTGAATCCCGGGCTAAACGCGCGCGTTTTCTCGAACACGCACGCATTGCGCTCGCGCTACCCAATGTCGAAGTCGTCACCTCCAGGGTAGAGGATTGGCAGCCGCCGCGTCGTATCGAGACTGTGGTGTGTCGTGCTTTCGGCACGGTGCAGGAATTCGTGCGAGTCACGGCGACTTTGCACACACCAGGATGCCGGTTGCTGGTGATGAAAGGACAAAATCCCGTAGACGAACTCGCGGGAATCGAGCCGCACAGATTTGACTGCGACGTGCATGCGTTGACGGTGCCAGGCTGGCGTGCGCGCCATCTGGTCGTGCTGGAGTGCGCGGTTCCCCCGATCCCCCCGATCCCAACGGGTCACTAGGCCGCAGCCGGCTTTATGCCATAATCCGGAGAGTTGCGCGCTACCGGCGACCACGCGCGGCTGCGGTCGGTCACAACCCCCCCAAGATTAAAGCTCCCGGAATCCTGCATGGCCAAGGTTTTTGCGATAGCCAACCAGAAAGGCGGGGTGGGGAAAACCACCACCAGTGTTAACTTGGCGGCTTCGCTCGCGGCGACCAAGCGCACGGTCTTGCTGGTTGACCTGGATCCTCAGGGTAACGCGACCATGGGCAGTGGCGTTGACAAGCGCACCTTGAGGCTCTCGAGTTACGACGTGCTCTTGAACGACGTAGCCGTGACGGAGGCGCGTTGCAAGGCGACCGCCGCCGGGTACGACATACTGCCGGCGAACGGGGATTTGACGGGTGCCGAGGTTGGCTTGCTGGAAGAATTCGGTCGCGAACTTCGGTTGCGCGCGGCGTTGGAACCAGTGCAAGTCGAATACACCTATATCATCATCGATTGCCCACCCGCCTTGAATATGCTGACCGTCAATGCCCTGGTGGCGGCCGACGCGGTCATTATCCCGACCCAATGCGAGTATTTTTCCTTGGAAGGGATCTCCGCGCTGCTTGAAACGGTCGAGAAAATTCGCAAGTTACTTAACCCCAAACTTCGCATAGAGGGATTGTTGCGGACGATGTTCGATCCCCGAAACAATCTCGCGAATCAGGTTTCTCAGCAATTGCTGCAGCATTTCGGCGAGAAGGTCTATCGGACCATCATCCCGCGCAATGTGCGCTTGGCCGAGGCGCCCAGTCACGGCTTGCCCGCGCTCCTCTACGACAAATCCTCTAGCGGCGCGATAGCCTATTTGGCGCTGGCCGGTGAGATGTTGCGGCGTGATGAAGCACAACGCGCGGCACTCGCGAATTAGGATCGAAACAGGACAAGTCACCGTGAACAAAAAGCGTGCCTTAGGGCGAGGACTCGATGCCTTACTCGGCATTGGCGCGGACCAACCGACGCTGGAAGAACGCCAAGGAGACAGCTTGCGCCTGCTCCCGATCGATTTGATCCAACGCGGAAAGTATCAACCGCGCTTGACCATCAGGCCCGAAGCCTTGCAGGAGCTCGCGAATTCAATCCGGGCACAAGGTATCGTGCAGCCCATCGTCGTGCGTCCGTTGGGCGACAGCGGCCGTTACGAACTGATCGCGGGCGAACGTCGCTGGCGCGCAGCGCAACTGGTGGGGCTGCAGGAATTGCCGGCCATCGTGAAGTCGGTCCCCGATCGCACGGCCATGAGCATCGCGCTCATCGAAAATATCCAACGCGAGCAGTTGAATCCCCTGGAAGAAGCGCAAGCGTTGCAGCGGTTGCTGAACGAGTTCGGCATGACACACCAGGAGGTAGCGGAGGCGATCGGTCGCTCGCGTGCGACGGTCTCGAACCTGTTGCGCCTGCTTGAACTCGGCACTGAGACGAGATCCTTGCTCGAAGCGGGGCAGATCGAAATGGGGCATGCGAGAGCCTTGCTGGCTTTGCAAGGTCCCGATCAATCACGATTGGCCGCCCAGGTCGTCGCACGGGGACTGTCGGTCCGTGCCATTGAAAAGCTGGTCCGTCAGACGCTGGAGGGCACGCGCGCTGACGCGCCGAAACCACCTGTGGACCTTAACGTGCAGAAGCTCGAGTGCGATCTTGGCGAACGCCTTGGTGCGGCCGTCCGGATCAAGCAGGGGCGCAAGGGGCGGGGAGAATTGGTGATTCGATATAACTCACTCGATGAGTTGGATGGCATCCTGGCGCATATTCGCTGAACCTTGAAAGCGACCGTCGATATCGGTGTTTGACGATCGCTAACAACTGAGCATTTGACGGGTGCAAACAGATCTCACTACAATCCGCCACCTTGGGAATATTGCACTGCAAGGCGACGCGCTGTAGGGGCGCGTGATGACACACACCAATTGGACGTCAGCCTTGGTGATCACTGTCGGCCTACAGTGGGGCATCGTGTTCACCTGCAGTGCGCTCGGGTGGTTGATCGATGTCGACACCGCGCGGTCGCTATTGGTCGGGGGTGCGGCGGTGGCACTGCCAAATGCAGTGCTCGCGGGCTATCTGTGGCTGAAAGCTCGTCAGGTTCGCGCACTCTCGGCTGCGACGTTTCTTGCGGGTGAGATGCTCAAACTGGTGGGCATCCTGATGGCACTCTTTCTAGCGGCCCGCTGGATGGGCGCAAATATGGTCTGGCCCGCGCTCGTCATTGGCGTGATCGTCGCCTTGAAGGGGCAGTGGGTTGCCGTGTGGTTCACGCGCAATACCTGAATCGTCTGCAACCGCGGAATGATCGGCGGCCGACCATCACCGAACAGAATTCGATAGTTGAAGCTTAAGACAATAAGACAACATGGCAGCGGCACACACACTGACCCCGACCGGGTATATCCAGCATCACCTTACGTTTAAGACCTTGTCCGGCGATACGCCGTTCTGGACCTTACACGTAGATACTCTGGTTATGTCCGCCTTATTAGGCGTGGTGGCGTTCGGGTTTCTTTACTGGGTTGTCAGGGGTGCCACCGCGGGAGTGCCATCCAAACGACAGGCGTTTGTCGAACTCACGATCGATTTCGTCAACGAGCAGGCGAAGAGTCTCTGCCACGGCGATATCCGCTTTCTCGCGCCGCTGGCCTTGACCGTGTTCGTGTGGGTACTGTTCATGAACGCCATGGACTTCCTGCCCGTGGACCTGATGGCGTACTTCTACAAACACGCCTTCGGCTTGGAGAATTGGCGCCAAGTCCCGACGTCTGACGTCAACACCACGTTTGCCCTGGCGCTCACGGTGTGGCTGTTGATGATTTTTTTCAGCGTTAAGGCCAAGGGGATCGGGGGTTTCTTTCGCGAAATGTTCTGCACCCCGTTCGGCAGTCATCCAGTGCTCTGGATTTTCAATTTTTTATTTAATCTCGTCGAGTACATTTCCAAGCCGTTGTCCCACAGCTTGCGGCTCTACGGCAACATGTACGCGGGCGAGATCATTTTTCTGCTCTTGGGATTGTGGGCCGCGACCGGTGTCGCGGGCACGGTTTTTGGTGCCATTTTTTCAGTGGGATGGGCCATATTTCATATCCTGATCGTGGCGCTCCAGGCGTACATCTTTATGATGCTGACGATTGTCTACATCGCGATGGCGCAAGAGGGTCACTGAACGGAACCGCATTTGATTCAACGTGCTGCAGAGTTAAGAAAAGGAAGGGTATATGGAAAACGTACAGTACTTAGCGATGATTCAGGCCTACACGGCCGTCGGCATCGGCCTCATTATTGGCCTCGGCGCGCTGGGCGCCTGTGTCGGCGTGGGCATCATGTGCTCGCGCTTCCTGGAGGGCGCCGCGCGTCAGCCGGAACTCATCCCGCAACTGCAAGCCAAGGTCTTCTTGCTCCTCGGTTTGATTGATGCATCGTTCATTATCGGCGTTGGTCTTGCGATGTTGTTCGCATTTGGCAATCCGCTGCTTGCAGTCGTCACGGGCTAAGCCCGAGACCAAACTTTTAGCGACGGGGAATCTGCAACAATGAATATCAATTTGACGATGTTCGCGCAGGCTGTTTCGTTCGCGATTTTTATTTGGTTTACCGCACGCTTTGTGTGGCCACCGCTGATGAAGGCTGTGGAGGAACGCCAGAAGAAGATCGCGGATGGGTTGGCGGCGGCGGACAAGGGCCAACAGGAACTTGTGCAGGCGCAAAGTCGTGTGCAGGAAGCATTAAGCGGCGCCAAACAGCAGAGCCAAGATTTGCTCGCACACGCGCAAAAACGCGTCGATGAAATGATCGAACAGGCTAAAACGACGGCTACGATCGAAGGCGAGCGCCAGATCGCCGTGGCGCACGCCAGTATTGAACAAGAAATTCAGCAGGCGCGCGAAACTCTGCGCGGACAGGTCGCGTCACTTGCGCTCGCTGGCGCAGAACAAGTGCTCATGCGCGAGGTGGACCTGGCCAAACACAAGGAAGTGCTCGATAAACTCGGCGCTCGACTGTAGCGGGGCTCCACGACCATGCAAGAAAATCTCACGCTGGCTCGGCCTTACGCACAAGCGGCCTATGAGCAGGCCCGCGCCGAAGGCACGCTGAGTGCCTGGTCCGAGGCGCTTGCGTTCCTGGCCGCGGTGATAGCGGATGCCGATATGCGCCGGATTATTCATGATCCGCGCGTGGGTCGGCAGCGTTTGATAGACCTATTGTTCGAGCTTGGTGGCACGCGTTTCGGCGGGACATTCCGCAACTTCATCAAGGTTCTGAGTGCGTCCCAGCGTTTGGGGGTGACGAGCGAGATTGCGCAGGTATTCGAGCGTCATCGGGCGGAAGCCGAAAACATTGCGCATGCCGAAATCGTGACCGCCTACCCGCTGGACGCGATCGAAGAAGCACGAATCGCAAGTGCGGTGCAGAAACGTCTCGGCAAAGAAGTCCGCATCAAGCAGCGCGTCGACCAGGCCTTGATTGGAGGCGCCGTCGTGCGCGTGGGTGACACCGTCTATGACTTCTCTCTCAAGGGCGGTTTGAACCAGTTGGCGAATTTGTTTAATTGGAAATGAGCCTGTGCCGCGCCGGCGCTTAGACGCCCCGCCAGAGGCAGGAACA
>JAYTEX010000083.1:0-3500 GCA_043734785.1 Pseudomonadota bacterium | reverse complement strand
GGGTTGGCGCCGATGGACCTATGGTCCGTCGACATCCGCCGCACGCACGCCTGGCAGAATAATGACCAGTATCTGCACGACCGCATTGTCGAGTCCCTTGGGATTGGCTATCAGGATCACTGGCCGTTCCGTCAATGGACAACTGCGCGCGGGGTGAAGAAGAGCATTTTGCACGACCGTTTGGCAAGTGCCGGCGCGTGCTTTGGTGAATCCGCCGGCTGGGAACGACCCAATTGGTACGCGCGGCCCGGCCAGCAGACTGAATATGAATACGCCTGGGGTCGTCAGAATTGGTTTGCGAATAATGCCGAGGAACATCGCGCGGTGCGCGAGCGGGTCGGCGTGTTTGAACAAACGTCTTTCTCGAAGTTCCTGGTCCAGGGACGCGACGCTGAGCGCGTGCTCAACCGCGTCGCGACCAGCAATATGGCGGTGCCGGTCGGCAAAGTTGTCTATACGCAGTTCCTGAACTTGCAAGGTGGCATCGAAGCCGATCTCACGGTCACGCGGCTGGCGACCGACAAGTTTCTGATCGTCACCGCCGCATTCACACATACGCATGTCGAAGCCTTGGTCAGACACCAGATCCCTGGCGATGCGCATTGCGTGATCACCGATATTTCAGGCGCCTATTCGATGCTCAATGTGCAAGGGCCGCAGTCGCGCGCGTTGCTGCAGGCGCTGAGCGCGGCGGATTTTTCGCCTGCGGGTTTCCCGTTTGGCACCTGTCGCGAGATTCAGATCGGCTATCAAACCCTGCTCGCCATGCGCTTGACCTATGTCGGGGAACTCGGCTGGGAGCTGTATGTGCCGACGGCCTTTACCTTGCCGGTCTACGATGCGCTAATCGACGCCGGGCGCGACTTTGGTCTGGCGCATTGCGGTTACCACACGTTAAATTCCCTGCGAATCGAAAAGGCCTATCGGGAATGGGCGCATGACATTGGCTCGCACGACACGCCGCTGGAGGCCGGACTAGCGTTTACCTGTGCCTGGGATAAACCCGGGGGCTTCGTCGGCCAGGAAGCCTTGCAGATTCTGCGCGCGGCCGGCTTGCCACGACGGCGCCTGGTGCAATTCGCGCTCGTAGATCCTGCGCCGTTGCTCTATCACAATGAACCGATCTACCGCGACGGTCAGTTGAACAGTTACACGACCTCGGCGATGTACGGTCATACGCTAGGGGCGGCGATCGCGCTGGGGTATCTGGTGAACTCCGAGGGCGTGAGCGACGACTATGTGTTATCAGGGCACTATGAAATAGAAGTCGGCGCTCGGCGCTATGCGGCCCGAGCCGCACTGAAACCGTTTTATGATCCAGACAATGCACGGGTGCGGTGCTGAACAGCTAAGGTCATTCCAGGCGCAGGCAAATGAGGTGTCGGCGTATTATCAGTAGAAGAGGGCAGTATCATGTGGCGAGTAGGGATCGATGTCGGTGGCACGTTCACCGACCTTTTCGCGTGGGATGATCAGAGTGGCCAGCAAACGAGCTCGAAAGTTCTGACGAGCAAACACGACCGGTCACTCGGCGTCCTCAGCGCGATTAAAGCAGCAGGCATTCCGTGCGACGGGATCTCGTTCCTGATGCACGGCACGACCACCGCGACCAATGCGCTGCTCGAGCGCAATTATCCCGATCCTGCGATGGTCACCACGGAAGGTTTTCGCGACACGATAGAAATCGGGCGCCAGCATCGCGAACATCTCTACGATCCCTACCAAACCAAGCCGAAACCGATCATCAAACGACGTTACCGCTACACGCTCAATGAGCGCATGGACGCCGCAGGCAAGGTCGTACGCCCGATTAAGCACGCAGACGCACTCGCCATTGCGCGCAAAATTAAACAACAGGGGATCAAGTCGGTCGCGGTTGCGTTCATCAACTCGTATAAAAACGGCGCGCATGAGCGTGAAATGCAGGAGATCATCAAATCTGAGTGCCCGGATATCTATGTCGTGCTGTCCCATGAAACGCGTCCGGTGTTTCGCGAACACGGGCGGTTCACGACTACCGCGATCCGGGCGGCGACCATCCCGGTCATGGAAGTGTATTTTGAACGCCTCGAAGCCGCGCTGAAACAGCAAGGCTTTAGCGGCGCACTGCTGATCCTGAAAAGTTCCGGTGGCATCACGGGGGTCGACTACGCGAAGCTTCACCCAGAAGAACTGATCGAATCGGGGCCGGCGGGTGGAGTGGCCTATGCCGCCTACCTGAGCAAGCTGCTTGGCAAATACCCTAATATTATTCATACCGACGTCGGTGGCACCAGCTACGACGTATCCATCGTCGAGAATGGCAAAGGCTTGATTACGCGCGATCACGAGATCGAGTGGGAAATTCCGTGCATCGTGCCGATGCTCGATATTCACAGCGTCGGCGCGGGCGGCGGTTCAATTGGTTGGATCGACGAGGGTGGCTCGCTGCGCGCTGGTCCACGCAGCGCGGGCTCAAGCCCCGGACCTGCGTGTTACGGGCTGGGAGGCACGGAGCCGACGATCACTGACGCGAACCTGCTCCTCGGCAGAATCGAGCCGACCTTGGGTGGCAAGATGCCACTGAACTTGCAGCGCGCCGAGCAGGCCATGGAAGGTCTAGCGGCGAAAATCGGCATGTCCACGATTGAAACCGCTGATGGCCTGATCCGGATCGCCTGCGAGAATATGGCGCAGGCAGTCAAAAAAGTCCTGGTCTCGCGCGGCCGAGACCCCCGGGATTTCATTCTGGCGAGTTTCGGCGGCGCGGGCGCGATGCACGCCTGTTTTGTCGCGGACTCGATGAATATTCCGAAAGTGATTGTGCCCATTCATGCCGGGGTTGCCTCGGCGTTCGGTGCTACCGCCATGGATCTGCGCCAGGACCTCGAGGCGTTCTATTTCGCGCCGGTGGTGGAGGCCGATTTGACCATCGTCAATGCACTATACTCAGAATTGGAACAACGGGCGGTCGCGCTGCTCGCGGCCGATGGCGTTGCCCGAGATCGCATTGAACTCGTGCGCACTGCACAGATGCGCTATGTCGGGCAGTCCTACGAAGTGGAAACGCCGATGCCGAACACCACACTCACAGCGGCCGATATTCCCGCTATCGTGGCCACCTTCCATCAGTGCCATGCACAGGAGTACGGTGTGAGTTCGGAGGATTTCGCCCCCGCGCTGGTCGGGCTTGGGGTGACCGCCACTGGTAAGATGGATGCGCCGCCGCCCGTCACCGTTGGCGCCAGCGGTCGCGCAGCCGTCAAGGGCGAGCGTCAGATTTATTTCGATCGCGCCTGGCACACGAGTAAAGTCTACGACGGTCATGCGCTGCAGCCGCAGGCCCAGGTGGTCGGGCCGAGTATTGTCGAGTATGAGCACGCCTGCGCCGTACTCCCACCGAATACGGTCGCGACGGTAGACGCCTATGGCAATTTGATTATCGACGTCAACCAAACGTAACCTCCAGAGATTAAAGCGTCAGGAGCGAAAGATGGACCAGAAAGTCACGTTAGATCCTG
>JAYTEX010000082.1:0-6452 GCA_043734785.1 Pseudomonadota bacterium | reverse complement strand
AAAAGTGCCAAGGAAATCCAACGCTTTCCGGATCCGTGCTTGCAATTCATCGGCGGTGATTTCGGTATCTTCCCATTGCGGAACCGCAATTCCGGCGAGGCGGGCGGCGGCGCCTTTGGCAAAATCCGTCGCGATTTGGACCTGCCGCGTACAGGTCAACATGTCCGGATAGAGACGTGCAGACAACAGATTGCCGAGATCGAAGTTGTGGGTTTCCGCGTGTGTTTTGGCAAGGTCTAAGATTGCCGAAAGATTGCGCAGGGATTGGCTGAAACCGGTAATACTCTGGTCGAAATAGCCATTACTCATAGAGGATCTGTCCTGAAAGTGAGGGGCACGTAGCGTACGTGGATCGCGACGTGAGGTGTTACTGGTTTGTATCACGTGCGCACAGCGGTCGTGACCGATATCGGGAGCCTAGCGTGCCGTTCAGTATCCTAGGCCGAAACCCATTCGCCTTCGCCCCCGCACTTGCTAGACTGCCGTTCAAATCAAGCGAGACAATTTAATATGCTTAAGACCCCATTGTGCGCTTTACTTGGCCTTGAATACCCCATCTTGTCGGTCGGCATGGGCGTGAATATCGCAGGGCCCGAACTGGCGGCCGCAGTGTCGAACGCTGGCGCCTGCGGGGTGCTCGGCAGCGGCGGGTTGCCCGCACCGGCCATGCGCGAACAAATCCGCGCCATGCGCGCGCTGACTGACAAACCCTTCGGCGTGAACATCATCATGCCGATGATGCGTGAAGGCCAGGTGGAAGTTTTGCTCGAGGAGCGGGTGCCTTTCGTGGTGTTCTTCTGGGGCGATCCGAGTCCTTACATGGCGGATCTCAAGCGCGCTGGCATCAAGGTATTTATCCAGGTCGGGTCGGTGGAAGAAGGCCTCGAGGCGGGTGCCATGGGCGTCGATGCGGTGATTGCGCAGGGCATCGAAGCCGGTGGGCACGTGAAGAGCAAAACCGCTTTGTCCACGATTGTGCCAGCGCTCGCCGAGGCACTAAAACCCTTGCCAGTGCTCGCGTCGGGCGGCATCGCCAATGGCCGCGGCATTGCGGCAGCGTTCAGCCTCGGCGCGCAGGGCGTATCGATCGGTACGCGCTTTCTGGCGACCCATGAAGCGCGGGTGCTTGATGAATACAAAGACATGATCGTCAACGCGCGCGCCGAAGATACCGTTTACACGGGTTTGTTCGACGTGGGCTGGGAGAATGCGAGCCATCGCGTTCTTAGGAACCGAGCATACGCCACGTGGGAAGACGCCGGTGCCGCGCCGCCGGGACTGCGCGCGGATGAAGGCGCGGTGATTGGTCAGCTCGACATGTTCGGCACCACGGCGGATGTGCCCAGGTATTCGGTGCTGCCGCCCGTGCTCGGCTATCGGGGCGATCTGCAACAGGCAGCGCTCTACGCCGGTGAATCCGTGCGCTTGATCCACGACATTAAATCGGCCGCCGAAGTGGTGCGCGATCTAGTCCGCGAGACTGACGAGGTGCTTGCGAGCCTGCGCGGCTGAGCGCTTTCCGCAGCATCGTACTTGCTCAAAGTAGGGTGTGATCCAGGTGATCCAGGCACCTGGTTCGAAATCCACCGGGCGCCAAATTAGCGCGAGATTTTGCTGCTCGGCGCGACGCGCAGCGCACGCGTAGCAGCTTGATCAATCGCGAGCCCTTCGGGATCGAACTCCGGATCCCCAGTGATGACGACGCCATACATGGCTCGCGCGCCGTCGATACTGACATAGCCGTCTCGCACATCAGTCAGCACTCGAGCAGGCTCGCGCGTTTTCGGATCTCCCCAACCGCCGCCGCCATTGGTGATGTACCGCGAGACGGCCCCGGCGCGGGTGTGCCAAACCGGCTGGCGCGCAAAGTAGAAATACACGCCCTCGGGATCCAGCGCTTTGGTGGTCGGATCGAGCACGCCAGCGATTGGGGTGGTTTTCGCATAAACCGTGTCATCAACCGGCACCAATCTGCCTTGCGCTGCTAGTGCGTCGTCTTCGGGATCGAACAGCCAGCAGGCGCCCGCCTTGCCGGTGCCGCCGCCCTGCACGCCGTTGCCGGTGCCTTTTTTCAGACGAATCGGGATGCTGTAGTGCTCTCCACTCGTTTCCCAGTACGCATCCTTGAGCACGGCCGCGCCGCCGCGGTGGTAACCGGGGCCGCCGGTATCGATCACATACTCTTTGCGTAATAACAGCACAGGCGCGTCCTGCTCCATCGCCTCGGTGGCTGGATCGAGACCGTTGACCATGTAGGGCACGGTGTAGGACTCGCCGTCGTGATGTTTGTCCGCGCCCCACGGACCGTGCTCTCCCCCCACGATGCCAATGTTCTGCCACGGCGTCCCATCGGCGCGCAGGCCGTGCGCGTTATGCACGGCGACACTGCCATAGTCGCCACCGAACGCATCTTCGCCCAAGACCTTGCCAAGCTCGCGAAGGATGGCCGTGAGCAAGGCCTGTGAGACCTCCCAGTACAGCATGATGGCGCCGTGCGGCGGCAGCGCCGACATCACGGTGCCGGGCGGCACCACGATATCGATCGGTCGATAGGCGCCCGAGCTGAACGGGGTGTGGCGGTCGAGCAGCAATTTGAACGCGGCGCCCACCGCAGTCTTGGCATCGAGCGGGCCGGCGTTGATGCAGGTTCGCGCCTGCCGCGATGAACCGCTTAGATCGACTTCCAGGCGACCGCTATGCTTGATGATCTTCGCACGCACGGTGATCGCTTCGTCATCGCCGGCACCATCCGCATCGATGGGCTCCTCCGCGTAATAAACGCCATCAGGTAACCGCTCGATGGCGGCGACCATCGCTTCGGCCGCAGCATCGCAGCAGTAACGCACGGTACCGCGAAACGCGGCTTCACCGTAGCGCTCGATGCTTTCAAGCAGCAATTTTTCGCCGAGCTTGAGCTGCTCCGCCATAGTCATAAAGTCTGGTTGCAGGAATTCCGCAAAGCGTGTGTTGTCGAACACGAGGCTGAAGGTCGAGCGCACTGGCTTGTCGTTCTGGAACAACAGTATCGGGCCGAGCACGAGCCCATTCTCATACACATTCGCCTTGGTGCCGCTGAAGCCACCGGGGGTCACGCCACCCATGTCGAGCTGGTGTGCGCGCGCATTAACGAAGGCGATGGGCTTGCCCTGGTAGAACACCGGTCGGATAAAACAGGTGTCATTGACGTGCGTGCCGACGCGATAAGGGTCATTACAGAGCAGCACATCGCCGGGTTTCAGGTTCTCGACGCCGTATTCCAGAACGGTATTGCGAACCGCGTCTTCCATCGTGCCGAGAAAGACCAGCAGCGAACTGGAGACCGCCGGCATCGGGAAATCCATATCGGGGGGGCCGGAAATCGTGATCGCGAAATCATACCAGTCACGGATGATGGGCGAGAAGGCGCTGAACATGAGCCCGGTGCTCATGTGATCGACGGTGTAGCGCAGGCGATTGGACAAGACCATCGCGGTGAACCGATCACAGTGGTAGGTCTCCTCAAATTGGGCTTCAGTCCAGTCGCGCAAGCGCGTCGGTCGTGGCAGTTCGAGGTTTCCGGCACTATTGGGCTGGCTGCTCATGAGGGCTGTCCTTAAACGTTACGCTGGATGGTGATCTCGCCATAGCGACCTACGCGGCCGATCTGGTGCTGCGTGATGTAAGTGGTGGAAAGCGCTTCGCGCACGATCGCCGGGCCTTTGATCTCATCGCCGGCGCGTAGATCCTCGCGCTGATAGATCTGCGCGAGTTCTTCGGCGTCGGCCACGAACCGCAGCACGCTGGTCCCGATGGAGCGCAACGGCGCGCCATCACGCTGGGGCAAAGTGGGGTAGGTCACTTTGTCGGTCTTCACGACTGCCCGAAGTCGGTAAGTGACGCCTTGCACCGGGATGGCTTCGAAGCGGTTGCCATTGCGGGCCTCATAGGCATCATGGAAGTTCACAATCATCTGTTTAATGGACATCGCAGTGATGTCACCGGGTGGCACCGGCACGAACGGCGTTTCCCAGGTTTGACCGACCAGCTGGCCGTCGAACGCGCGAATAATTTCAACGTCCTGGTGTGGGCCGAGCCGTTGACGCAGCTTGATTTCCATCGCGCGGTACATCCGTGCGATGGTGTCCACGCTGTCCGGGGTTAAAACCTGGTACGCGCTTTGGCTGATTGCGTAAGCCTGATCTGCGCTCAACAACCCGAGCGCCGAAAACAGTCCCGGGTGTGGCGGCACGATCACGCTCTTCACGTGGACGAGATCGGCGAGCGCCGGCAGCACCAGAGGCCCTGCCGCACCGAACGCCATCAGCGAATAATCGCGCGGGTCGATGCCTTGCTTGATGGCGATATTGAAGATGCCCTCCGCGATGTTGTTCAGGCCAATGTCGTAGGCATAGCGGACGCGGCTGGCAAAAGCGAGCGGTGTATCAAGATTTTCGAAAGCCTTTCTGGACAGTTTGACATCGAGCTTCATTTTGCCACCCGCGAATCCGTCCGGGTCTAGCAGGCCCGCAAGTAGGCAGATGTCCGTCATCGTCGGTTGCGTACCGCCGCGCCCATAACACGCTGGGCCCGGCGCGGCCCCAGCACTTTCGGGGCCGACTTTAATGTCTCCACTGGGGGTTATCGCGACGATACTGCCGCCGCCTGCACCGATACTGGAAATATCGTTCGAGAGCGCATTGACGATGAGGTCGTGCTCGAGTTCAAAGGTGGTGTTGACGAAAGGTTTACCGTTTGAGACGAGACTGATGTCGCACGATGTCCCCCCGACATCCGCGCACAACAGATTGAGTTCGTCGATCATGGCGCCGAAATGCGCACTGCCAACCGTGCCCGCCGCGGGACCGGCGAAGACGACTCTGAAGGGGGCCTCCATGGCCTCTTTGGCCGGGATGAGGTTCGCGGTGCAGTCCGCAAAATTGAGCTGGCCGGTGAAACCGAGCTTGCGCAAACCAAGATCCAGTCGTTGCGTGTAATCCGCGTAAATAATTTTCATGAACACGTCGACGAGCGTAGTCGACGCGCGCGCATACTCTTTGGCCAGCGGCGAAATTTCACTCGATACTGAGCAGGGGATATCCCCCAGCTCTTGCCGTACGAGTTCGCGCAGACGCAGTTCGTGCACGTCGTTGGTATAGGCATGCAGCAGACAGATCGCGACGCCTTCTACATTGCAGCGTTTGAGCACGCGGAGTTGCGCGCGCGCCTGGTCTTCGTCCAAGGCCGTGAAAATTTGGCCGTCGGCCTTGAGGCGTTCGACCACCCCGCGACGCAGATAGCGTGGCACCAGCGGCCGCGCCGCGTCACCAAAGGTGCGCCGCCAGCTGGGATCGGTCAGGGCTGACACCGGCCGCCACGTGCGCCCGATATCCGGAATATCACGGTGCCCTGCAGTCGTCACGAACCCGATTTTTGGCAATGAACGCGTGATGATGGCATTGAGCCCATGCGTGCTCGCGTGATTGAACACGGGTGAGTCGCCAACCCCGAGTTCCGCCGCGCCCTCGACGACGCTTTCCTCGACTTGCTGTAGGTTCGTCGAGACTTTGGCAGTATAAATTTTGCCATTTTTCACCGCCACGACATCGGTGAAGGTGCCGCCGACATCCACTGCCATCATGAGACTGAATCCTTATCGGTTAACCGATCGAGTCGGTGAGGAGGGTGACATAGCCCAGGCGCGTCCACTTCTCGCGGCTTTGGGAATACAGGCAGTCCTGACACTTAACCGCCATGAACCAGCCGCCTTCGGACAACACGGGATAACGCATGAGTGCCTCGGCGCCACATGCCGCGCAAGTTCCCGCGATCGGCTCTCGTGCCTGTACCGGCGCGGCCTCTGATGGCCGCGCGAAGCTAAAATTGCTCATAACCTAAGTCGCTCCTGCGTAGACCGTTCACGATAATAAGGGGATTTCGTATGCAATAGGGGCATCGTAGGCTTGTTCAGGCACCTTTGCATACAGCAGAGATGTCCGCCTGACCCTCTGAAATCCTCGACTGGAACTGCTGGAATTCAGCGGGGGAATGTCAGCCACCGGCCGCAATCGGTGATCGCATCGTGCGAGTGAAGGTTACCCTGCAAGCGCCGCACAGGAGGCCGCAGGTTCTCGCGGGACGAAATGGATGAACGTTGATTTTATCCACTCCATCGTCTTCATCTCTGCTAATCGAATGCCCGACACGCCGGCACCGGTGCCTCCCCGGACAGCGTGAATAGCCCAAGATCGACGATGTCTGTAGAACCCCGGGGTCATCACAAGTAAGTGGTGGGCCAGTTTAAATTTTCACCACGCAGAGAGTTTTTTTCTGGTTATATTAAGGGTTTATTCGGGGAGTTTTCCGACCATTTCAAGTTCACTGCCGAGTCCGAGTGGTGCCATCCAGCGCAGCAGGAAAGGGGCGATCCGTCTGGTGCGGGTGGCAACCACTTCGATGCCGTGATTTTCCAGGAG
>JAYTEX010000081.1:0-2139 GCA_043734785.1 Pseudomonadota bacterium | reverse complement strand
CATGGCGCTGTCGCTGACCGCGGTCGGCGTAGGCTATGGCGCCGACAAGGACAAGCGGGCGCAATTCCTCAAGGACACGGAGGTCTTCGCAAAACGCTTCGAGGATTTGGGCACGAAGGAAGCGATCAAGCCCTACCAGGTCGGTCCCTCAAGGGTGCAGCTGCAGAACAAGGATCCAAAAGGGTTCGAGCGCTTCTGCGCGGAGTTCGCCAAGCACTCCGCCCTGGGCTCGGCCAACACGCAACGCGGCGTCCAGATGCGACGCCCGTCGATTTACAGCCTCGAGCGGGGCCTTGCCAAGCTCAAGGTGCCGCTGCACGTGATGACCGGCGACGAGGACAACAACTGCCTCGAGCCCGGCATTTTCATGAAGCGCGTCTGCCCGTCGGCGTGGCTCACGGTCCTGCCGAACACCGGGCACGCGGTGAACATCGAGGAGCCGGACCTCTTCAACCGGCTGACCGCGGACTTCCTCGCGCAGGTCGACTCGAAGCGCTGGAAGCCGCGCGACCCGCGCTACTACAACAAGTCGACGATGCTCGGGAAATAGCCGAATTGGCCGAATTCACTTCGACAGATCGGCCAACGGAGCGGCTCTCCTGGCGATTTGTGTATCGATATCGGTACATTTCCGAGTGCGGAGGATCGCCACGCTCCCGACCAGGCGACCGCCGCCCGGAATGAAACGACCTATCGCAAGAGCGCTCCGGCGCCGCTCGGAAAGCAGGAATTCGATGCCTTGGTCGACACGGCCGAAGGGATCCTCGAAGCCGCAAGTCAGGGCGAAGTAGTACGATGGGAAGCGTTCGATTCAGCTCATCTCTGCCTTCCTCCGATCCCTAAACGTGAACGAACCAATCGAGCGCCCCTACCGGTCGGCCTGGCTTGAGATCCCGGATGTAGTCATTGCCGCCGGCGAGACGCAAGTAAAGCAACATCCCGAGTAAGCGCAGGCAAAGGCCGGGGACGTCAACGAGGCGGCTCCTGCGGCAAAGCGTCTCTCCGCAGCCATGCTTAGCGCGCAGTTTCTCGAAGCAGTCGATGCCTTGCGACCAGAGAATGCCCGTCTTGTCCCCATCCACGCGCTGGAACGGACGGGCTTCAATCGAATACCGGCGGCATTCGCCGAGTTGCTGGCAGAGCGTTTCAACCTGGAGCTGGAAACGCGAATCATCCAGGCAAACGTGGTGAACCACACTGGCGCAAGCGGCTGGAATCGCATGGCGCGTCCGGCGATATTCGACGGAGAGTTGATCGCCGGAAGGAACTATTTGCTCGTCGACGACTTCGTCGGACAGGGCGGCACTCTGGCCAACCTGCGCGGATTCATACTTCGCCGTGGGGGCCACGTCATCGGTGCTATCACCTTGACCGGCCGAGGGGACTCCGCCAAACTTGCATTGGCGAATGACACACTGGAAGCTCTGAGGAACAAACATGGCAGACAAGCTGAAATTTGGTGGACCGAAACATTCGGCTACGACTTCGTCTGCCTCACAGAAAGCGAAGGAAAATATCTCCTTCGTGTCGAGGATGCTGACACCATCAGAGCGCGCATTTCTGCGGCAAGATCTGAAGGCCACGATTGAAATCGCCCGTAAGGTCCGGATAGCCTGAGCTAGCGTGGGTTGCCCGCAACAAGCGAATAACTCGTGCGGCGCCCCCGGCCGCATCCCTCGCCAGGATCCCGCGCTTCACCAGGTCGTCGATATCCCGCGAAGCCGTGTCCTGCGAGCATTTCCCGATACCCGCTCAGCGTCTTCGTCTGCCGCTCGTTGAACCGTTCTCCGCGCTCTATGCGGAGAATAGAGGGCCAATCTCCGCACCGCTATGCCATTAGCCTTGGTTGAGTTCCGCGCGCATCCTTGCCACCAGCTCCATCTGCCGTTCGTGATCGCCGGTAAACCGCAACGCCAGGTGCGTCGCGCCCGCCGCGGCGAATGCGCGCAGCCAATCCAACGCCCCGGAGCGCGAACCTGAAAAGCAGTACTGCCGCCTGCGGATGGTCTCGCCGGGCTGCATGTAGTACTCCTGCAGAAACTGGTTGAGCTTCGCGAGCGCCCGGGCCTCGTCGTCATCGATCGACAAGGTGAGGTAGGCCGCGCCGACCAGCGTCGCTGGATCGCGCCCGGCCTCGCG
>JAYTEX010000080.1:0-5573 GCA_043734785.1 Pseudomonadota bacterium | reverse complement strand
ATCCGCATAAAACGCTCGCTGCGCAATTCACGGGTGACTGGCCCAAAAATGCGGGTACCGATCGGCTGCAGTTGTTTGTCGAGCAGTACTGCTGCATTGCCATCGAAGCGTATCAACGAACCATCTGGCCGGCGCACACCCTTGCGGGTCCTCACCACTACCGCGTTGAAGACCTCACCTTTTTTTACCTTCCCGCGCGGGATAGCATCCTTGATGCTCACTTTGATCACATCACCGATATGCGCATATCGACGGTGCGAACCACCGAGTACCTTTATGCACATCAGGCGACGGGCTCCGCTGTTATCCGCCGCTTCAAGCATCGACTGCATTTGAATCATGGTGCCTACTCCTAGCGCTGCGCTTTATAGATCGACTGCTGTTTCAATGACCCGCTGGAGGCGCCACGCCTTTTTCTTGGAGAGCGGCCGGCACTGTTCGATGGCCACGGTATCGCCCTCTTTACATTCGTTGTTTTCGTCATGTACCAGGAGCTTGGTATAACGCCGGAGAAGCTTCTTATAGATGGGGTGTTCCACCCGTCGCTCAATCCGAACCGCGATCGTCTTGTCCATTTTCGTGCTGACCACTTGGCCAACCAAGGCTCGTTTAACCGTGTTTTCGTCAGCCATTACGCACCACCTGTTCGCTTCTTCTGTCCAAGAATCGTTTTGATTCGCGCGATATCCCGCCGCGCTGCACGGACCTGACTTGCGCGCGTCTGCAGGCCGGTACCTCGTTGCATTCGCAGATTGAATTGCTCTTTGCGCTTTTCGAGTAATAAGGTTTTTAGATCTGCCGCCGATTTAGCGCGCATTTCGTTAGCGTCCATCACATCACCTTCCGATCGGCAAAGGTGGTCAAAATTGGCAGCTTGGCCCCGGCTAACCGAAAAGCCTCGCGCGCCACATCTTCTTCCACGCCTTCCATTTCGTAGAGCACCATGCCGGGTTTGACTTGCGCCACCCAATATTCGACCGCTCCTTTGCCACTTCCCATTCGCACTTCGAGCGGTTTCTTCGAAATTGGCTTGTCTGGGAACACGCGGATCCAAACCCTCGCACCACGCTTGACAGCGCGTGTAATGCAGCGCCGCGCCGCCTCGATCTGGCGCGCCGTAAGGCGCCCGCGCGTCAGTGCTTTCAATCCATATTCGCCAAAACTGACTGCACTACCGCGATGGGCAAGACCAGTATTGCGCCCCTTGTGCTGCTTGCGATACTTGGTGTTCTTCGGTTGTAACACGCTCATGTACTCCTAGGATGCCGTCGCCTGTTCGGCAACCACTTCTGCCGCGGGCTCAGCGGTACGGCTGATGACTTCGCCTTTGAAAATCCAAACCTTGACTCCGATAATGCCGTAGGTCGTTTTCGCTTCCGCAAACCCGTAATCGATATCCGCACGCAGGGTATGTAATGGAACCCGCCCTTCGCGATACCACTCGGTGCGGGCGATTTCCGCACCGTTGAGCCGCCCTGCGACGTTTATCTTAATCCCTTGTGCTCCCAAACGAAGCGCATTTGAGACTGCTCGCTTCATCGCGCGACGAAACATAATGCGGCGTTCAAGCTGTTGGGCGACCGATTCGGCTACCAGGTAGGAATCCAATTCGGGTTTGCGTATTTCTTCGACGCTCAGATGGACCGGGATGCCCATGAGCTTCGCGACCTGCTTGCGCAGCGATTCTATGTCTTCGCCCTTCTTGCCGATCACGATTCCTGGGCGAGCGGTGTGAATCATGATACGGGCATTGTTCGCTGGGCGCTCGATCTGAATCCGGCTCACTGATGCGTGGGCCAGCTTCTTGCGCAAGAAGGTCCGCACCGCGATATCGATGTTCAGGTATTCCGTGTAGCGACGACGGTCCGCATACCACGTGGATGTCCAGTCCTTGATGATACCGAGGCGGATGCCGTACGGATGTACTTTTTGACCCATATTTGTCGCTCTTTAAACTCGGCTCTTGAATCTTCGCGCGTTGTAGGTCCGATTAGGACCTTGCTTCTTCAACCACGATTGTCACGTGACTGGTGCGCTTAAAAATCTGGTTTGCTCGGCCGCGGGCACGCGGCATCCAGCGCTTCATTATCGGCCCTTCGTCGACCATGATCGTTTTGACTCGAAGCTCGTCGACATCGGCACCATCGTTGTGCTCCGCATTCGCAATCGCTGATTCCAGGACTTTCTTGATCATAGCCGCCGCCTTCTTCGGGCTGAACGCCAGCAGGTTCAGCGCGCGGTCCACCGGAAGACCTCGCACTTGATCGGCGACAAGTCGTGCTTTCTGCGGCGTGATATGCGCCTGCTGAAGCTTTGCAGTAGTACCCATAAGCTTTGCTCGTCCTGTCGTTTACTTGGTCTTCTTATCCGCTATGTGGCCACGAAATGTACGGGTTTGCGAGAACTCACCCAGCTTGTGGCCGATCATATTTTCAGTGACGAACACCGGCATATGCTGGCGACCATTATGGACCGCTATCGTTAAACCGATCATATCTGGCACTACCAGTGAACGTCGCGACCAGGTCTTGATCGGCCGTTTATCGTTGTTGGCGCGCGCCGTCTCCACCTTCTTGTGCAGGTGATGGTCGATGAACGGGCCTTTCTTGATTGAACGTGGCATGGCTGCGTTTGCCTCTTAGCGCTTATCGCGACGACGCACGATCATTTTGTCAGTGCGCTTGTTGGTTCGAGTTTTGTAACCCTTCGTCGGTTGACCCCACGGACTAACCGGGTGGCGGCCTCCCGACGTTCGTCCTTCGCCGCCACCGTGTGGGTGATCGACCGGGTTCATCGCGACACCGCGGACCGTCGGGCGGATACCGCGCCAGCGTTTGGCACCAGCCTTGCCGAGTTGCCGCAAGGAATGTTCCGAGTTCCCCACTTCGCCGATCGTCGCTCGGCATTCAATCGGAACTAGCCGCAATTCGCCGGATCGCAACCGCAGCGTGGCATGCGTGCCTTCACGCGCGACATACTGGATACCGGTACCCGCGCTGCGACCGATCTGCGCGCCTTTGCCCGGTCTGAGCTCCACGCAATGAATCGTCGCGCCAACCGGGATATTACGCAGGGGCAAACAGTTCCCGACCTGGATCGGGGAATCGCTCCCGGAACGCAGAGTCTGCCCGGCAGCCAACCCTTTCGGTGCAATGATGTAACGGCGTTCTCCATCCGCGTATAGCAACAGCGCAATGTGAGCGGAGCGGTTAGGGTCGTACTCCAAACGCTCGACTTTAGCAGGGATGCCATCCTTGCGTCGCTTGAAATCGACAATGCGGTAATGTTGCTTGTGACCGCCACCACGATGTCTGACCGTGATTCGGCCCGCGTTGTTGCGGCCCGAATTCTGAATCTGCGGCTCAAGCAACGGCGCATACGGTGCGCCCTTGTGGAGTTCCGGAGTCACGACCTTGACGAGACCGCGCCGTCCGGGCGAGGTGGGTTTAGTTTTTATAAGCGCCATCTAATGGGTCCTGGTTGCTCGAGTGTACTTACGCGGCGCCCGAGAAATCGATACTGAAACCGCTTTTCAGCGTGATGTAGGCTTTTTTCCAAGCATGCCGCGCGCCGACTCGGCCGCGAAATGCCTTCGCGCGTGCTCCGACGTTTAGCACTCGAACCGAGACCACCTGCACACTAAACAATTGCTCCACCGCCGCCCTGATTTCGGGCTTGGTAGCGTCATTCAAAACCTTGAATAAATATTGGTTGTGCTTGTCCGCGACGCGCGTGGCCTTCTCAGACATCAGCGGCTCAACCAGCACCTGCAACAGCCTTTCCTGGTTCATGACAGCTGCTCCTGAAGCCGCGTCAGCGCTGCTTCGCTGATTAGGACTTTTGCAAATGAAATGAGCAGCGCCGGATCGACCGCCTCGACATCGGCGAGACCAACCCAGTGCAGATTTCGTGCAGATAAGTACAGTGCGTCTGAGACATCATCCGCAATCAGCAGCACGTCGTTGACACCGAATTTGTCGAGTGCCGAGATCAAGTGCTTCGTCTTTTTCTCTTGCACATCGAGCTGGTCGACCACCATAAAGCGGTCCTGACGGATAAGCTCGGATAGGATTGAGCACAGAGCCCCGCGGTACATCTTGCGGTTAACCTTCTGAACGAACGAACGCGGTCTCGCCGCGAACGCGCGCCCACCGGATCGCCACAATGGGCCGCGCGAGGTACCCGCACGTGCTCGCCCCATACCTTTCTGCTTCCAGGGCTTTGCTCCGCCACCGCGCACTTCGGCGCGCGTCTTTTGCGCCTTGGTGCCCTGCCGGGCGCCCGCGAAATAGGCGGTCACAATCTGGTGCACCAACGCCTCTTTATACGGCTGCCCGAAGATGGACTCGGCTACCGTTAAAGTTCCGGTGCTGGCGCCACTCACGAATGAATGTAATGGAAGTTCCATGCGCTTTAACCCTGTTCACTCTTGCGGTTCTTGACCGTCGGTTTGATGAACACATCGCCGCCCTTCGAGCCTGGGACAGCGCCTTTGATCAGAAGCAGGTTACGTTCGGTATCGACCCGTACCACCTGCAAACGTTGCGTCGTGCGTTGAACATTGCCCATGTGACCAGACATTTTCTTGCCCTTGACGACGCGCCCGGGAGTTTGGCGCTGGCCAATCGACCCCGGCGCGCGGTGCGACAACGAATTGCCGTGCGTCGCGTCGCCCATACTGAAGTGGTGGCGCTTGATCGTACCAGCGAACCCCTTACCAATGGTGGTCCCAGTCACATCCACATATTGGCCTGGAGTAAAGATATCCACCTTGATCTCCGCACCGCTTGCAAGCTCATCGCCTTCGCCGTCCTGCAGCCGGAATTCCCACAGTCCGCGCCCCGCTATCGCCGACACTTTGGCGAACACACCAGCGTCCGGCTTGTTGATCCGGTTGCGGTGTTTGGTGCCAGCCGTGACTTGCACTGCGCGGTAGCCATCCGTTTCGGAAGCTTTAACCCGCGTGACGCGATTAGGATCGACTTCGATCACGGTGACCGGAATCGCCTGCCCGTTTTCCGCGTACACGCGCATCATTCCGCGCTTAATTCCAATCAGTCCTAATGCCATGGTGCTCTGCCTCAAACGCCTCAGCTCAATTTAATCTGCACGTCAACCCCTGCCGCCAAATCGAGCTTCATCAGAGCGTCGACCGTCTTGTCTGTCGGATTCACAATATCCAGCAATCGCTTGTGGGTGCGGATTTCGTACTGGTCGCGCGCGTCTTTGTTGGCATGCGGGGAGGTCAGTACGGTAAAGCGCTCGTGCCTGGACGGCAGCGGGATCGGACCTCGAATTTGCGCCCCGGTACGTTTCGCAGTTTCGACAATCTCGCGCGTCGACTGATCGATGAGTCGATGATCGAACGCTTTGAGACGTATCCTGATGACCTGTTGATTCATATTTTTCGCCCTTGGGTTAGTTGGTGCCCCCGGCCGATGCCGGTAGGGTCACAACACCCTATCGTTTAGGTCTACTTGTCGAGGATCTTAGCGACGACACCGGCACCGACGGTACGTCCGCCTTCGCGTATCGCAAACCGCAAGCCTTCTTCCATCGCAATCGGATTGATT
>JAYTEX010000079.1:0-9408 GCA_043734785.1 Pseudomonadota bacterium | reverse complement strand
TGCTCGCGGCACCCTGGGAAGGGTTGGTGAGGGGTTTCCTTGCCCACCATCGCGCGCGCACCCCATTGTGCTCGCGGATCCCCGGCGAGTTCCTGCGCTATCTGGTAGCGCGACCGATAGCGGATGGTGATCCTGGATTTCTGCGTGAACTCGCGCATTACGAATGGCTGGAACTCGAGACGAGTTACGATCCGCGTGAACTAGCGTCGATCCCGCTCGACCCCGAGGCCGATCCGTGTGATCACATACCCGTGCTCAATCCGCTCGCGCGCTCCATGGTGTATCGCTATCCGGTCCATCGCATCGGGCCTGCTTACATGCCAGAAGCGCCGCCGCCCGAATCCACGTATCTGGTCGTGTTCCGTGCGCGCGACGACAGTGTCGCGTTCGCCCAACTCACCCCGGTGACTGCGCGCTTGGTGGAGATGATCGAGACCAACACGGCAGCACAGGCGGGCGCTACCTTGCTACGACAATTAAGCGACGAAATCCGTCATCCCCAGCCGGAGACCTTGCTCCGTCATGGGCGCGATATTCTGCGCGATCTGCAGCAACGCCAGTTGTTACTCGGCGCGCGGTTCTTGACGCAGTGCTAGGGCCCAGTGCTAGCTGTCGCGCCGTGCGGCAACCCGCATGCGCAGCGCGTTGAGGCGGATGAAGCCACCCGCATCGGCCTGATTGTAGCTGCCGGCGTCATCTTCGAAGGTCGCGAGGGTGGTATTGAACAGGCTGTCGCGCTCGGAGCGGCGGCCAACCACGCTCACGTTGCCCTTATAGAGCTTCAATCGCACGCTTCCGTTCACGCGCCGCTGTGACTCATCGATCATCTTCTGCAGCATCAGGCGCTCTGGACTCCACCAGTAGCCGTTATAAACCAGCGCGGCGTAACGTGGCATGAGTTCGTCTTTCAAATGCGCGACTTCGCGATCGAGCGTGATCGATTCGATCGCGCGATGCGCCTTCTGCAGAATCGTGCCACCTGGCGTTTCATAACAGCCGCGCGACTTCATGCCGACATAGCGATTCTCAACCAGATCGAGACGCCCGATCCCATTCGCGCCACCCACCCGATTGAGTTCCTCCAGCAGTGTCGCGGGTGACCTGCGGTTGCCGTCAATCGCGACCAGGTCGCCATGTTCGAATTCCAGATCAAGCAGGCTTGCCTGATCTGGCGCGGTTTCAGGTGATACCGACCAGCGCCACATCGCATCTTCAGCCGGCGTCCAGGGATCTTCCAGCACGCCGCCCTCGTAGGAGATGTGCAGCAGGTTGGCATCCATCGAATAGGGCGACTTGGTGCCGGTGGTCTGGTACTCAATGGGGATCCCATGCTGCTTCGCATAGGCGAGTAGGGTCTCACGCGAGGTCAGTGTCCATTCGCGCCATGGAGCGATCACGCGAATGTCGGGCTGCAAGGCATAGGCGCCGAGTTCGAAGCGAACCTGATCGTTGCCTTTGCCGGTCGCGCCGTGCGAGATCGCATCGGCGCCCGTCATGCGTGCGATTTCGACCAGACGCTTGGCGATCAACGGACGGGCGATTGACGTACCGAGCAGGTATTCGCCTTCATAGACCGTGTTCGCGCGAAACATCGGGAACACGAAGTCGCGGACGAATTCTTCGCGGAGATCCTCAATGAAAATCTCCTTCACACCGAGCAGTTCTGCCTTGCGTCGCGCGGGTTCAAGTTCTTCACCCTGTCCGATATCGGCAGTGAAAGTCACGATCTCGCAGGCATAGGTTTCCTGCAGCCACTTCAGGATGACCGAGGTATCGAGCCCGCCGGAATAGGCCAGGACCACTTTTTTGACGGAGAGATTAGACATAGGAATTGCACTATTTTGTCGTGAATTTTGACGAGCGCGCATTGTGCCTGTGGGTACCTGCGGCGTCCAGACAACGGATGGTCAGCCCAGTTGCGCGCCGTGGGCAAGCAGTAAATCCCGCAAAATCGACCGATGGCAGCGGGATTCGTCCGCGCAGTAGCAACCGACCGAGAAATTGGTGTGGTGGGACAACGTCGCGAAGAGGTCCAGCGTACGTTGGTTTTCCGGGCTCCCCATCTCGCGCCGATACAGACGCGCGAAACGCGCCCAGGTGCGAGGATCATCGTCCGCCCGCGAAAGTTTGATGGTCGCAGGCTGCGGGGCGAGATTCGGAAACCACACGTCGAACCAGTTTTCGCTCGCGCGCGCCGCTTTTGAAACACCCCGCGGTGGGAACCGCACGGTGCCAATTCTGGGCCCTTCGTTGGCCAGGCGTGGGCTCCCGAGGCGTACGATAGAGACAGTCATTGCAGGGGCCTCCTCATGGCAATTTGAATCGCGAGATGCCGAGTTTGCGCATACGAGAACGCAAGGTATTGGGATTTATTCCTAACAATTGCGCCGCGCCGTGTGCGCCCTCGATACGACCCTGAGTGGTCTCGAGGGCGAGCTTGATATGTTGTGCCATCACCTGGTCGAGTGTGAGCAGAATGCTGGAGTCGCTCTGCTGGTGGGTGCGGGTCGTCGCTAACCCGAGGGCGGCAGCGATCGCGAGGCGACGCCCCTCACCGAGCAGTGCCGCGCGTTCGATCACCGTGGCCATTTCTCGCACGTTACCGGGCCAGTCGTAGGTTCGGAGCAGCGCGATATCGTCGTCATTCGGCAGACGTTGCGGCAAACCGAGTTTGACCGCGGCACGTTGCGCGAAGTGATGCGCGAGTGCAGGGATGTCTTGCTGTCTTTCGCGCAGCGCAGGTATCAAAATCGGAAAAACGGCGATCCGATACCACAGATCTTCGCGAAACTCGCCACGGCTCACCATCGCAGCAAGATCGCGATGGGTCGCAGCGATGATCCGCACATTGACTTTCACGAGTTGTTCGCCACCCACGCGGAATAATACGCCTTCCTGCAGGACGCGCAGGAACCGGACTTGGGCTGCAAGCGGCAACTCACCGATTTCATCCAGAAAAAGCGTGCCACCATCGGCACGTTCAAACCACCCTCTGCGCTGGTTGCCGGCGCCGGTAAAGCTTCCTTTCTCGTGCCCGAAAAGTTCGGAATCGATCAACTCCTGTGGCACCGCGCCACAGTTCACCCGCAGGATGGGGCAATGTGCACGGGATGATCGTTCATGTATCGCACGCGCAACAACCTCTTTGCCCGAGCCGGTCTCGCCAAGCAACAGAACCGATGCATCGACGCGCGCTACTTGATCGACTCTTTGCAGAACGAGTTTCAAACCCTCAGAGGCACCGACGATCACGTTATCCAATGATTCTCGACCCATGCGATGCAGCAGGGATTGTCGCTCAGCATCGGCGCTTGCGCGTAAGGCGTCCATTTCGCGGTGGCGAAGTTCATTCTGCAGCGCTGCTGCGAGCGGTTCTCGGGCCTGCGCCAGCAATCCGCGTGAGCGTTCAGACACCACGTTATGCGAAAACACTGCCACGACCACACCGCAAGGTTTGTGCTGCAGGTCAGTCATGGTCAGCAAAGCTGTGGCAGATTTTCTGGTTCGCTGCATCAAGGGCGCGAGCAACGCTGGCAGTGCCATGTCGCGACCGGGAAAGGATACGGGATGACTGGCGAGCCATTCGCGGAGAGTCCGGTGTCCTGCCTTCGATAGCGTGACAGACTGGGTGGACGGGTACATCAACGGCCCGGTCTGCGATGACGCAAGTGGCGCGAGTGCGAGCTGTGCGCCGTCCAAATGCCAAACCGTCAGATGCGCGAGCGCCATTCGCGTGCGAAGAAAAACGGCTAAGGCCTCGAGTATCTCGGCGAGCGCGAGGTGGCGACCGACCTCTCGCCACAGATCGACCGCAATAGATTGCTCATTCAACACTGAGTGCATCCACGATATTTAAAGGGTACCCACTATATTAAGCGGACACCCTTTAAATATAACAGATCCATAAGGGATGAAAGTTTAGTATCCGCGCCAATTCGTTGTTCATGCAGGTTAAAGCTGATTGCGCGTTAGATGGCACGCCGCTTGCTCTCCCTTAATTGCCATGGGGACTTAACCTAACAACTGAGAGAGACATGAGAATAGATCCACTTTTAAGTAATGACCCACGTGAGTCTCTCGGCTCACTCGCTATTCAGCGCTTCTGTGTCGCGCTTGTATCGATCGCGCTCACGTTTACCGCACACGCCGAGGTGACCTTGCTCAATGCCTCCTATGACCCTACCCGGGAACTCTACCAGGAGATCAACGCGGCGTTTGCCACGCACTGGGCGGCCGGGCACAACGGAGAAAAGGTCACCATCAATCAGTCGCATGGTGGTTCCGGCAAACAGGCCCGCTCGGTCATCGATGGTCTGGAAGCCGATGTTGTCACGCTGGCGCTGGCCTACGACATCGACGCCATTGCGGAAAAATCCGGGCTGCTCAGCCAGCAATGGCAGACACTCCTGCCACATAACAGCACCCCCTATACCTCCACTATCGTACTGCTGGTGCGTAGAGGTAATCCGAAAGGCATTAAAGATTGGGATGATCTCATTCGCAGCGACGTGAGCGTGGTCTCACCCAATCCCAAGACCTCGGGCGGTGCGCGCTGGAATTATCTAGCGGCCTGGGCTTATGCCAAACACAGGCACGGATCGGACGATGCCGCCAAGAAGTTTGTAGGTAAGCTGTTCCGGAATGTCGCAGTGCTCGATGCCGGCGCGCGCGGCGCTACCACGACCTTCGTTGAGCGCGGCATTGGGGATGTGCTTATTGCATGGGAGAATGAAGCCTATCTCGCTGTGAAGAAACTCGGCGCAGGGGAGTTCGAAATCGTCACGCCTTCGCTCAGCATTCTTGCCGAGCCGCCGGTCGCGTTGGTCGCAAGTGTCGCTGCCAAGCACGGCACCAGCGAGGTGGCGCAGGCTTATCTCGAGTATTTGTATAGCAACGAGGGACAGGACATTGCCGCACGCAATTTCTATCGTCCGCGCAACTCGAAGGTCGCAGCGAATTATGCCGCCCAGTTCGTCGATACTGAAATGGTAACGATCGACACGGAGTTCGGCGGCTGGAAGAAGGCGCAGGCAACGCATTTCGCGGACGGTGGCTTGTTCGATCAGATTTTCCTGCCGCAATAGCGGACTACATGACAAGTTTGATTGCCAGAGTCACGACCATCGCGACAGTTCCCAATGCGACGGCAGAAAATCTGCCGCTGCTGAGCCGCGCCTATTTCAAGCGCACGGCTTGGCGCGGTCGCTTCCGACGCGAGAGTGTGCTGCCAGGATTCAATCTGACGCTCGGGATCACGTTGTTGTATCTCGCGCTGATTGTGCTGGTGCCGCTTTCGGCGACCGTGCTTAAATCTGCTGAGCAGGGCTGGCCGGTGTTCTGGGATGCCGTGACCGCGCCCCGCGTGCTTGCAGCCTACCGGGTCAGTTTCTTGACGGCCTTCATTGCGGCGCTGATCAATTTGGTGTTCGGCCTGCTCGTTGCCTGGGTGTTGGTGCGTTATCGATTTCCGGGACGGCGCGTGTGCGATGCCCTGGTCGATCTTCCGTTTGCACTTCCGACTGCGGTTGCGGGCATTGCGCTGACGGCTTTATATGCGCCCAAGGGTTGGCTTGGCAGTTATCTCGCGGAATGGGGGATTAAGGTGGCATTTACACCGGTTGGCATCGTGGTCGCGCTCACGTTCATCGGGTTACCGTTTGTGGTCAGAACGGTGCAGCCGGTGCTGGAGTCCCTCGACAGTGGTTTCGAGGAAGCCTCGGCGACGCTCGGCGCATCGCGCTGGCAGACCTTCACTCGCGTCATTATGCCCAGTCTGACGCCCGCGTTGTTGACTGGGTTTGCGATGGCTTTTGCGCGTGGTTTGGGCGAATACGGTTCGGTGATTTTCATCGCTGGCAACATGCCGATGGTGTCCGAGATCGTGCCATTGTTGATCATCGTGAAGCTCGAACAATATGACTATGTCGGAGCGACTGCGATCGCCCTCGCCATGCTCGTGATGTCGTTCATTGTGCTGCTCGTGATCAACCTGTTGCAGGCGTGGAGCAGACGCGCGGAGCAAGCGCGATGAGTGCGCGTATCTCCGCTGCGTTGAGCGAACCGGCGTGGATCAGACTCGCATTGATCGCGAGCGCGGTGGCGTTTCTAGGCGTCTCGCTGGTATTGCCGCTCGTGCTGGTACTCACGCAGGCGCTGAGCAAAGGCCTAGAGGTGTTCTGGGCTGCGCTGGCTGAGCCAGATGCACGGGCCGCTTTGCGACTCACCTTGACCGCCGCCGCGATTGCAGTGCCCGCCAATCTCGTCTTTGGTGTGTGCGCGGCCTGGGCGATCGCCAAGTTCGAGTTTAAAGGCAAGCAACTGCTGATCACCTTGATCGATCTCCCCTTCGCGGTATCGCCGGTCATCGCCGGCTTGGTCTATGTGTTGTTATTCGGCTTGCAAGGATGGTTTGGTCCCTGGCTGGCCGCCCATGACGTCAAGATCATCTTTGCGGTACCGGGCATCGTACTCGCCACCATCTTCGTGACGTTTCCGTTTATCGCGCGCGAGCTGATCCCCGTCATGCAGGCGCAGGGAACTGACGAAGAAGAGGCGGCTGCCTCCTTGGGCGCGAATGGCTGGCAGACCTTTTGGCGGGTGACCTATCCGAACATCAAGTGGGCGTTGTTTTACGGCGTGATCCTGTGCAACGCGCGCGCCATGGGTGAGTTCGGTGCGGTGTCAGTCGTCAGCGGCCACATCAGAGGACTCACCAATACGCTGCCCTTGCACGTCGAGATTCTCTACAACGAATACAACTTTGTCGCGGCATTCGCGACCGCCTCGATTCTCTTATCGCTTGCGCTAGTCACCCTAGCGCTCAAAACCTGGGTCGAGTCGCGTGCCGAACGTGCCACACGAGATATTCCGCCATTCGCAATTGCCAAACTGGATGAAGTCCCATGAGTATCGTGATCGAGAATGTCAGCAAGCATTTTGTCGGTTTTCGCGCCCTCAATAACGTGAGTCTGGAGATCCCGACCGGTGGGTTGGTCGCTCTGCTGGGTCCCTCCGGCTGCGGCAAGACCACCTTACTCCGGATTGTGGCTGGCCTCGACCAGGCCGATCAGGGGCATGTGCGCTTCGACGGCGATGAGATGACGCGAGTGCCGGCGCGCGAGCGCCGTGTAGGTTTCGTATTCCAGCATTACGCGTTGTTCAAGCACATGACGGTATTTGACAACATCGCGTTCGGGCTGACGGTCAAGGCGCGTCATCAACGGCCGAGCGAGCCCGCCATCAACGCTAAAGTCTGCGAGCTGCTCGAACTGGTGCAACTGCAAGGTTTAGCGCACCGGTATCCTTCTCAACTATCGGGCGGTCAGCGTCAACGCGTTGCCCTCGCGCGCGCGCTGGCGGTGAATCCTAAAGTCCTGTTGCTAGACGAACCGTTCGGTGCGCTCGATGCGCGCGTGCGCAAGGAGCTTCGCCGGTGGTTGCGTGAACTGCACGACGAACTCCATGTGACAAGCATTTTCGTGACCCACGACCAGGAAGAAGCACTGGAAGTTGCCGACACGGTGGTCGTGATGAACGGCGGGCGTATCGAGCAGATTGGATCGCCAGAAGAGGTCTACGAACAACCAGCAACACCATTCGTCTATCAGTTCCTTGGTGAGGTGAATACTTTCAAGGCACGCGTGCGGGCTAATCACGCGGAGATTGGCAATCTGCGCCTTAAGCTCGATCAACCGGGGAACAATGTCGATCAGTCCGCCACGCTGTATGCGCGACCCCATGAACTACGTCTCGCGCGGGTGCAAGATGGCCAAGGCGGAATCGAAACGCGGCTGCGCACGCAGCGTCGCGTCGGCGCCGTGGTGCGGCTCGAGCTGGAACGCGCGGATGGCGAAGGCTCCATCGATGCCGAAGTGACTCGCGAGCGGTTCCTCGCCGAGGCGTGGGTGGCGGGCGAGCAAATCTGGGTGCGGCCGCATAATCCGCGCATTTTTCTCGAAACAGTTCATTGATGCGCGCCGTGCTGCGGGGTGCTCATTATCCTTACATCAATGCGCGCGCCAGGCATACCTCGAACTCGGTGGGAGCTTCGGCATGCGGCCAGTGGCCGCCGTTCGGCACGGTGTGTACTCGGTAGTTCGGGAAATAATTCCCGATCACCGGAAAATCCTCGTCCCGCACGCGATCTGAGCCCCCGCCACGGATAAAGTGCACCGGCCCCATGAACTGCGCGTTGGCGGCGACCGGGAGCGCACCGACGAGCACTGGCATCGATCGCCGCAGTGCGGGTAGATTCAGGCGCCAGCGCGCGCCAGCGGCATCAAGTTGCAGGTTCTGCAGCAGGAACATACGAATAGCAGGATCGGGTACGGATGACTCGAGTGCGCGCTCGGCCTCCCGCCGTGTGATGCTCGCGAGCGGCAGACTGAGCATCGCATCGAGGACGGGCGTGTGCTGATCGGCATAGGCCACTGGCGCGATGTCGACCACGATCAGCTTCGCGAGTCGCGTCGGCTTCGTGAGTGCCAGCGTCATCGCCGCCTTGCCGCCCATGCTGTGGCCAAGCAGGATGACGCTGGTGAGGTCGAGTTCGTCGAGAAGGGCGGTGAGATCGGCCGCGAGCGCGGTGTAGTCATGTCGATCGCTGTGCGGAGATCGACCGTGATTGCGCTGATCGACTGCCAGCACGCGATAGCGAGCCCCGAGTGCCCGGGCATAGCGCTGCCAGTTACGCGCACTGCCGAACAGGCCGTGCAGGATGACGAGCGGTGGCCCACTTCCGAATTCATCATAGGTCAGCGGAATCGCGCTCATGGCACCCGCAGATGTGGCGGCAAGCGGGTGAGATTCAAGGCCGCGCGTGGCCAGATGTCGAGCAGCGCGATGTCTTCTTCGATCCCGGCCATTAGTTCGAGTGCGCGATAGGTTTCCACATCTGCCCAGCAATAGGCGGTGTGTTCGTGATTGAGCACGATCAGACCGGATTGCCAACGCATGTGATACAGATGAATTTCGTAGACGCCGCCGTAGAACGAATCGCGGAGCGGACCGAGCGTGCGCAATTCTTGAACGCGCACGGTTGGGCCGATTTCTTCGGCCATTTCGCGGTACGCACAATCGCGCGCGGATTCGTTCACTTCGATGTGGCCGGCGGGAAAGCCCCACAGATTGGGACCAAGCACGCGATCAGCAGCACGTTTCAGAAAAAGTAGACGGTGTTGCGCGTCTTCGATCAGGCAGATCGAGAAACGTGCGAGGGGAGGGTTCGATGACATCCGCGTAGGGTAGTCTTGAGCGGGGCGTCTTGGCCAGCCGCGGAACGGCGCCAGGCATACCAACCACCAGGCATTTGTCGGGTCTTATTTCGGCCTGACGCGCTGACCCAGTAGGCTAGAGCCCTCACTGCACTTGTCGAGCGGTCGTCGCAAACCCTACTATTGCGCCCTGGCG
>JAYTEX010000078.1:0-11500 GCA_043734785.1 Pseudomonadota bacterium | reverse complement strand
AAATTCGTCGAAGCCTGCGGCATTACCTTCCCAAGCGACGATCCCGTGGCAGTGCCCGCCGTCTCACCGCGCTACGAATCAAACGTGCCTGGACTCTATGTCATCGGCGCCCTGGCGGGCTATCCGCTCATCAAACAGTGCATCAACCAAGGCTATGAGGTCGTCGAATTCATCTGCGGCCGCGCGGTGGAGCCAGCTGACGAAGGATTGTTGCGGGCCAAGTTTACCCAGGTGGCTGGCCTAACCAACGTCGATCGCGCGATCACCGCGATCCGCGAAACCATCCCGTTATTCGAAGGGCTAACGCCCTTGCAGTTGCGCGAGTTTCTGCTTGATTCCGAGATCAGAACGCCGGCGCCGGGCGAAGTGGTGGTTGAGCACAACGACTACACCGATACCTTTTTCTCAATTTTGCGCGGCAGCGTCTTTATCCGGCTCGATCCGGACAATCCGTCGCGGACCATTCCGCTTGCGGAAGGCAAATTCTTCGGTGAGATGTCGTTGATTTCAGGGCGGCGGCGCAGCGCGACGATCACGGCGGGTGAGAACTGCGTGTTGATCGAAACGCCGCGCCGTTCAATGAACAGGCTCCTGCAATCCGTCGAGTCGGTCAAACGCACGATAGATGAAGCATTCCTGTTGCGCGCGATTCGCATGCATATCGCGCCCGAAGTCCCGGAAGAAGACCTGATCGAGGTGGTCCATACCGCTCGGATTCGGCAGTACAGTCCCGGCGAGGTGCTGTTCAAAGAGGGTGACGCCGGCGATTACCTGCACCTGATCCGTAGCGGTTCGGTCACGGTCTCGCATGCGATCGGCGGCCGCGACATCGTGATCGCCTACCTGCCCTCCGGGAATTATGTGGGCGAGCTCGCGTTGTTGACGGATTCACCGCGCACGGCGACCGTGCGTGCCGCAGTCGCCACCGAAACCATCCAACTGCCAGGCGCAATCTTCCGCGAACTGCTCGCCTGCTACCCGGATCTCGACACGGAACTCAAAGCCAAGGCGCAAGCGCGCCTGCGCGATATCGCCCGCAGCCGCACCAATCAGGGGACGGCCGGCAACATGATCGAGTTCTTGGTCGCCCAGGGCATCGGCGAGGCGACCGACGTACTCCTAATCGACGAAGCGTTATGCGTCGGTTGCGACAACTGCGAAAAAGCCTGTGCGGATACGCATCAGGGCACCTCGTTGCTCGATCGCGCCGCAGGCCCCAGCTACGCCAGTGTTCACGTGCCAACTTCCTGCCGACATTGCGAACATCCGCACTGCATGAAGGACTGCCCGCCAGACGCCATTCATCGCTCGGTGGAAGGTGAGGTTTACATCGCGGACAACTGCATCGGCTGTGGCAACTGCGAGCAAAATTGTCCCTATGGCGTGATCCAGATGGCGGTCAAGGGCGAACCGCCGAAGCCCAGCCTCTGGCAGTGGCTGCTGCTGGGTAAAGGCTCGGCCCCAGGCACCGAGTTCCACAGCGAGGACAAATCAAGCCCTAAGAAAGCCGTGAAATGCGATATGTGCAAGGACCAGTCTGGCGGCCCGGCCTGCGTACGCGCCTGCCCGACCGGTGCGGCGATCCGCGTGAGTCCCCAGGAATTTATGGCGATCGTCCGCTAACCCCGTGGCCATCGCGCGTTAAACCGTCGGTCAATATCGTTCAATGCACCAGTCTTTTCTCAGTTATCGGAATTTTTTCTACCTCAAAATTGCGCTCGGTTTGTGCATGCTTGCGATCCTGGCTTACGCGATCCATGACCCGGCCGATCCGCCGAACGGCGGCACTTGGCTTGGTTATGCGCTCGGCAGTCTAGGCGCCGGCCTGATCGCATGGCTGGCCTGGTTCGGGGTCCGCAAACGCCTCTACCACGGCACCAACGATCGACTCCTCGCGTGGTTGTCCGCGCATATCTACCTCGGCACCGCCCTGGTGGTGATCGTGACCTTGCACACCAGCTTCCAACTAGGGTTGAATATCCACACGCTGGCCTATGTGCTGACCATGCTCGTGGTCGTGAGCGGGTTCTACGGACTTTATGCCTATCTCAGTTACCCGCGCCTGCTCGCCGAGAACCGTGGCGGGATGACGCGCGCGGTCATGATCAGCGAAGTCGCTGATCTCGACCGTGAAAGCCTCACGCTCGCCGATCAGGTCGGCAAGGATGCGCATAAAGTGGTCTTGCAATCGATCGAGGAAACGGTGCTCGGGGGCCCAGTATGGGAACAGTTATTCGGCGATCCGGCACGTCGGGCCAGTAGCGGGGGAGTCACGCAGGGCCTCGATGAAGTCCGCAAGCGAATCGAGTCCCGCATCGAGCGCTCCGCAGCCCCAATTGCCGAAATCGAGAACCAGGATGCCACGGCGATTTCCTTTCTGGCCGGCCACATGATGGCGGATGGCGGCGGGCCGGAGCGCCTGGAGAAAATCCGGCGCTTATTTGATCTCATTTCGCGCAAACGTATGCTGGTCGAGCGCGTCCAGCGGGATATCCAATATCAGTCGCGGCTAGGGTTCTGGTTGTATCTCCACGTGCCGCTGTCTGTGGGCCTGCTGGCGGCGCTGTTCGCGCATATCTTCGCGGTCTTCTATTACTGGTAGTCCCGATGCGCGTCCTTATTCGCCACCTCTCGCATACGACCAAAACCAGCGATACCCGCCAGGATATCCCGCTGCAAGGATCGAAGCTCCGCATTGGGCGCGGCACTGATCAAGAAATTCATCTGTCAAATCTGCGCATCGCGCTCGCGCACGCGGAGCTGCTCGAAGGCCCGGACGGCAAAATTCGTCTGCAATCGCATCTCAGCACCGGTTTCCACTACAACGGCGTGGTGGTCCAGGCGGCGGTACTGACACCCGGCGATCGACTCGAACTCGGGGGCTACCATTTGCGGATCGGCACCGCGCCCGGCTGCAATCTCGCGATCGAGATCAGCGAGGATGCCTCTGCACGCGGACGCGAAACTGAAGCCGCCCTGCTCAAGCGCGCGAAACTCGATCTCGCGGCCGCGGGTTTGAAGAAACGGCCCTGGGCCTTAGGCCTTGCCGGCGGGATCGCGGTGCTGTTTATCTTGATTCCGCTGCTCGCGGCGCTGGTGCCACCGGTCGGGAAATGGTTGCGGTATCTGCCACTGCTCCCGTCCGACCACGCCTGGTCAAGTGGCCCCGTGAGCGAGGCCCACGCGCACTTCGGCGCGGACTGCAATGCGTGCCACACCGTACCGTTTATGCCGACCCGTAACAGTGCCTGTCTCACGTGCCATCAGGACACCCGGCACCACGCCGAAGCCGAGGTCTTAGCGGCCGGCATGTTCGACACCGCGCGCTGCGGCACCTGTCATCACGAGCACACGGGCAAAGCCTCGATCGTGCGCCGTGATGAGCACCTGTGCGTGAATTGCCACGCGGATCTGAAATCCGTGTTGGCCACCACCAAAGTCGCGAATGTAGGAGATTTTGGCGGCGACCACCCCGAGTTCCGACCAGCGATCACTCACTACATCGGTCAGAAGTCGCTCACACAACGGATCGCAATCACCGATAAAAATGCCCTGCACGAGAGCCCAGGGGTCGAGTTCTCACATGCGGGCCATCTCAAAGGCGCTGGCATGGAGAGCCCCACGCGCGGCACGGTGAAGCTCGCCTGCGCGGACTGCCACACCGCAGAGCCCGGCGGCGGGCGTATGCAACCGGTGACTTTCGAGAAGAATTGCCATGAGTGCCATCAACTGAATATCCCGGGTGATGTGGTGCGTGAAGTCCCGCATGGGGACCTCGAGGCGGCGCTGGGAGCGGTTCGCGATTACTACCTGGCGTGGGGGCTGCGCGGAGGCTATCCGAACGCCTTCGCGCCGGACATCGTGCAAGCCCGGCGCCGACCAGGACAGGCCTTGACTCCGACCGAGCAGCAGGCGGCGATTGACTGGGCCGAACGCACCGCCAAGCTTGCCTCTGCTGAAATGCTGGCCTACACCACCTGCGGGGTGTGTCATACGGTGGAACCGACTGGCCAGGGTCAGGACAATGGCGCCGACGCATGGCGCATGAAGCCCGTGAATATTCCTGCCGCCTGGCTGCCGCAATCCCACTTCAGCCACTCACAGCACGCGACCCAACCCTGCAGCGACTGCCACCGGGACGCCGAACGTTCCGAGACCAGTGCAGACGTGATGCTGCCCGGCATTGAATCCTGCCGGACCTGCCATGGCAGCGGTGATGCCGGTGAAGGCAAACTCGCCTCAACGTGTATCACCTGCCACAAGTTTCATCGCGCGCAGACCGCGCGGCTGACACAGTAGAACGCGCGGTGGCAATTTTAGAGATGAAAGAAACGCGCGCCGATGGGATCAAACCGATCAGCCCATGCTGTTACGCGCGGCGACAATGGTTGCTCCGCGCCTTCGGTGCCGCAGTGCTTGGTGTCGTTCCCGCCGCCAAGGCAGCCGCGCTCTCCCCGGCAAAACTGCCACCGCAAATCGGCGACGAACTCGCATTTCCGAGCTGGGAGAACGACGGGCGTCTGGTACACGCGACGGACGTGCCGCTGGATGGGTCTCCGCTGGTGGTCTATCCGCGCGATCCTGTCAGCGGCGTGGTGCGGGAAAAAGCGCGTACGAACCAGATTCTGCTGTTGCGCGTGGATCCCACTGCCCTCGATAAGATCTCACAACGCCATGCCGCAAAGGACATCATCGCCTACTCGGGTATTTGTACGCATGCCGCTTGCGCGGTCTCGGAGTGGAAACCGGACACGGGACATCTCATATGTCCCTGTCATGGTTCCGAGTTCGCCGTCACCCAGCATGCCCAAGTGATGACCGGACCGGCGCCACGCCCCCTGCCCGCCCTGCCCATCGCGCAGCACGCACAGCACTTCGTGGTCAGTGGGAAATTCAGCGGGAAAATCGGCATCAAAAGCACTTAACTCATACGAGACAGGAAATTCACATGCCGTTGCGCCTCTCCTGCTGGCTGTTCGCCTGCGTGCTGACCACGACCTCGACAATCGCTGCCGAGAACCTCACCTACCCCGCAGTCACCAACGAACGTCTAATTGCCCCAGAGCCGCGCAACTGGCTCATGTATCGCGGCACTTACAACAGTTGGGGCTACAGTCCACTCGCGTCGATCAACGCGACCAACGTCGGCAACCTCCGGCCGGCATGGACCTTCTCGACCGGCATGACCGAAGCGCATCAGTCACCACCGATCGTGAACGAAGGCCGCATGTTCATCACCACGCCGCAGAACCATGTGCTCGCGCTCGATGCACGGACCGGCGAACAGGTGTGGCGCTATCAGCGCGAACTGCCCGAGGATTTGTTTCAACTGCACCCGACCAATCGCGGCGTCGCGTTGTATGGTGACAAGGTCTATCTCGCGACGGTCGATGCCTTTCTCGTCGCGCTCGACGCCGCGACCGGCGAAGTGGTGTGGGAGCAGAAAGTCGAAGACTATCTCGGGGGTTACTACATGACCCTCGCCCCACTCGCGGCCGACGGCAAAATCGTGATTGGCGTTTCGGGCGGCGAATTCGGCACCCGCGGATTTATCCAGGCCTTCGATGCTGAGAGCGGCCAACCGGCCTGGAAAACTTTCACCGTGCCGGGACCTGGAGAGCCGGGCAACGACACCTGGCCAGGTGATACTTGGAAGCGTGGCGGCGTGCCGGTGTGGGTGACCGGCAGTTACGATCCCGAAACGCAGATCACCTACTGGGGCACCGGCAATGCTGGACCGTGGCTTGGCGAGGCGCGGCCCGGCGACAACCTCTATTCGAGCTCGGTGCTCGGACTCGACATCAAGACCGGCGCGCTGCGCGGCTATCATCAGTATCACTGGAACGATTCCTGGGACTGGGATGAAGTCGCTGCACCCTTGCTAATCGACTTGCCGCGCAACGGCAAAACCGTGAAGGCCCTCGTGCACGCCGGTCGTGACGGCTATTTGTGGGTGTTGGAACGCAAAGCGGAACGCATCAGCTTTGTCGATGCCAAACCGTATGTGCGGCAGAATGTCTATGCGAGCCTTGATCGCCTCACGGGTCGCCCCACCTACGATGACACCAAGATCCCCCGCATCGGCAAGCGCGTGGAGTTCTGTCCCAGCCTGTGGGGCGGCAAGGACTGGCCACCGGTTGCCTACAACCCCGGCACCGGCATGCTTTATATTCCGGCCAACGAAAACCTTTGCGGTGCCATCACCGGCGAACCGGCCAAGTATCGTCGCGGCGAACTTTATCTCGGCGCCTCGTTTGCCAATATCGAAGTGTTCCCGCATGCGCAGGCCAGTGACCACATCGGCGAGCTACAAGCATGGAACCTCGCGACCGGCCAAAAAGCTTGGACCGTGAAGTTCCCATATCACAACTGGGGCCCGGTGCTCACGACCGGCGGTGGGCTGGTATTCTCTGGCGGCACCAACGATCGCTATTTTCGCGCCTTTGATGCCACGACCGGCAAGATTTTATGGCAACAGCGCACTAACTCTGGCGTCGTCGGTGTGCCCAGTACCTACGAACTCGATGGCGTGCAGTACATCGCGGTGCAGTCGGGCTGGGGCGTCGATGCACAACGCAAACAGGAATTCCTCGACAAGGCCTTCGGCAAGAAAACCCACGTGCCGCAGGGTGGCGTGCTGTGGGTGTTTGAGTTGGCAGCTGATAGGCGTTGAACGTCTGGATTAATGAGATCCGCTAAATCCAAAACCACATCAGGGTGGCGGCTTGTTCCATCGCGCGCTGGCGTAGCGGTCGCTTGCGCCACTGTGCTAACCGAATCTCGCGCGCATCGGTCAAGTCCTTGAGATAAAACGCATCCAGCTCGGCCGCGGTTAAGTTGTCAGCAATGACCGCCGCGACTTCGTTATTGTGCAGTAGACTCCTCAGATCCATATTCGCCGAACCCACGATGGACAAAACGCCGTCTACCGTCAGCGTTTTCGAATGCACAAAGCCCGCCTCGTACTCAAAGAGTTTTACGCCACTCTCGAGGAGCCTGTCATAGATTGCCCTAGAAGCATTCAATACCAGGGATGAATCGCTAAAACCAGGAAGCAATATTCGAGTGTCTACGCCGCGCCGCGCTGCTGCCATCAGCGCTTCGAGCAGCGATTTATCCGGCGTAAAATAAGCCTGAGTGATCCAAAGTCTGCGCTGCGTGTGGCGGATTGCCGAAAGATACACCGCATGTATCTGGCCTTCATTTTTCGCGGCATATTCGCTGGCAACTGCCGCGATAAGCGAATGCCCTTGAGGCTTGAGTGTGGGGTAGTATGCGGTTGATGAGGCGTTCGCAGTGCCGCCGGAGCGGACCCACGTCGAGAAAAACAGTGCTTGAAATTGCTTAACGACGGGTCCGTCAATTTCAACTTGCACATCGCGCCACCCATCTGTTAAATCGACGACGGCTTTTGGCGAAGACCCCGAACCGCGATTGTAGGTTTCGCTGATATTGATCCCGCCGACAAATGCCGTGTGTCCGTCGACGATCAGTATCTTCCGATGATCTCGATTATTGACGCCGCCGTTCACGACATTGGTCAGGTCGTCTAATGGGCGGAAAGCGATCACCTGAACGCCGGCGTGGCGCAGTTTGTCAAAAAAACGGGAATCGGCCGCGATAGAGCCGAGTCCGTCATATAACACCCGCACCTCGACCCCTTGCTGACTCTTTGCCGCAAGCAACTCGGCGAAAGATCGTCCAAGTGCATCGTCGGCGAAAATATAAGTTTCCAGGTGGATGTGATGCAGCGCGTTGCCAACGGCGGCGGCGAACGCTGCAAATGTCGATGGTCCATCGTTCAATATGGTCACTTGATTGCCCGCCACCAGCGGTGCTAAAGGACACGCCTGCCGCACGGCGTCGAGCAGGTCGTCCGTGGCCGAAGCCACGGCGCGGCTCCGTAACGCTTGGTTGACCAGTAAATTATCTCGCTTTGGGGACGCGAATCCTTCGGCCGTGATGATCGGAAGCGATTCGCTCTCGCGCACCGGTGAGTTCATGCGAATCTGCGGACCGCCGCAGCTGCTCAACGCAAGCGCAAGCGGTAGCGCGCCCACGCGCCACCATCGCCACTGTTGATTGAAGTAATGGCGCGTACGTTCTACTAAGGATTTTTGTAATAGTTGCACAGGTGTCAGCGTGTTCGTCTCGCGTTGGCATCCAAATGGGCGGGATGCGTCTGTTTTGGGCGATGTCCATGCGCGATCTGCGAATGGCATGCCAAGTGCACTGTTATTCATTGCAACCTTAACCCGTAGCGTGTGCACGCTCGGTTGACGTCCGCACTGAAAACTACGAGGAAATTTCAATGAAAAAAACTATTTTAGCCTTTGCAGCTGCGCTCACGTTGGCGTCTGGCGTCGCATTTGCGGACGAGCGAACGGCGGGCGCGGTGATTGATGACACCACGATAACGGCGAAGGTCAAGGCCGCACTGATTGCTGATCCCGTCACCAAAGCTCATCAAATTTCGGTGGATACCTATAAAGGAAAAGTGAAACTCAGTGGGTTTGTCGATACTGCGCAAGCCCAGGCGCGGGCGGTGGAAGTTGCGCACGAAATAAAGGGGGCATCGAAGGTGGAGAGCGCGCTCGAAATTCGACAATAGCGGTTAGGGCCAGCGGCGGCAGCGCAACGCCCGCCGCCACTCCCTCACCGCACCCCAAGTCGAGTAGGCGTAGCTCAGGATTGAACAGGACCGATCGACTACCGTCAGAGGAGCCACGGCCAAAATGAATAATGTTATCGCGCGATGCGCCATCAGAACTTTATTTCCTGGGAGCTTCCTTGCACTGCTCGTTGGCTGCGCCACTGTGACCAATCCCGTCACTGGGCAAGCCGAACGCACGGTCATGGACGAGCCGAGGGAGATTGCCGAAGGGCAGAAAGCCCATCAGCAAGTACTGGCCGAATACGGCGTGTACCCCAACCAGCAACTTCAGGCTTATGTGAACGAACTCGGCCAGCGCCTTGCGGGGCAGTCTCACCGCGAAAATCTTGAATGGCATTTCACGGTGCTCGACAGTCCCGAAGTTAATGCGTTCGCCCTGCCGGGCGGATACGTCTATGTCACGCGCGGCTTAATGGCCTATATGGATAGCGAAGCCGATCTTGCCGGGGTGGTCGGCCACGAAATCGGTCATGTGACGGCGCGGCACAGCGCACAGCGCGCGACCCGTCAGCAGAGCGCCGGTTTAGGGGTGCTCGCCGCCAGCGTGCTTGGAGCCTTGCTCGAATCTCGCCTGCCTGGTGCCGGCCAGATGATGGGGCAGGTGTCGCAAGGGGTCGCGGCGGGCTACATAGCGAAATACGGGCGCGAGCAGGAACTCCAGGCCGACCAGCTTGGCGCCGAGTATCTCGCGCGCAACCATTACAACCCGCGCAACATGGTCGATGTCATCCAGGGACTCAAAAATCAGGAGCGCTTTGCGGCGGATACCGCGCGCGCCGAAGGAAGGCCCGCACCACCGCGGACCAACTGGTTGTCGTCCCATCCGAGCAACGACCAGCGTTTGCAGGAAATCACCCAAATTGCGGCCAAGTACACCGGTGATTACAGCGATGATGGGCAGGCACGATACTTGAAGATGATAGATGGTATGACGTTCGGTGAAAGCAGTGAACAAGGTTTAACCCGCGGGCAGAATTTTTATCACGCTGGGCTTGGGATCGCACTCACCGCACCTCAAGGCTGGAAAATCCGAAACTCACCAGACGCCGTGATGCTGCTCAATCCGACCGGCGACGCTGGACTCCTGATGAAATTAATCCCGCCTAAGGCCGGCACGACCCATGAAGAGATTATTCGCAATATCTTTCAATCTGAACAAGAACAGGTTGAGCGCTATGCCTTAAGCGGACTTCCGGCCACGCACTTTGTCGGCACCCGCACGAACCCACAAGGACAGGCGCAAAGCATGGAAGGTACGATCGTCACTGGGCCTGACAATCATCATTACTTCTTGGCATACGCGTCGAAAAGCCCTCAAAGTTTGGCGACGGCGCGTGGCGGTTTACGCGCGGCGGAAAGATCGTTCCGACCATTGACTGCCGCGGATCGCGCAGACGCACGACCGTGGACCCTACGCGTCGTGCCAGTACCGCCAGGCGGCTTCAAGCAGATGGCACAGAGCACTCCGCTTGGCGATTATCCCGAACCACAACTGCGCTTGTTGAATGGGTTCTACGCCGGGGGCGCACCAGCGGCTGGAAGCCTAGTGAAGACCGTGCAGTAACACGCGAGCCCGACCGAAGTAGCAGAGTAGCCATCAAACTCGTGATCGAGCGGCATGTCGGCGGTCACTCGACGGATGATGGATGTTGGGGTTCGCGGCGCTCACCCCAACCTACTTTGAATACGCTGCCCGCATGCGCTTTGACTGAGGTAAAAGCGCCCTTTTCAGCGACGACTAGATAACTTGCCCTGTGTCAGAGCGCGCAATATTCTTATGCGCTGCGAAGGCGGCGAGGACTTCTCCCTTCTCACGCGCAGGCACTTTGGCGAAGTCAAGGCTGCGCCCCAGCTCGGCCGCCACCTCGTCGAATTCTTCTGGCGAGATCTTGAGGTCACGATGCGCCTTCTCAAGGCCCAAATGAGTTTTACCCGGCTTTGTTGGTGAGAATTTGAACGGACCGCCCGTGATCTCGCAGACCCACAGGGTTCGCATTGGTTAGGCGTCAGGCTCTTACGTTTTCGCTTCCGCATGCAATTTCATGCCTAGAGCGTCGACCACTTTCAGGATTGTGTCGAATCCAGGACTTCGATCGCCAGAAAGCGCTTTGTATAGGCTCTCTCGGGATAGTCCTGCGTCTCTCGCCACCTGGGCCATGCCTTTTGCCTTTGCAATGTTACCCAATGCCTTGGCAATGAATGCCGCATCTCCGTCCGCCTCTTCAAGGCATGCCTCGAAGTAGGCAGCCATTTCATCGGGCGTTCTCAAATGCTCTGCTGTGTCGTAACGCGTAGTCTTGATTTTGGCCATGGAGATTATTACTCTTCTAGATCTTGGGCCATTTGAATGGCGCGCTTGATATCTTTCTCCTGCGTGGACTTATCGCCTCCAAGCAACAGGATGACCACAATATTGCGGCGCTTTGTGTAATACACGCGGTATCCGGGACCAAAGAGGATACGGAATTCTGCTACGCCCTGGCCTACAGGCTTCGTGTCACCTAGGTTTCCTTCCGCGACTCGGTCTAGTCGTGCGAGGATCGTGGCCCGGCCACGACGATCAGCGAGATTGTCTAGCCAGCGGACGAAGACATCGGTCTTCCGGATTTCTTACATAAGAGAAGTGTAGCCATGCGGCTACATGCGCGCAAGTTCAGAGTTTGCGGAGCTTCTTCCCTGACGCCTAACGCCACCGATGAGCCGCGCGGGCCACCGAACCAAAACCTCGATGCCAGCCCGTCACCGCGTCGGCTCGATTGATGAAATGGACTCCTCCCGCACTCTTTGTTCCGGCATCGATGTGCCAAAGTAGGGTTGTAAAACGTC
>JAYTEX010000077.1:0-10357 GCA_043734785.1 Pseudomonadota bacterium | reverse complement strand
TGTCGCGAAGTTCACGAATATCACAGGTGCCAGTAACGGGACTTTCCGAGGACAGTGGCTTGCATTGGTGCCGGACACGCTATCGGTCATTTCCAACGGCAACGGAGGCTTCTTCAAGCTGCGCGAACTCACGCAATTCGGTGCGTCCGTGCAAGGTACGACCAACCCGAATGACGCCGAGGTTCAGGCACTTATTCTTATCAAGACGCGCCAGGCGGCAGACGCGGTCGGCGCGACCATGATGGATCGCCCGGAATGGACGGCACTGCGCACCTACTCGGTGCGAATTCCATGTGCTGCGCCGATCCGAACACCAAGGAGATCCGCCGTTTCCTAACCAGCCCGCGAAACTGCGAAGTGACGGGGGTCATCAATACGCCGGATGGCAAGACGATGTTCGTCGGTATTCAGCATCTCGGTGAAGACTCGCTGTCTGCGAACCCTACCCAGTTCAGTAACTGGCCACAAAGCCAGTTCGATAAGAACAGCGCGGGCGAGCCGCTGCCAGTCATCAGCAATATCGTGCAGCCGGTCAATGCCAATATCCGGGGGCGTTCTTCGGTGCTGGTCATTGGCACTTGGGGCGCAGGCAACCACTTTGCCGGGATTGGCGATTTATCATCGTTTCCGACCACGACCGAGGGCTACCTCGGCACCATGGTCTTCGACCTCGGTGTGGCACGCGGCGGCGTTGGTGCCAATTTCAGCATTTTTAACGATGGCGCGGTATCGGGGCAAATCCTGCTTGAAGCTATCGGCACCGAGGATGTTGTCCTGGAAAGTCTGGTTTTCACAGTCGGTTTCGACAATTTTTCGCTGACTAACGCCGCACTGTTCCGTGGCTTTGTCCGTAACACGGCGGATATCGTCGCGCTGCGCGTCTCGGGCGATGGCTTCGTTGTCGACAACTTAAGTGCCGTGCCGGTGCCGGCTGCACTGCCTTTGATGCTGGCGGGCTTGCGGCGTTGGGCGCCCGTCGGCGTCGCCGTCACAGGGTGGGTTGCCCGGCCTGGCGAAACCAGGCCGGGTGCAGCGCTGGCCGACGAGGTGCGCGCGAAAGTCAGACGCACGCTGCAGTCGGGCACCGTGGTGATTCTTGCTGAGGTCGTGCGCACTCAAGACCCAAGATCCTCGACCACGCGGCAAGGGCGGTTATCCTTGCATGCGCGGGTTAGAGCAGGGCACGCGCAGCTTGCATCGCCGCTTGCATGTCAGGCAGTGCGGTAACTTCCGGGACGATCTGGAGGTAGCGCACGATATTATCTTTATCCGTCACAATGACCGCGCGTGCCAACAGCGCAAGCGGTTCAATCAACAGGCCGTTGTGATTGCCGAACTCTCGGTGCTTGTAGTCGGATAAAAAAGTAATATTGCTAATCTTCGCTTCCTTGGCAAACCGCGTCTGTGCGAAGGGCAGGTCCATGCTAATGGTGACGAGTTCAATTTTCTGGTCCAGTCCGTCGTTATCTTCCGACAGTTCGTGGGTTTGCTTATCGCAGGTGGGGGTGTCGAGTGACGGCACTACACTGATAATGCGAACCTTACCGCTGATCTCCGTGAGGTTGACAGGCTTCAGTTCGGTGGAGGACACAATCGCCGCGGGGAGTGGTTTGCCGACTTCCACGATGCCTGTCCCAGCGAGGGGGAGCACGTCGCCCTTCATCGTAACGCTGCTACCGGCGCCCGCTTTGACGCTTCCCTTGTCGATCGGAAGATCGGCCTGTACCTGATTCGTCTCATCGCCCGCGCACCCAGCGAGCAACGCGACCAGCGCTATCGTTGCTATTGCATGGCTCATCGTAATTCTCCGTTCTGTGTGTTTAAGGACCCCATCCTAACGCGTTGCTAGCGGCGTGGCCGAACGGCGCGCCCCGCCGCGAGGATATCTCTTAGCACCGCGGCGTCATTAATCTGATTGGCGAGCAACAGAATAAGCTTGGCGTTCAGCTTGAGACTCTCCTCCACGCTCAGTCCTTCGTGGAGGGCGACCAGCGCTGCGTAGAACTCATCTGGATGCTGGATGTTCGGTTCGATGATCACGACGCAAGACGCCTATCGGGCCAGTGACTGCCACATCTCGGCGTCGCGCTCTGCGGTCCAGATGCGGGGATCGCGCGTACCGCCGGCTTCATCATAGGCGCGCGTCACATCAAACGGCAGGCAGTGATCGAAGATCACCCAATGCCCGAACTCCGGCTTTAGATTCGCATAGGTCTCGTCATAGGTCTGTTGGAGAGATTTGCCCGCCGCGCGCGCGTCTTTGACGCTATTGAACATCTTGGTGACGAAGGCGCGAGTGCCGGCCAGCGCATCAGCCACTTCGGCGGGCGTGGTCAGGGCGTTGCCTCGCCCTGGCACGAGGGCGCGAGGATTCAGCGCCGCGATACGATCGAGTGTCGCAGGCCATTCGGTTAGATAGGCATCGCCGGTGTACGGTGTCGCGCCGTACTCGACGAGATCGCCGCTGAACAGCACGCCTTCCTTGGGCATCCACGCGACCGTGTCGCCTTTGGTGTGTCCGCGCCCGAGCTGCAGCAAGCGAACTTCGGTGCGCCCCAGCCAGAGCGTGATCTCGTTGCTGAACACGATAGTCGGCCAGGTCAGGCCTGGAATCGAATCCACCGCCTGAAACAGGCGCGGAAAGCGCTCGAATTCCGATTTGTAGTCTTGCTCACCGCGTTCGATGATGAGGTCGTAGGTGTCTTTGCTCGCGATGATATTCGAAGCCCCGTAGCCACTCGCGCCAAGCACCCTCACCGCGTGGTAGTGGGTCAGCACCACGTGTCGAATCGGTTTGTCCGTCACGGTTCTGATCTTAGCGATCACCTCGCGCGCCATCACGGGTGTGGCCTGTGCATCGATCACCATCACACAGTCATCGCCGATGATGACGCCGGTATTCGGATCACCTTCGGCAGTGTAGGCATAGGCGTTGTCGGCCAGCCGGGTGAAGCTGATGGTCTTAGGCTCGAGATCTCCCTTGGAGGCAAAGGCTTTGTTCATGGCGTAAATGTTCTCCTGTTGCGTTCAATCGGCAAGGTCGTTTAGTCGGCGGCTGAAGTCACCAGACCGGCGCCTGGCCTAACTTCGGGCCAAACTTCGGGCCTAAGTTTTGGCAAGGCTGCGTTCATAGGCCAGGGTGATCGCGGCGCGATCGAAGTCACGCCAGCGCGCGGCGATATGTTGATCGGGGCGGATCAGGTAGGTGGTCCCGGGCATTGTGCCGTAGCGCGTGGCCACCAGTCCGGTCGGATCCGCGAAATCAATCCCCGCCACCAGCAAGCGGATCCCGGGCAACAGGGACTGAGCGCCTGGCGACGTCCCGAACACGAGGCAGGTGAAATCTCCACCCAGTAAGTTCAGCAGCCAGCAAGTGCCTGCAGCGCTGGTGATCGGTGCATCCAGCGCCACCATGCCGGGTGCTAAGCCTGGGGTGTCGAAGTCGCTCGAATCGGGCGTTACGAGACTCGAGTTTTCCAAGCTGCACGCGACCGAGAGTCGGCCGCTGTTGACCAGGGCGCGTGCGAACGGAAAGTCGACGGCCAGCTCCAGCACGGCGCTTTGGAAGGCGCGTGCCGCCGGGGTCTTGGGGGTCATGAAGTCGGTCGCGCGCGTCGAATTCTGAATATTCTCGTCGGCACCGGCGCCGCGCTCCTCGTCGTAGGTGTCGAGTAGACTGTGCGGTGCCTCACCGCGAATCACGCGCGCGAGTTTCCAGCCGAGATTGTCGACGTCTTGAATGCCACCATTCGCACCCCGCGCGCCGAAGGGCGACACCAGGTGCGCCGCATCGCCGACAAAAATCACGCGCTCGTGCACGAAGCGCTCCATACGTCGGCATTGAAACGTATAGAGGCTGATCCATTCGTATTCGAACTCGATATCCGGTCCCAGCATGGCGCGCACCTTCGCGGTGACATTCTCCTCGCGGAGGGCCGCCGCGCGATCAATATCCCATCCCAGTTGAAAGTCGAGACGCCAGATACCGTCTGGCTGCTGGTGCATCAGCGCCGTGCGGCCGGCGTTGAAGGGCGCGTTGAAATAGAAGCGACGCTCGGCCGGAAACGGCGCCTGCATCCGGACGTCCGCGATCAAAAAGTTGTCTTCGAAGAGACGGCCTTCGAACTCGAGCCCGAGCAGCGTCCGTAGCGTACTGTGAGCGCCGTCTGCAGCGATCACGTAATCGGCGGCAAGCGCATAAACGCCCGCTGGCGTGTGCACGCTCAACAGCACGTGCGTCGGCGTTTGTTCAATGGCGCTGACCTCATGATGCCAGCGAATATCGACCATTGGCGAGGTGGCGAGCGCATCGACCAGATACTCCTCGGTGTAGTACTGCTGCAGATTAATGAAAGCCGGAAATTTTTGATCCCTGACCGGCAGCAGATCGAAGGAGTACAACGGCGTGTTATCAGCACCCGCGAATACCCGGCCGATGTTCCAGACCACGCCATTGGCGCGCATGCGATCGGCCACCCCCAAGCGATCGCAAATCTCTAACGAGCGCTTAGACCAGCACACCGCGCGCGAACGGTTACTCGAAGTATGGTGTTTCTCTAGGATCAACGCGGGGACCTGGTGATTGGCGAGTTCGCGCGCCATGGCGAGTCCGACCGGACCGGCCCCGACAATCACCACGGGCACCTGGCGCGCTACGGCACTGTGCAATTCAGGTGGCGCGCTGCACGGATAGGTTCGGCGCGCGGCGCGCGCAAAGGGTGGGGCGGATACGGTCACGCTACCTCGCCGCGGCAACGACCAGTTGCTCGATCGCGCCAAAAATCGACACGCCCGCAGGGGTCAGCATTTCAATTCGAACCCGATCGCCAAACTTTAAAAACGGCGTTTGCGGTGTGCCCTCGGCGAGCGTCTCCAGCATCCGCCGTTCGGCGATGCAGGCCGAACCCTTGCTGCGATCGTAGTTGGATACCGTACCGGAGCCGACGATAGTGCCCGCGCCCAACCGGCGAGTTTTCGTCACATGCGCGATCAGATCGCAAAAGCTGAAGGTCATGTCGACCCCGCATTCGGGCTGGCCCAAGAGCATGCCGTTGAGATGCGTCGTGAGCGGTAGATGCACCTTACAGTCGCGCCACGCAGCGCCGAGTTCGTCAGGCGTGACCGCGACCGGCGAGAAGGCGCTGGCCGGCTTGCCCTGATAGAAGCCAAAGCCTTTGGCCAGTTCGTCAGGGATCAGATTGCGCAGAGAGATGTCGTTAACGAGCATGAGCAGCTTGATATGCTGACCCGCCGCGGCGCTCGGGGTGCCGAGCGGTACGTCATCCGTGATCACCGCGATTTCCGCTTCCAGATCGATCCCATGCGCTTCGCTGACGGCGAGGATCGGATCGCAGGCGCCGAGCAGGTCGTCCGATCCGCCCTGGTAGACGAGGGGATCGGTCCAGAAACTGGCGGGTATCTCCGCGCCGCGCGCCTTGCGCACCAATTCGACATGGTTCACATAGGCACTGCCATCGACCCAGTGATAGGCGCGCGGCAGCGGTGCGGCGAAGTTGCGCGCGGCGAAATCAATATCGCCGTTCGTGCGCCGCCCACAGAGATCGCGATACACCTCCTGCAGCGCAGGTTCCACCTCGCGCCAGCGATCCAAGGCTGCTTGCAGGGTAGGTGCAATGTGCGGCACCGCGCGTGCGCGCGTGAGTTCGAGATCGACGACCACCAGGCGCCCATCCCGGGAAGCCGTTTTTAGCGTAGCAAGTTTCATGCAGATGCGGCCTTGCGCGGATTCGCGTTGAGAATAATCACGTGTAAAACTATGCTCGCGATTCACGGCAAATAAAAGTAGAGGGATGGGTGACATGGCCGATCTCAAGTATCTTTCCGGATTCGCGAACGAACATGTCACAGAGGCCGTCTGTGGCGCGATTCCCCACGGGCAGTTCTCGCCCCAGCAGGTTCCGTTCGGCCTGTATGCCGAGAAAATTAGCGCCACAGCATTCACCGCGCCACGCAGGGAGAATCGACGAACCTGGTGCTATCGCATTCGTCCCTCGGTTCTGCAGGGAGAATTCACGCCGGCGACAAGGCCGCTGTGGCGCACCGCACCACTCGATCAAGGCGACCAGGGGCGACCAGGCCCTAACCAGCGGCGCTGGGATCCGCTGCCGATTCCAGATGCCGCCGGAGATTTTGTCGATGGGATCGTGACCATGGCGGCGTGCGGAAATGCCGCCATGCAGGTTGGTATGGGCGCACATTTGTATGTCGCCGGGCGCTCGATGGTGGATCGATTCTTTTATAACGCCGATGGTGAACTGTTGATCCTGCCGCAACAAGGCCGCCTGGCGCTGTTTACCGAGTGTGGTCGACTTGAGGTCGCACCCGGTGAGATGGCGCTGATCCCGCGCGGCATGAAGTTTCGGGTCGAGTTGCCAGATGGCCCCAGCCGGGGTTATGTCTGCGAGAACTATGGCGCGCTGATGCGGCTGCCGGAACGTGGACCGGTCGGTTCCGATGGCTTCGCCAACGATCGGGACTTTCAGGCACCCGTCGCCTGGTTTGAGGATCGCGAAGGCGAATACGAGCTGATCACAAAATTTGGTGGCGAGTGCTATCGAGCGACGCTCGACCACTCGCCGCTCGATGTGGTCGGCTGGGTCGGCACGGCGTATCCCGTCAAGTACGCGCTCGAATCATTCAATGCGATGAATACGGTCAGCTACGATCACCCGGATCCCTCCATCTTTACGGTGCTCACTTCACCCTCGGATACGCCGGGAGTGGCCAATCTCGATTTCGTCATTTTTCCGCCACGCTGGCTGGTGGCCGAGCATACCTTTCGTCCACCCTGGTTCCATCGTAACGTGATGAGCGAATTCATGGGTCTTCTCTACGGTCAGTACGATGCGAAGGAGAAGGGCTTTGAACCGGGCGGGGTGAGTCTGCACAACTGCATGTCCGCGCATGGACCCGAACAGGCCGTGTATGCAAAAGCGACCGAGGGCGTTCTGGTACCGAGCAGGATGGCCGCGTCGCTCGCGTTCATGTTCGAGTCGCGTTACATCATCGTGCCTACCGTGCATGCGATGGGGTTGCCACAGCTGCAGAACGATTACCTCGCCTGTTGGAGCGGCTTTACGCGGCAGTATCCGCGTGATTGAAATCCCTATTTTCGTCATTCCAGGCGGAGCGGCCTGAGCCGCGAGTTAGCGCATCCAGACCTCTACAACACATTCACTGGGATTTTCAAATAAGACTTGCCGTTGGTTTCCGGCGGCGGCAGGTAGCCTGCGCGAATATTCACCTGAATCGAGGGAATGATCAGGAGCGGCATTTCCAAGGTTCTATCTCGTGCCGTGCGCATGGTCACGAAAGCTTCTTCCGAGATGCCGTCATGCACGTGAATATTATTCGCGCGCTGCTCTGCAACCGAGGTTTCTGAGCGCGGCTCACGCCCAGCCGGTGGGTAGTCGTGACACACCATGATGCGGGTGGTCTCGGGTAGTGCCAGTAGGCGGCGGATCGAGGCGTACAGTGTGCGCGCATCGCCGCCTGGAAAATCGCACCGTGCGCTGCCGACATCCGGCATGAATAGGGTGTCCCCCACGAACAAAAGATCCTCGAACCTGTAGGCGACACAGGCCGGCGTATGCCCGGGCACGGCCATGATCCTGCCTTGCAATTTGCCGACGCTCAGCGCTTCATCGTCTGCGAATAGATGGTCGAACTGGGAGCCATCAATCGCCAGCTCAGGTTCGAGGTTGAATAGCTGCTTGAATGCGCTTTGTACCGTCCCGATTTGCTTACCGATTCCGAGCTTGCCACCCAGTGCCGCTTTGAGGAGCGCCGCCCCGGACAGGTGATCGGCATGCGCATGTGTTTCCAGGATCCATTGCACGGCAAGACGATGCTCATGGACAAAGGCTATCACCGCATCATTTGAGACTGTGCGCGTGCGCCCAGACTTGTGGTCGTAGTCGAGCACCGGATCGATAATCGCGGCGGCGCTGCCATCGCCATCATAGACGACGTAAGTGAAGGTGGAGGTCACCTTATCGAAGAAAGCGTTATATTTCGCGGCCATGGCAGAGCGCTCCCTTGAGGTTGATATTTAGTAGAACAATATATATAAATATAGAATATAAATCGTGCAATAAAATAGCGCTATGGGGCACACCGCAGACCTTGATATACGTCAGATACGCCGCGCCGCGGCCGAAGCCGCTGGGGTTTTGCGCGTGCTGGCGAACGAGGACCGCCTGCTGCTGCTGTGTCAGCTTTCACAGGGTGAGTGCTGCGTGAGCGAGCTTTTGGAATTGCTGGGGATCCAGCAGCCGACGCTCTCTCAACAGCTTGGGGTATTGCGCAGCGAGGGCGTAGTCACCACGCGTCGGGATGGCAAACACATCTACTACCAGATTGCCGACCCGCGTCTGTTGACCTTGCTGGAAACGCTGTATCAGTTGTTCTGCAAACCCGCTAAAGCTGCCAACCGGCTAAAGGAAAAGGTCCGATGACGATTAACTGGTCGGAGTTCACGCCGTGGACGTCGCTGTCTGGCGGAATTTTGATCGGCCTTGCGGCCTCCATGCTGATTCTCCTCAACGGCCGAATCGCAGGTATCAGTGGGGTGGTCGGTGGCCTGCTGCGACCGGTGAGTGGCGATACCGCCTGGCGGCTCGCCTTCGTGGGCGGCTTGTTACTTGCGCCGCTGGTGTATCGCCTTGTCACGCCCTTACCGCCAGTCGAGATCGCGGCGAATTATCCTACTTTGATCGCCGCAGGCTTGTTGGTCGGGATCGGTACGCGCTATGGCTCAGGCTGCACCAGCGGCCACGGCGTGTGTGGCTTGGCGCGTGGCTCACCGCGATCGATGGTGGCCACGGCCTGCTTTATGGCCAGTGGTTTCGTCGTCGTCTACCTCGTGCGTCATTGGTGGCAGGGATAAGGGGCGCAGACGATGCAGATCATCAGTGCGGGGTTGGTGGGGTTGGTCTTCGGCCTCGGGCTCATCCTGGGCGGCATGACGAATCCGGCTAAAGTGATCGGGTTTCTTGATCTCGCAGGCGCCTGGGATCCTTCGCTGGGGTTGGTCATGGGCGGCGCGATGGTGGTCGCCGCGGCCGCGTTTAAGGTGGCTAAAGGGCGTGCGCGTGCGGTGCTCGGTGCGACCCTCCAGATCCCTCAGTCGCGCGTAATTGATAAACGCTTGATACTTGGCAGCTTGGCGTTCGGCGCTGGTTGGGGGCTTGCGGGGTTCTGCCCGGGGCCGGCGCTGGTCTCGGTGGCATCTGGCGCCGCGGAGGCGCTAGTATTTGTCGCCGCGATGTTGGCCGGCATGGCCTTGTTCGAATATCTCCTCCGTCAAAAAACCTAAACAAAGGACTTGGCATGCCTGACTTGACGCTTACCCGACACAGCCCGAATTTCGCGACTTCACCACAACTAGCGCCCGAAGACTTGGTCGCAGTCGCTGCCGCAGGCTTTCGCAGCGTGATCAACAATCGACCGGATTTCGAGAGCACCGACCAGCAACAACCCACCAGTGAGGCCTTGGCAACCGCCGCCGCGCGCGCCGGCATACGGTATGAATATATGCCCGTGGTCCCGAGCGAGATTACTGCGGATACCGTCGCCGAGTTTTCGCGATTGATGGCCGGATTGCCCGCCCCAATCCTCGCGTTCTGCTACACCGGCGGGCGCGCCGCCAAGCTCTATCGTCTCGCGAGCGAGGGCTGAGTCCAGCCACGGCGCCACCCGCATGAGCGCCTGGTATTCCGGCTATTCTGCGCAGACGGCGGGGCGCGATTTTGGCGCCGCAGTGGTGGTGGTGGTGATGCTGGTGCCACAGAGCCTGGCCTATGCGCAGCTGGCCGGGATGCCGCTGCAGACTGGCTTATACGCGAGCATTTTGCCGCTCGTGGCCTATGCGCTGTTTGGGTCGAGTAGCACGCTGTCCGTCGGGCCCGTCGCGGTGATTTCCTTGATGACCGCGAGCGCGCTGGCCGGGCTTGCACCGGCGGGCAGCGCCGAGTACTTGATGCTTGCCACCTGGCTCGCGATGTTGTCTGGTCTGATGCTGCTGGCGGCGGGGTGCCTGCGGATGGGCTTTGTCGCCAACCTCATGAGCCATCCGGTGATCGCCGGCTTCATGACCGGCGCTGCGGTGCTCATTGTGCTCGGGCAATTGAAGCCCTTGTTCGGCATGCAGGGGCACGGCGAGACCGCGTTCCAGCTCGCGCGCTCGCTGGTGAGTCACCGCGCCAGCGTGCATCTGCCGAGCGCCCTGATGGGCGCCGGCGCCTTGGTCTTACTCTGGAGCCTGCCCCGGCTCATCCGTCGCCTCGGCGTTCACTGGGAGTTAGGCGCGGGTGGCGTCGAAGTTGCGTGCAAGCTG
>JAYTEX010000076.1:0-48320 GCA_043734785.1 Pseudomonadota bacterium | reverse complement strand
TTGATATCGAGACATGTGACCACTGTGGTGGTGCGGTGAAGGTGATCGCGAGCATCGACCCGCCGTGAGCAAACAGATCCTGGCGCATCTTGAGCGGCGTGCCGCCCCCGCGACCCCAGACTTCAGACCCTTTGCGCGTGCCCGCCCCGCCGCCACTCGCATGACCGGGCCTCCAGGAACCAGGCTGGCGGTACTGCACCTATCCTAACGCGAGGACGCAAAGCTTGGCTAACACCCGACGTGGAGCCATTCGCGCTGGCTGGCCTAAGCGGTCGAGATTTCCTGGAAGAAAATGCCCTGGGTGCGATCATCCAGTAAAATCTAGGGTAAGTGACCGTAGTGCAGCACGCTCGGTCCTGCTGACGGCGTTCGCATTCAACGACAGCGGGGCTCGATTTCTCGGAACAGGGCGGTTGTGTTTCCTATATCCGTGCCAGATACCGCTTCATCCTGCCAGCCTACTTCATGGCGACTCCGTGCGGTCGGGTGGGGTAATCGAACGCGGTGTTGAAGTCGAGCTCGAAACGGGGATCAAGCGTGAGCGTGTCGGATGTCACCTTAATCACATGGACCTTGTGATCGCCCTCGAAGTGAATCTTGCCGAAGTCATCCTCGTTTAGGAAGTAGTCAGTCACGACGAGGCGTGAGTCATCCTCGGTCAGATCGATGTCGTGCGGCCCGGCATTCAAGCCAAGGCTGACGACGGACTTCTGGACGAATGCGTTAGGATTGGTGATATTCAGCATGCCAATCTGGCCAGCCATAAACGAGGCGAAGATGAGGCGGTTGCCGCGCTTCGGCATTGCCAGAAGCTGCACCATGCCACCGCGGACCAGCACCTCGACGTGGGGCTGAATGTCTTCGCAGTCGAACGACTGCACGACGCTTCCATCGGTCGGATCCACGGTATAGACGCGACCACTGAACATGTTCACGGTGACGGCGCGCCCGTGAGGGTCACCGGGAATGAGCTTCACATCCATCGAGCCCAGCGCCTCCGGCAAGAACACCGTCCGGGTAATTTCGCGCTTTCGCAGGTTCCAGAAGCGGAGAGAACCGCGCAGCTCGACATCGCCTAACCACATGTTAAGCGTGGTCACGGGGTTGATAAAATCGCTGGTCACCAACTGGTTGCGCTTGAAATCTGCCGAGATGCCGTGCGGGTTGAAACCATCGGTCGGTGGATTTGACGGGTACTCTGCGACGAGATTGAGGAGCCGATCGAACTCGGCGAGGCGGCCAGGTGAACCGCCGCTCGCCGATCCCATCTGTGTGACCAAAAAGCCGCCAGTGCGCAACGGCAGAAAATCGTCGGTGATACTCGAGTTCGGTGTGCTCCTCGAGAAGAGAAACTTGGGATGTCGTGGCTTGGAAACGTCAAAGAAGAAGATGCCGTTCTGCCCCCTGAGCACACTCAGCAGCCCACCGCAGGCGAGGATGTTCTTGTCGACGGAAAGATGGCAATGGTGGGGCTCGTTCCCCATGCCGCCGGGCGGGGGAACAGGGACTGTCCGTAGCACGCGGCCGTAGTTGCGTGAGTTTCTGCAGCGAAGGCAAATCGTGCAGCTTCGGTGGCCCTTGCGGATTGTCCTCGACGCGTACCCTGAGCGCGCCCGCGAGTCCGTCGGCCGAATGGGCGACTTCCTGCGCAAGCTCACGACGAACGATGCGGTCCTGTGGTCTGTGGGAGAGCTGAAATGACCCGCCCGCAACGTTCGCAGTGACGACAACCTCATAGGCGAATCTGGTGCGGCCATCAGCTAACATGACGAAAATATAAGGATAATTTATTTGAATATTTTCCGCTCGAGGAGTAATTCCAATGCCACATATGCCACATACTAAAGCCCTGTCGGTGCTGTTCCGTCGTCTCTCAGCGGTCGTTCTGGTTCTTTCGGCCTTCTGCGTCGCTGCCGGTCAACCAGATCCGGATGTGAATAACCCTCGTCGTGCGGGAAACGCTTCGGTTCGTCCGGAGACCGATGACGCGAATCTGCGGCGCGAAGCGCAGCGCGAACTTTATGAGACACCGCTGACGCCGGACTTCTTGAAGTTCATGAACAGCGCTGCTGCTCGTGAGCGCGCCCGGCATGGCTCATCCCTCCCCGCGGTTGATAGCAGTGGAAACACTTCGGCCATGACTCCCGGCATCGCTTCGGGCAGCACGACGACCTCCGGCACCACCTGGACCAACCTCGGGCCGACGAAAGCCGATGTGATCAAGAACGGCGGTACCACCTTATATAAGACAGACGCGGGCCGGCCGGTAGCCATCGTTCCAGATCCGACCAATGCGAACGTGCTCTACGTTGCGTTTGCCGGCGGCGGCGTTTGGAAAAGCTTAAACGCACAGGCGACTCAGCCGACGTGGACTCCGATCACGGAATCGCTCGGGACTCTCTCATGCGGCGCACTCGCGCTTGATCCAAACAACACCCAGACGGTCTATCTTGGCCTCGGGGATTCGTTCGACGGCACCGGAATCGGCTTCACGAAATCAATCAACGGGGGAGCGACTTGGGGCAGCGTCATCTACCTTGGAAATTCCACGAAGATTACCGACATCAAGGTCGCGACGAATAGCACAACGCTATTAGTTTCTACCGATAAAGGTTTGTTCCGCTCGACGGACTCGGGCGCGACATTCGCGCTTGTTCCGCTGTCAACTGGCGGCGCGGGCGTCCCAGCAGCCTGGAGCATCGCCTCCGGCGGCGGCACTAATTACGCGATCAGTCTCGAGGCAAGTCCTGAGCTGATCACCGGGAGCACCAACGGCCAAATTTGGACCACCACAGATAGTGGTGCGACTTGGGCTCGCGCGTCCGGGCCCACGAAATCGACAGGTATCGGTCGCCTCACTGTTGCCTCGTCACCTTTAAACCGGCTCGTCATGTTTGTCGAAGCGGCGATCCCGAACAGCTCCGCATCCACTGACCTCGCGGACTTCTTTCGCTCAGCTGATGGCGGCCGCACTTGGACGGCGATGGGCGCGACGGCGGGCAAAGTCTCCTACACAAACCGCAACATCGAGTCGACGGCCCCCAGTTCCCTTCTGAATGGACAGGGTTGGTATAATCAGTTGGTTATTCCTTCGAAGCTTGACACGAACACCGTGTTCTTCGGCGGAGCGCTTCTGCTCGCGAAAGCGACGAGCGCCACGACTACGAGGCCGTCTTATACGCAGATGTCGAACTGGCTGGCGCAGTTCAGTTTGCCCTATGTGCATGCCGACTTTCACGCGGGTGCCTATGACGCGAATGGAAATCTGTATGTGGGAAGCGACGGCGGCATCTTCGTTTCAGCCGACAACGGCTTGACTTGGTCCGACAAGTGCAACATCGGCATCACCACACATTTGCTCTACTCGGTCGGTTCCTCGGAAGCGGCTGCTGCGGAAGTGGTCGGTGGATTCCAGGACAACGGCACGCGCGTCCGCGCCGGTAGTACGAGCACCTTTAATCAATACCTCGGCGGCGATGGGTTCGGCTCGCACATCAACGCGGTAAACGGTATGCAAATGCTGGGCTCACTCTACTACGCGCGTATCTACAAGAGCACGGATAGCGGTGCGACGTTCCTTTCTGCGTCCAGCGGGATCACGGAGAGCAACAGCAGCTCTGCTCCCTTCGTGACGAAGATTGTGCCATGGAGCGGGGACGGCACCGGCAACACCATGTTCACGCACGTTAACCTGAAGGTTTACAAATCGACTAACTACGCCGGTTCGTGGACTTCGCTCGGCACCACTGGCTTCATCACCACCGGCGTCCTGCGCAATATTGGAGTAGCCAGGTCGAGTAGCGATTACATTGGTGCGGCCGCGAGCGGTGGTCGTGTCTTCCTCTCGAGTAATGGCGGCACCTCATGGACTCAAACAAGTGCTCCGACGCGGAATGGCTTGAGCATGAATTCCGTGTCGTTCGACCCGGTGACACCCACCACGGTCTATGTCTCCTCGGTTGCTCCGGATCCCACCGTGCCTCACCTCTGGAAGTCGATGAACTCGGGTGGGAGCTGGCAGGTGCTTGATGCAGAAGGAAGCGGATTCCCTTCGGGGGTGCCGGTTAACTCCATCTCAAACGATCCAACCAACATCAGCAAGTTGTATGCGGGTACGCATCTCGGGGTTTACCAATCAGCCGATGGCGGAGCAACCTGGACGCGTTTCGGCGCGGGTATGCCGCTCGTAAACGTGACGGACCTCTATGTCGCGCCGAACAGTGGCCGTTTCCGCGCGGCGACGTTCGGTCGTGGATTCTGGGAGATGATGATTCCGTAATCTAACCACAGCGAATCAGCAAAAGAGGGCAGCTTGTGCTGCCCTCTTTTGCTGTACGAAGAATTCGCGCTCCTCTTTTATGCCTTTCCTGTTTAAGGCCGGCCCTTAAATAAACATCAATGTTGCTGCAACATTTGTGATGAGCACACTCGCGATCGGAAACGCCTCTGAGCCCGGAGCCCCGGAGTTGCACTGCGTTGTGATCTCGGGGATTCTGCTGCCGCTCACCCTGATCACGGGGATCTACGGCATGAATTTTGAGTATATGCCGGAGCTGGCGTGGCGCTATGGGTACTTCTTAACGCTCGGCGCGCTTGTCCTCGTTGGGTTCGGACTGTACCGGCTGTTCCGGCGCTTACGCTGGGTAGGCGCAGGGCAATCGCCACGCCGTAAGTGAGCAGGGCCGGCGCGGAGCGCTCGGCAATCCACTCGGCACCGCCGCGCGCAATGCGCGGGCTGAACAATGACGCCATGGCTGGATCAATATTCGGCGTGCGCCATCGCCATCGCGGATCTGCTGTGCTATTGCCATACGGCGGCTGAGAAAGTGATCGACTCGTGATCCTTTCTCCAGATGATTTCTTTCGCATATACCGCAAGCCACCAGGTCTGCATCGTCGCGCGTGGCGTGGATTTAGAGAATGCTTGCGGCGTGAGCAACGCCAGACACCAAGCCGGCTGCGGATCGCGCACGGATTGATAAGCGATGCCTGCGATCGCGGCCCCGCGAACGACCTGGGCGAAAGCCTGCGGTGCGAGATAGTCAGTCGGGTGTAACCATGCCTCGGCATCGACATTGAACGGGGCTTTACGCAGGTCAACCACGAGTGCGTGAACATCCGCCCGAAATGCGGTATGCGCGACGGGTTCGAGCTTTTCAAGGTCAATTGCATCTTGCAGAAATTTCCAGCGCTGGTAACCCAGTTCGGCACTGGCGGTTCGTACCGATTCGGCGCCGTAGAACACCCCGGGATCGGTAGCGGCGCGAAAACGCGAACCGCCGCGCAATGGGTCATAACGAAATGGCGTGGCGAGAAGATAATCGAGCGCTACTGCGTTGGTGGGCTGGGCCGGTTTGCTTTGTTCCAGGAGATTTTCGAGCAGATCCTGCTCTTCCTGGCGGTCGACGATCTTCATGGTGGACGCGATATGCTGGGCTTCGACCATGCGCCACACGCCACCCCGCCAATCGCGCGCCTCAGACAAGACCGCGTGAGGCGTCCAGGTATTGAACGACACGGACCAGTCCTTCGGTGTTGCGGATGAGTTCTATCGGCCGGCCATTGAGCCCGCGATTCTCACCATTGAGCCATTTACGTGCGGTAGCTTCGTCCCCCACGATGGAATCCAGTGACCGGAACGCGCGCACGAAAAGCAATGCGAATTCCCACTCCTTGCGACCCTGATCGAGCACATAATCGCCACTGTACAGGCGAGTTATCGTCGGTGGACTCACCCCGAGCACCTTGGCGAGCAGGGACCGTGCTATCCCCAGGCGTGCGGCAGCACGCGCGACGGCCTTGCTCAGCACGGCCGCAGCCGCAAGTTTCTGGGTGGTAAGTCGCGCGCGCGCGGGCATCATATCTCCTTCTTCAGGAAAGAATAGCACAGTATATTTCCTACAGAAATTTAATCCGCCTGACCAACCACGGCATGAGGCGCTAAGCCATGGCTAGAGCCCCTGGCTCTATCTCAGCGATCCGGGACTATCCGGGCCGGGATTGGTTTGCATGACTCGTCAGCGCCTATACTGGGCCTGGCTTTTCAGACACCCAGAAGGAGACCGCTATGCTCGTGAAGTTTCGCAGTCCGCGGGCCGCAGAGTTCATAATGTTCGGCGAGATCGCGGATCATCTGATCAAGATAATGGGTTGCAGCGGCAGCGTGCCGGGCGCGATCAAGGCCGAGGATATCCCCGCAGCGCTCGCACGGCTGGCTGCCGCAACCGCCACGGAGGTCTCAATACCGGCGGTGGACTCTCCTCGAAATGAGGATGACGAAGCCCCGCGCGTAAGCTTGGGGCACCGCGCATTGCCGTTGGTGCAAATGCTCGAAGCCGCACTGGCCGACAACTCCTATGTGATGTGGGAGCGGTGATTTTCGCGCAAGCATTTCAAAGCTGTCGAGTGATCCAGGCCACCAGATCGTCGCCCGACATGGCGCCAGCTTGGCGCGCTTTCTCGCCGCCGTGTTGGAACATAATCAACGTCGGAATGCTGCGAATATTGAAGCGCTGCGCAATCTCCGGCTCTGCCTCGGTGTCCACTTTGGCTAATCGCACACGGGGTTCGAGGCTCGCGGCTGCCGCCGCGAAATGGGGCGCCATCATCTTGCACGGACCACACCATGCAGCCCAGAAATCGACGACGACCGGAATGTCGTTGGCGCTCACCATGGCATTAAAATTGGCACGGGTGAGCTCGATCGGTTGGGCAAAGAACAGCGGGGCTTTGCATTTTCCGCAGGTCGGGTGATCCGCCAGCCGTTCAGCGGGTAGGCGATTGGTGGTCGTGCACGCGGGGCACACGATATGCACTGCAGTACTCATGCGAGTTTTCTCTGCGGGCTAAACCCGGAACGGGCTGTTACAAAAATTCTGTCGGACGCTACGGCATCCGACAGTCGTGCGCGATGCTGGTCAGTGGCTTCACGAATCCATCGGGCTGTTTTAAAGGCGATCATTTGCACGGGGCGGAATTCAGGCGCTGGCCGCGCCAAGTTGGAGAAGGCTTGTATAAGCATTCCGCCAGTCACCGTCGCCAGGCGGCAGCGTATTAATCAACAGCAGTTCTTCCACCAGTCCTGCGTAACTTCTGATCCGCGCCATACAATCGGCCGGGGTGCCCGAGATGGTGAGTTGATCGATCATTTCATCCGGAATCGCATCAATCGCTGCTTCCAGTTGGCCGGCAGGCACGCGCTTGGCAAGCTGTGCGACGACCGCCTCGAATCCCTGCTCGCGCATGGTGAATTCGTAGTAGGGATGTGGCAATGGGGCGAACAGTGAACATAGGGCCACGCGATTGGCGCGCCGCGCGGCTTCAACATCTTCGCTTACGGCAGTGAACATCACGGCGTTCCACCGCAGGGTTGCAGGGTCGCGCTCGGCCTCCGTGGCAAAGCGCGCGGCGAGTGGCTGGATCTGTTCGCGCAAATAACGCGCAGAGAGTGTCGCGCCACCCGCGATGCCGTCGGCGACGCTTGCTGCCACGCGAAGCATGGCGGGAAATATCGCCGCAAGAAACACTGGAAAGGGAGGCGCCATCGGCGTTACGACCGGAGTCCAACGCATCCGATGCACCTGACCTTGATAGCTGATGGGCTCTCCGGCCGCCGTACGCGCCATGCGTTTCAGCAATTCGACGTACTCACGCATCTTCGTCAACACGCGGGCATGGGGGATACCTTGCCAGTCTTCATTGATGATTCGGTTACCACCGCCGATTCCGAGGAGTAATCTGCCATTCGCGTATTCGTTGAAATCAATCGCCGTCATGCCGGTCAGCAGCGGGCTGCGGGCGTAGGCATTTAGGACATAAGGCCCAAGCTGGACGCGCTGGGTCGCGCCAGCAAGCGCGGTTAGCGCAATCCACGCGCTGCGATACGCTTCCACCATGTACAGCGAAGCGAATCCAGCGGCTTCCGCTTGTTGACCGAGGGTGACTATTTGTTGGATGGAATTACCGCCCGTGAACAACAGGCCAAGTTTCATGCCGTGATCTCCTGGTGGGTGGCGCGCACCGCGCGCATTATCTGCAGGTTCGTTCTCGCGATTTCCATCTCACGGGTGGGGCCCAGTCGTTGCGGGCTCAGACCGAGGCCGCAGCGCGCCACCACTGACCCCTCCAAGCGCCAGGATCTCGCGCGTGAAACGCGCGCGCAGATAAAAACCGCGTGGCGGCATGCTGCTCGGCGCGCCGGTTTCATCCATCGCAGCGGAACGGCTGCTTGCGTCGGCCGCTTTCGGTCGCAACTGCAGAACGCTACCGATCCGTGCGCTAATTTGATCGCGCCGCCCGAGCGCCAGTAATTCCACGAGTTCCTCCCAATCGGTTTGCAGTACGGTTTCCTGGTCGGGAGTTGGACTCCACAACAAACCCCACCCAATACGTCGTTGCGCGATGTCCGGCTCGGTGGCCGCTTCGATTGGCAGCCAGAGTACTCGTTGGAGCTTACGCCGCACGAGGGCGTTGTGCCAATGCATGTCAGGCTTGATAACAGACGGCGCGAGACACACATAGGTGGATTCCTGCGGAATGCCCTGCGCATTGACCGGCACGGTCTTGAGTTCCACCCCTAAGCGGGTGAAATCAGGTTCCGGGCGACTACCGGCATCGGCACCCAGCACGGCCTCGATGAGCTCCCCCATCCAGCCTTTAGCACGCCGGGCGATAGTGGGTGTCGCGAAGCCACGGTCCTGTGCCAGCTCGCCCAGCCGCAGGCCGGCGATCGCGCGCACGCGATCAATGAGTTCGGCTTCACTGGTGGGCGCAGCAGAGATCACGCATTCAATTCAGTGACGATGCTGGTGCGAAGTTGCTCGCGGATTTCCTCGTCGGCGACGGGTTGATCGACGAAATCGGTGATGTAGAAGTAGTCTTCGGCGCGTTCCCCTATGGTGGCAATACGCGCGTCATGCAAACGCACGCCGCAGTTTTGCATGGCACGACCAACCACTGATAGAAAGCCTGGCCGATCGGTCGCGATAACTTCCATGACGGTGCGGTTGTGAGCAATGTCCTTTGCAAATTCGACGGAGGCAGGAAACTTGAAATGTTGTAGGCGACGTTCGCTCGCTTGCGGGCTGCGTACCTGCGGGATCTCGCGTGCGCGAATCGATGAGCGTAAACGTGTTTCGATTTCCTGGATACGAAAGGGATCATCGACGGGGCTGCGGGTTTCGGCATCGAGCACGCTGAAAGTATCCAATGTGTAATTCGCCTCGGAGGTAATGATCCGCGCGTCCTGCACGTCGAGGCGTAAACGATCAAGAATTGCAGTCGAAATGGCAAACAGAAAATCCATGTCCGCCGCGTAGATAAAAATCGACGTACTACCGCGGTGCTCGAAGTTACGTACGGCGACCATCGGCAAGTCGTCCTCGTCCGCGGCCAGGATTGATTCCGTATGCCAGGCAATTTCAACAGGTCGATGCCGCAGGAAATAGTCATCTCCCAAGGTGCTCCACAACAGTGCCACCGCGTGTTCGGAAAACAATGCAGAATCAATGTGCGTGCGCGCTTCGTACTTGGTCTCCATGATTCGCTCTGCTTTATCGCTGGGCGCTTCAGCACCACCGCGCATGCGACGCAGTGTCGTCAGATAGAGTTCCGATAACAGCGATTGCTTCCAGCTTGTCCACAACTTGGGGTTCGTGCCGCGGATATCGGCAATGGTGAGCAGGAACAGGTAGTCGAGTCGAATTTGATCACCGACGTCGGCGGCGAAGGTCGCCACCACTTCCGGATCATAGATGTCCTGACGCTGCGCGACGTTAGACATCAGCAGGTGATTGCGCACCAGCCAGGTCACAAGATTAGTGTCGTAGAGGCTGAGCCCGTGGTTCTGGCAGAAGTCGGTGGCATCTTCCGCACCGGTTTCTGAATGATCACGACCCTGGCCCTTGCCGACGTCATGAAACAACCCGGCAAGGTAAAGTAGTTCAAGCTTTGGGATCCGTTCGATCACCTGCCGCACGAGCGGCGGTTGATCCTCGCTGGTGATCGGATACGAGAAGCGACGCATTTTCTGGACCACGAACAGCAGATGCTCATCGACCGTATAGACGTGGAACAAGTCGAACTGCATAAGCCCTTCGACTCGCGCGAAAACCGGCAGATACGCGGGCAGTACGCCGTAACGATGCATCCGTTGCAGTTCGTGGCCGATACGGCGCGGTTGGCGAATGATCTCCATGAATAAGCTGCGCGCACGGATGTCTTTTCGGAACTTATCGTCGATCAAATACAGATGCGCGCGGATAAGCCGGATAGTGCTGGCGCGCACGCCTTTGATGGTGGGGTTCTTCTGCATCAACAGAAAAACCTCGAGCAATGCAGGGGGCGTGCGCAGGAAGACTCGGTCATTAATCGCTTCGATAAAGTTTCCACGCACTTGGAAACGGCGCGACAGCGGCGAGGTGCGAACTTCGCGATCCCGCTGCAGGATGGCCTCCTGAAACAACCCGAGCAGGATCTCGTTGAGCCGGCTCAGTTCGCGCACAGTGCGATAAAAATCCTTCATAAAGTGTTCCACCGCGCGGTTGTGCGCCGCATCGGTGTAGCCGAACAGTTCAGCCACCCGTATCTGATGATCGAACAGCAGCCGGTCTTCGCGTCTCCCAGCCAGAAAATGCAGCGCGCAGCGAATTCGCCATAGATGGCGCTGTCCGCGCTGCAACGCGCTGAACTCGTCTTCACTCAGGAAGCCATGACCGACCAAGCCGTTCAAGCCGCGCGAATTGAAATGGCGGTTGGCGACCCAGGCAATGACCTGGATGTCACGCAATCCGCCGGGGCTCTCCTTGATATTCGGCTCCAGTTGCTGGAAGGCATCGTTGTAACGCGCGTGGCGCCGATCTTGCTCGATCGACTTAGCAGCGAAAAACGCCTCTGTGTTCCACATTTGCGTTGGCGCGAGCGCTGCTTCCACTGCAGCAAACGTAGCCGTCGGGCCAATCAAGACACGGGCCTCGATCAAGGTCGTCATGATGGTGATATCGGCGCGTGCGGCGTGCGCGGTCTCCGTGATGGTTCGCACGCTATGGCCAATCTCCAGACCCAAATCCCACAGATAGCGCACGAAACCCTCGATCTCCTGCCGCTCGACGTGAGTCGCGGCGTCCGTCGTCAAGATACTGATATCGACGTCGGAGTAGGGATGCAATTCGCTGCGACCATAGCCGCCGACCGCAAGGACCGTATGGTCAGAACTATCGAGTTCGAACAAACGCCACACTGCGCAGACCACGGCATCGATCGCCATTGCTCGCGCATGGACCACTTCCTGCGCGGATAAGCCGTCAAAGAACGCGCTTTTCAGAGCTTCATGAAAACCTTGGAGAACGGGCCTAACTTGCGCAATCGGGGGCAATTCGCCGGCACGGTGAGACAGCGCCTGAGCGAGCATTTGCTCGTCCAGGGCCGGCACCCGTTCGGCGTGGCGTTTAGCGGGATCCAAAGTGCTCATTGGGCCGCGCGGTCAGGACTTGAAAGCCGGTTTCGGTGACGAGCACAGTGTGTTCCCATTGCGCTGAAAGACTGTGATCTTTGGTGACCACGGTCCAGTTGTCGGGTAATAAACGAACTTGGCGTTTGCCCGCATTGATCATCGGCTCGATTGTGAAGGTCATGCCTGGCTCCAGGACATAGCCGGTTCCCGCTTGGCCGTAGTGCAGCACCTGCGGCTCTTCGTGAAACTCGCGACCGATCCCATGGCCGCAGTACTCCCTTACCACCGAGTAGTTGCGTGCCTCGGCATATGCCTGGATCGCCGCGCCGATGTCCCCAAGACGGGTCCCGGGGCGGACCATCTCGAGCCCGAGTTTGAGGCATTCGTACGAGGTATCGACCAGCCGTTGGGCCTTGATAGTGGGGGTGCCGACGAAAAACATCTTGCTTGTATCGCCGTGAAAGCCGTGCTTGATCACGGTGATATCGATGTTCACGACGTCACCGTCCTTGAGCCGTTTGTCACTGGGAATCCCGTGACAAACCACATGATTGATCGATGTACAGATGGATTTCGGGAATCCGTGGTAGTTGAGAGGCGCCGGAATCGCATCTTGAACGTTGACGATATAATCGTGGCAACGGCGATCCAGTTCATCCGTGGTTACACCGGGTTGGATGCAGGGTTCGATCATCTCCAGGACGTCGGCGGCAAGTTTGCCCGCAAGTCGCATTTGATCGATTTCGGCGAGAGATTTGATGCTGACTGGCATGAATTAAGGGATATCCAACGCGTTGTTGCTACAAAGGTTATATGTTATAAAGCGCGCGCTCTAGGAGCAACGAATAAAAGTTACCTTACCCCACACACGTGCCGGAACTGCGCACCTGGGTGTCCGAGCCAAGGCTTAAGTCCGCGGCTCGGATGGCTGCGCAGGACACGTGGAGGCATAACCCATACAGGAGATCTCCATGGCTGACGTAAGCATGCGCCAGATGTTAGAGGCTGGCGTACATTTCGGGCACCAGACCCGATTCTGGCACCCAAAGATGGCACCCTACATCTTCGGCGATCGCAATAAAATTCATATTATCAATCTGGAAAAGACCGTTCCGCTGTTCAACGACGCCATGGGCTTCATGGGGCGGATGGCCAGCCGTCATGGCAAGATACTCTTTGTTGGCACTAAACGCGCCGCGCAGGAAGCGATCGCCCGTGAAGCCGCGCGGTGTGGCATGCCCTTTGTCAACCGCCGGTGGTTGGGCGGCATGCTGACGAATTTCAAGACAGTCAAGTTATCCATCAAACGCTTGAAGGAGCTCGAAGAACGCATCAGCAGCGGTGCGTTAGAGCGGGTTACGAAGCGCGAGGCGCTGCAGCTCCGTCGCGAATACGACAAACTCCATCTGGGCCTCTCGGGGATTAAGGACATGGACCGCTTGCCGGACGCCCTGTTCGTGATCGATGTAGGGTTCGAGAAAATTGCAGTCGCCGAGGCCAATAAACTCAAGATTCCGGTCGTGGCAGTGGTGGATACGAACTGCAAACCGGACAGTATCGATTACGTCATACCCGGCAACGACGACGCGATCAGCGCAATAAACCTCTACGCCAAGGCTGCGGCAGACGCAGTCATGGACGCGCGTATGATTTTGTCCGCAGCCGCCGCCGGCGGCCTGGATGAATTCGTCGAGCTGGATGCGCAGGGCAACCCGATGGTGGCGCGTCGCGAGGGTTCCGGCGAGCGCGGTGCAGAAGATGATGCCGCGCGTAGAGCCAGGAAGAAGGTGTTACCGGGTAAAAGGCCAGTTACTGCGCGCAAACCTGCGGAAAGTGGCGATGACGCCGCGCCCGCTGCTGAGGATCTAGGCGGTTAGCAGTAACCTCAGGTGTGCTGATTAGCGGCCGCGCGTGAATCAGACCGGACCGGACCGGACCGTGGTGACTGGCAGTTCCCGCTCCAGCATCGCGGCGCCGGCAGTGTTAGACCAGCCGATTGTTCACTGCGCGCTCGATAAATTAACTTAATGAGGAAGTGACCCCATGCAGATCAGCGCGGCCGCCGTAAAAGAGCTCCGGGAACGTTCCGGGGCGGGCATGATGGAATGCAAAGGCGCGCTGGTCGCGACCGAAGGCGATCTCGAGGCTGCGCTCGAACATCTCCGCAAATCTGGCGCTGCGAAGGCGGCAAAAAAGGCCGGTCGTATCGCCGCCGACGGTGCGGTCGTCGTTGCCGAGCACGGTGGCCTTGCGACGGTGGTGGAAATTAACAGTGAAACCGACTTCGCGGCCAACGAAGAGAATTTCACGCGATTTTCCAACGCGGTAGCGGAAACAATCTTGAAGAATAATCCTGCGGATGTGGCGACCCTGTCCGACCTTCTGTTGGCTGGCAGTCATGAAACGGTAGAAGCCGCGCGCCAGCAATTGGTTCTCAAGATCGGTGAGAACATCTCGATTCGCCGTTTCGATCTCCGAGGAACCACCGATGCGGTGGTCGGCGCCTACCGACACGGCAAACGAATTGGAGTATTGGTCGCGCTTGAAGGCGGCACACAGGCACTCGCCAAAGATATCGCGATGCATATCGCTGCCAGTAACCCGAGTTGTATCTCCGAGCAGGATGTGCCGCCCGAGTTGCTCGCCAAGGAACGCGAAATCCGGGTTGCCCTGGCCGCGACCAGCGGCAAACCAACCGACATTGTGGAGAAAATGGTGGCCGGACAACTGCGCAAGTTCGTGTCCGAAATCACTTTGCTCGGTCAGCCATTCGTTAAAGATCCCGAGACCACGGTCGGCAAGTTGCTGGGCAACCAGGCCAAAATTCTAAGCTTCATCCGGTACGAAGTCGGTGAAGGAATTGAAAAGAAAACCGTTGATTTCGCCGAAGAAGTCAAAGCACAAGTGCGGGCAGCGGACTAACTCGCCGTGAGTGCTGACCATCCCCCTGCGCCGCGTTACCGCCGTGTGCTCATTAAGCTGAGCGGCGAAGCGCTGTTGGGGCAGGAGGAGTATGGGATCGACCCGATGATTTTGCATCGCATCGCTGATGAAATCCATGAACTCGTGAATGCCGGCGTGCAGGTCGCGATCGTGATCGGCGGCGGCAATATCTTTCGCGGTGCGGGTCTCGCGGCCAAAGGCATGGACCGTGTGACGGCTGATCAAATGGGCATGCTGGCGACGGTCATCAACGCGCTCGCGATTCAAGACGCCCTGGAGCGCACTGGCCTATACGTACGCGTCATGTCTGCGATCAAGATCAATGAGGTGTGCGAAGACTATATTCGGCGGCGTGCTATACGACATCTGGAAAAAGGGCGGGTGGTCGTTTTGGCCGCTGGAATTGGCAACCCTTTTTTCACAACCGATTCGGCTGCGAGCCTTCGCGCCATCGAAATCAACGCGGAATTGATGATCAAAGCCACCAAGGTGGATGGTGTCTATTCTGCCGACCCCACCCAGGTGCCGGGCGCCACTCGCTACGATGTGCTTGACTACGATGAAGTGCTGGAGCGCAAACTGGCGGTGATGGACGCCACTGCGGTGGTGCTTTGTCGTGATAATCACATGCCGCTGCGGGTGGTCGACATGACCCATCCAGGCGCGTTCGTGCGCGCCGCATTGGGCGAAAACGTAGGGACTCTGGTCACAGCGAGTTAGCAATATGCTGCGAGATATTCTCATAGATACGCAGGCACGCATGGCCAAGACGATCGAGAGCCTCAAGCTAGAACTGGCCAAGATTCGGACTGGGCGCGCGCATCCGAGCCTCCTCGATCACATTCACGTCGATTTCTATGGCACGCGCACGCCAATTGGCCGTGCCGCCAATGTCGCGATTGAGGATGCCAGAACACTGACAGTCACCGCCTGGGACAAAAGTTTGGTGTCGGCCATCGAACGAGCAATTCTGGAGTCAGATTTGGGTCTGAACCCATCAACGGCCGGCACGATCATTCGAATCCCCCTGCCACCCTTGACCCAGGAACGCCGCCGCGACCTAGCGAAAGTGGTGAAATCAGAGGCGGAGCAAGCGAAGGTCGCGGTCCGCAATATTCGGCGCGATGCGATGGCCGACCTGAAGGAACTTCTGAAGGAGAAGGCACTCGCCGAAGATGAGGAGCGTAAGGGGCAGGAAGACGTACAGAAACTGACCGATTCCCATGTCAGAAAAATCGACGAGCTGTTGAGCGCTAAAGAACAAGAGATCATGGCCGTCTGAAAACGTGGCGAAGCTCGACGACAGCCATAAGACGCTCCCACAGCACGTTGCCATCATCATGGACGGCAACGGACGATGGGCCAAGCAGCGACACCTCCCGCGCATCGCGGGTCATCGTGCCGGCGTTGAAAATGTGCGGGCCTTGGTCCGCTACTCAGCCGAGTTGGGAGTTCAAGCCCTCACGCTTTTTGCATTCAGCAGCGAAAACTGGCGACGTCCTCGGCTCGAAGTACGGTTGCTGATGGACCTGTTTGTAATGGCGCTTGATCAAGAAGCGCAGCGCCTCCATGAAAATGGCGTGCGACTGCGAATAATCGGCGATCGCGCGCCGTTTCCGACCAAGCTGCAGGCGAGTATCGCAGCAGCCGAGGCGCTTACGCGCGATAACCGTGGGTTGACGCTCGTGATCGCAGCCAATTACGGTGGCCATTGGGACATCACCCAGGCTACCCGGCAGATTGCCTGCGAGGTAGCGGCGGGGCGTCTAGCGGCGGCGCAGATCACGCCTGATTCGATCGCGCAATATTTGTCTGCGGGCGATCTGCCTGCCCCCGATCTGTTCATCCGCTCAGGTGGTGAACAGCGCATCAGCAACTTCCTGCTTTGGCAACTGGCCTACACCGAGTTCTATTTTACCGATTGTTTATGGCCAGATTTCGACCGCGCGGAATACGAAAAAGCACTTGCAAGTTACGCGGTCCGGCAACGACGTTTCGGTATGACGGGTGATCAGGTTGAACTTGGCCGTGGTCAGGAGACCGCGGCCCCAATCGATTGAAGGAGACGGGGGTGAGTGTCGAGTTCGAGCCTACCACCCCCGCTTCGGCACTGCTGGTGCGGATCCTCACTGCCGCGATTCTGATCCCGGTTTTACTCGGCGTGCTGTGGCTCGATTCGCTGCCGGCAACGGCCGCGTTACTCGGCGGTTTTCTGGCGATCGCAGGCTTTGAATGGGCCACGTTGCTGGGTTGGAAAGGGCTGCCGCGTGTGCTGTTTTTAGTCGCCCTTGCTGCGCTGAGTGTGAGCGGCGCAATCTGCATCGGTCGGTTCGGTGCGCAGGCGCCGATATTCCTGTTCGCGTGCGCTTGGTGGGCGTGGGCCACTGTGGCCATTATAGCGGCGCAGCGGGGCCGAGATCTCCTGCCGACGGGGCGCCTCGCGTGGGCCATGTTAGGATTTTTCGTGTTGGTGCCAAGTTATCTGGCGCTGGTGTGGTTGCAAACCTATGATCGCTGGTTGCTCATGGGATTGTTCGGCCTTATATGGACTGCAGACACGGTGGCCTATTTTGCCGGACGCGCGTGGGGCGAGCGCCGCTTGGCGAGCCGTATCAGCCCCGGCAAGACCTGGGCCGGCGCACTCGCGGCGATGGCGGCGGCACCGCTGGTCGGTGCCGCTATTGCGCAGTTGCCAACGACAAACCCTCTGCCACCGCTATTCATGGCTGGACTCGCGTGCCTCGTCGTGGTCGCGTCCATTGTCGGCGATTTATTCGAAAGCCTGCTCAAACGACGAGGAGGCTACAAGGACAGCGGCACTATACTTCCAGGGCATGGCGGCGTGCTGGATAGGATTGACAGTCTTTTGGCCGCGGCTCCCCTCTATGCGTATGTCCTAACTTGCATAATGAGCGTGCGATGATAGGCATCACAATTTTGGGCTCAACGGGCACGATCGGTGTCAATACGCTGGAGGTCATCGCGCAAGCGTCTTCGCGCTTTCGAGTGATCGCGTTGACGGCCAACCGGAACGTTCTCGCGCTACTGAACCAATGCCGCGTCTGGCGCCCGCCTTATGCAGTATTGGTAGAAGAGCGCGCTGCGTGTGAGCTTCGCGCGCACCTGCGGGCAGAACGCATTCCGACCGAGGTTTTGAGCGGCACTTCCGGGCTGGTTGATGTTGCGCGTCACCCCGATGCGCAATATGTCATGGCGGGGATCGTGGGCGCGGCCGGACTGCTACCGAATCTCGCGGCAGCCCAGGCGGGTAAGCGCGTGATGCTCGCCAACAAAGAATCCTTGGTGATGTCCGGCCAGTTATTCATGGATGCGGTGCGTTCAAACGGCGCCGAACTGCTGCCTATCGACAGCGAGCACAATGCGATTTTTCAGTGCATGCCTCCTGGCTTCGGGCAAGGGCTGCGGCACCTTGGGGTCAGCCGTATTCTGCTAACGGCGTCGGGCGGACCCTTTCGGACCCGCGAACTTCACGAGCTCATGTCAGTCACACCTGATCAGGCGTGCGCACATCCCAAGTGGGTGATGGGGCGTAAAATTTCAGTGGACTCGGCGACCATGATGAACAAAGGCCTGGAAATCATCGAAGCCTGCTGGTTGTTCGGGACCACCCAGGATCACGTTGAGGTGGTCGTTCATCCGCAGAGCGTGATTCATTCTATGGTTGAGTATGTCGATGGTTCCGTGCTGGCTCAATTGAGTAACCCCGATATGCGCACCCCGATCGCGTATGCCCTGGCTTGGCCGGCCCGCATGCCCTCCGGGGTCAAGCGTTTGAACCTCTTCGAGGTGGGTAAGCTTGAGTTTGAGGAGCCCGATCCACGACGCTTCCCGAGTCTGCGCCTAGCGCGCGAAGCCCTTGCCGCTGGCGGCACTGCGGCGGCGATTCTGAATGCGGCTAACGAAATTGCGGTGGCGGCCTTTCTCGACGGGCAACTCAAATTCCCGCATATCGCCGAAGTGGTCGAAGAAACTCTCCACGCAGTGCCTCACCACGTGGCAAGCGATCTCGAGGTGGTGCTTGACGACGACCTCCGGGCACGTGCCGATGCGGCGCGTGCAGTGCTGAGGCGCGCCTGATGTTAGGTCTGCTACAGACGTTCGGAGCCTTCATCCTCGCCCTGGGGGTGCTCGTCACCTTTCACGAATACGGTCATTACTGGGTAGCGCGCAAACTTGGTGTCAAGATTCTGCGTTTCTCGATCGGCTTCGGAAAACCTTTGCTGACCCGACGTTCAGGTCCAGACAATACCGAATTCGTATTGGCCGCCATACCGCTCGGCGGCTATGTGAAAATGCTCGACGAGCGCGAAGGAGAAGTCTCGGCGCAGGAAAGTCACCGCGCGTTTAATCGTCAACCGGTGCTCGTGCGCGCTGCGATTGTCAGCGCCGGGCCAATCGCTAATTTCCTGCTCGCGGTGCTGGTGTATTGGTTGAGCTTTATGGCCGGGGTCGTGGGGCCTAAACCGTTGATTGGTGCCGTCGCGCCGCATGGCATGGCGGACCAGGCGGGCTTGCGCGCGGGCGACGAGATCATCGGCGTCAACGGTCAGCCGACCGCAATTTGGGACAACGTCCTTCATCACGCGATAGATGCGATCCTTGATCGGCAGACCTTGGCGCTGGAAGTTCGCAGCCTGGACCATGCAAGTCGTCACGTTACGTTAGATTTCGCGCTATTTTCCATTGATGACGTTTCGCGCGGCGACTTTTTTGACAAGGCGGGGTTTGTGCCGGTACGCACTAAAGTCCCCGCGATCATCGGTAAGCTGGTGCCGGGCGAAGCGGCCGCCGAGGCCGGCTTCGTGACCGGTGACCGGATACTGATGGCCAACGAACTCCCGGTCGCCGACTGGATAGCCTGGGTCGAGCTCGTGCGCGATCGCCCGGGAAGTGCGCTACGGGTGACGGTGGACCGCGCGGGACAGACGGTCGAACTTGAGGTTACTCCGCGAAGTGTCAGCGACGCGGGCCGCCTAATCGGCCGCATTGGGGCGGAGGTGGCGCCGCCACCGGCTGCAGCAGCGCCACCGACTGCGATCGAGCGCTATGGGCCGATCGCCGCTGCAGGACGCGCAGTGGCACGCACGCAGGAAGTCACGCTGACGACGTTGAAGTTCCTGCGCCAGATGATCATCGGACAGGCATCGATCGATAATCTCAGCGGACCCCTCAGCATTGCGCAATTTGCCGGCGCCTCGGCCAAGCTTGGCGTGTCGCGTTTTCTTGAGTTCCTGGGGCTCGTCAGTGTCAGTCTCGCGGTCTTGAATCTTTTGCCTATTCCGTTGCTTGATGGCGGACACTTGATTTATTACCTGATAGAATCCGTCATGCGTAGGCCGGTCCCCGAGGCAGTACAAATCTACGGACAGCAGGTTGGAATGTTTCTGCTTCTGGGGTTGATGGGACTGGCCATTTATAACGATCTAATGCGCATTTTTTAACGCTGAACTCGAATTAGTAAAACTCATCAATGGTGATATCCAGAGCCTTCAGGTGGATGGCGTGCATTGCGCTGTCGCTCTCTCTCCAAGCCGCTTTTGCAGTTGAATTCATCGTCGACGATATCCAGGTAGAAGGCCTGTCGCGGATCTCCCCCGGCACGGTTTTTAACTATCTGCCGATCACGGTCGGCGACAAGGTCGATGAGAAGCGCTCGCAGGAAGCGGTACGCGCATTATTCAAAACAGGTTTTTTCAAAGACGTGCGCCTCGACCGCGAGGGAGATGTGCTCGTCGTGCGTTTAGTCGAGCGGGAGTCCATTGCCGACATCACCTTCGAAGGCAATAAGGCGGTCAAGACCGAAGAACTCGAGAAAGGTCTCGGTGATGCCGGCTTTGCCAAAGGCGAGGTCTATAACGAATCGAAGATGGATAAAGTGGTGCAAGAGCTGCGTCGGCAGTACTACTCGAACGGCAAGTACGGCGTGAAGATTGAGCCCGTCGTGACGCCTCTGGACGACAACAGCCTGACCATTCATTTCAAGATTACGGAAGGCGAAGCGGCGCGCATACAACAGATCAACATTGTCGGTAACGAAGCCTTTTCCGACGATGACTTGATGGATGAATTCAAGCTGACCACGCCCACCTGGACCAGCTGGTTCAGCAAAAACGATCAATATTCCAAGCAGAAGCTCGCGGGCGATCTCGAAACGCTGCGCTCGAAGTATCAGGACAACGGCTACGTCGACTTTCGCGTGGACTCGACGCAAGTCTCGATTACCCCGGACAAGGCGGACGTCTATGTCACCATTAATTTGACCGAAGGCCAGCGCTTTACGATTGCAGGGGTTAAATTGGCCGGCAAACTCATTGTGAGTGAGGAGCAGTTGTTTGAGCAGATCGAGACCCGCGAGGGCACGGTGTTCTCGCGCAAGGCCGTGACCCAAACTACCAAAAACATTACCGATCGCCTGGGCGATGAGGGCTACGCTTTCGCGAATGTGAATGCGATCCCGAAACTCAACCAGGCGAACAAGACAGTCACGCTGTCGTACTTCGTAGATCCTGGCCAACGGGTCTATGTGCGACGAATCAGCTTCAATGGCAATGCGAAAACGCGTGACGAAGTGCTGCGTCGCGAAATGCGCCAGCTCGAGGGCGGATGGATCTCCACCAAGTGGGTGGAACGCTCCAAAGTCCGGCTACAACGGCTGGGGTATTTCGAGGAAGTGAATGTTGAAACCCCGGCGGTGCCGGGGACCACCGATCAAGTGGATATCAACTATGCCGTGAAGGAGCGCCCCTCCGGCAACCTGATGGTGGGGCTCGGTTTCTCGCAGTCGCAAGGGCTGATCTTCAACACCAATGTGACCCAGGATAACTTCCTCGGCAGCGGCAAAAGTGTGAGTTTCGGCTTTAACAACAGCGATATTAATCGCCAGTTCCGCGTCGGCTATATGAATCCTTATTGGACTATCGACGGCATCAGCCGAGGGTTCAATATGAGCTACCAGGAAGTCGACGCCAGTAACGGCAACATCACGCGCTACAACTCGAAGGTCGTTTCTGGTGGCGTGAACTTCGGCATTCCAATCACCGAGTATAATTTCCTGTCCCTGGGCGTGAGCTACGAATCGACCGCGATTAATACCAGTCCCTTCTTTCTGGCGCCCGAAGTCTTGAATTTCATCGCCGTCGAGGGCAATGACTTCAACATCGTACGCGTGAGCACCGGTTACACCTACGATACCCGGAACTCTACCCTGTTCCCCACTGAGGGCATGCTGCAGGCACTTCGTGCCGAAATTGCGGCGCCGATTGGTGATTTGAACTTCTACAAAATCGATTACGACTCGCGATATTTTTTCCCGCTTGGGAAGGAGTATGTGTTACTACTCAAGGCTCGTGTCGGTTACGGCGACGCCTACGGCAGCACGTTCGAGCTACCTTTCTTCGAGAATTTCTATGCCGGTGGGCCGCGTACTGTGCGTGGTTTCAAGGAAAACTCCCTCGGACCGCAGGATAATTTCAATAAATCGCTCGGCGGCAGCGTCATGTTGGTTGGTAATGCTGAAATTATTTTGCCGCTGCCGTTTCTAAAGGACTTCAAATCGGTGCGAGTGACGGCCTTCTATGACGTAGGTAACGTCTATGGCACGTCGCAGTGCGGATTTAGAGGCTTCCGGCTGGTCGTTGATGAAAATGGGAAAGTCGTTCCTTGTGCACGGGAAGACATTTCCGCGGACGCGCTGCGCATGTCGACTGGGGTATCCGCCATTTGGCTCTCGCCGTTTGGCATGCTTTCGATTAGTATCGCGCAGCCATTCCGCGCCCAACCGGCCGATGACATCCAGAAATTCCAGTTCACCTTTGGAACCAGTTTCTGAGATCCCCGCGCAAGCGGAATCCGCGAGAATCATCTGTAGTGGAGATATATCTTGAATACGTTGAAATTTAGACAGTGCTCACTGGCCGTTCTTGGCGCGCTTCTGATGTCTGGCACCGCTTATGCGGCGGACTACAAAATTGGCGTGGTGCAAGCGGCCCGTGTACTCGAATCCGCGCCGCAGGCAACGGTGGCGAAGAAAAAGCTGGAAACCGAGTTCGCCGGCCGCGATAAGCAGCTGATGGGCGATCAAAAAACACTTAAGACCTTGGAAGATCGTATCGCCAAGGATGCTGCCATCATGAGCGAGACCGAGCGTTCACGCCTTGAGCGCGACATTATCGCGAAGCGCCGCGATATCAAACGCAACTCCGACGAGTTCCGTGAAGACGTCAATTTTCGTCGCAATGAAGAGTTTGGCAAAATTCAGCGCCAGATAGTCGACGCGATCAGGCAAATCGCCGACGAGCAGAAATTCGATCTAGTGCTTGGCGAAGGCGTCATCTACGCCAGCAAAGCAGTGGACATGACCGATCAGGTTATCGAGCGCTTGAAAAAGAACAACCCGTAGCACAGACGGGCAGCCGCTACCCTGATCGATAAGGCCGTCAAGCCCGCTGCGCGCGCGCTTGACGTGCAGGCCTGGCTTAAAACCTAGGCATGCATTGGTGTGCCGCAAGCCGGCAGAACGCGGCGCTGTTGGCTGGCACAGGCGAGCACGCGGTATCCTTGTCTCCTGTATTGCCCGCCTTAAATGCGTTGAAGCGCTGTAAATCCCCACACCGGGTCCGTTTCGCAGAGCAGATCTCCTGGTGCTCGACCGGAGCGGACGTTGAGATGTCCGGGTGGTCGAGGCGCATACGGCGAATGGGGTGTGCGCTCATGGGTTCTTATATAGCATTCGACGAAAGTCTATCGATGGGTCCGGGCAGTCCATGGCCACCACCCGCCAGGTGATCCAATCCATCACCAAGCTGGATTCACATGGCGCGGCGCCTAACGGGTACTGTGCAACAATGATGTGCGACGTACTGTAGCAATCTGACGGCTTAAGAACGGGCGAATTTTGAAGGAGATAAAATGAGCGAGATCGCTATTCGAGAGATCTTCAATATTCTGCCGCATCGCTACCCCTTCTTACTCGTCGACCGGGTACTCGAATGCACGGCGTTCGAAAGCATCAAAGCAATCAAGAACGTCACTATCACCGAGCCCTTCTTCCAGGGCCACTTCCCTGGCAAACCCATCATGCCGGGTGTCCTGATCCTGGAGGCAATGGCGCAGACGACGGGGCTCCTCGCGTTCCATTCTCATCAGGCACGTTCGCAAACCAAGAACATTTACTACCTCGTCGGCATCGACAAGGCACGTTTCAAGCGCCCGGTCGAACCCGGCGACCAGTTGATCTTGATCGCGCACATGGTGCGGCGCATTCGCGGCATTTACAAATTCACGGCGACGGCGCATGTCGGTACTGAGCTGGTGGCAAGGGCGCAGTTCATGACGACCGAGATGGAGGAACGTGCTTGATCGATCCCAGCGCGCGCATTCATCCTTCCGCGCAGCTCGCGGTAGACGTGCGCATTGGACCATGGACGATAATCGGCGAAGGCGTGGAAATTCAGGCCGGCACGAGCATCGATGCTCACTGCATTATCAAAGGCCCGACCCGGATCGGGACGAATAACCGGATTTCCGCTTTCTGCTCGATTGGCGATGATCCGCAGGACAAGAAGTTCGTACCGGGAACGCCCACGCGTCTCGAAATCGGTCACGGCAATACCATTCGCGAGTACTGCAGTATCAACCGTGGCACCCCGGGTGGCGGTGGACTCACAACGCTCGGCGATGATAACTGGATGATGGCGTACTGCCACATCGCGCATGACTGCCATGTTGGCAACCACACCATCTTCGCCAATAACGCGACACTCGCCGGCCACGTCGAGATCGGCGATTATGCGATCCTCGCTGGATTCGCGGCCGTGCATCAGTTTTGCCGGCTCGGTGAATCCAGTTTTATGGCGATATCGGCGGTCATCGTCAAGGATGTGCCGCCGTTCGTAATGGTGGAAGGAAATACGGCGCGCGCGCGCGCAATTAACCGCGAGGGGATGCGCCGGCGCGGTATGACCTCCGAGATCATCGATGCGATCAGGCGAGCCTACAAAATTCTCTACCGCCAAGGCCTGACAGTCGAAAAAGCGATTGAGGAACTTGCACCGTTGGCGGATCAGTTTCCCGACGTTCAACGTTTCGTCCAATTCGTGAGCAAGAGTGAGCGCGGTATCGTTAGATGCCGGGCACCGGAACCTAGAAACGACAGTTGATAGCTTCAGGACCTGGGCATGAACCTGGAAACCTCAGTTGACCGCTTAGAGACGTGAGCTAGTGTATGTCTGGATTGGGGGTTGTCGTTCAAACCTGCGTCACCTTAGCCGTGAGTCGCGCTACGCCACGCGCAGCACACCCCGTTGTGCGCATGGCAGCGCTGCCACTCCGCGGAGCGCACTATTGCGCATTAAAGCGCGTTGCCCTGCACCCAATGAGTAGCCCTGCACAGGCCGCTCAACTGCCGTTTCCAGGTTGATGAAATGCTGCGCGTCGGTATCGTTGCAGGAGAACCATCCGGGGATCAACTCGGCGCCGCATTGATCGAGGCGCTGAAGGCGCGTGTTCCAGACCTTGAGATCACCGCCATGGCGGGACCGCAAATGCGGCGCGCAGGTTGCCGGGAAATCGCGGGCATCGAAGAGTTGTCGGTGATGGGACTGCTCGAAGTTCTCAAGCACTATCCACGTCTGCGCCGCCTCAGATCTCGCCTCGTGAACACCTTCCGATCGCTGCGCCCGGACGTGTTCATTGGTATCGACGTGCCGGATTTCGTACTGCATATCGAAACCGAATTGAAGGCCGCCAAGATTCCCACACTGCATTTGGTTTGTCCGCAGGTCTGGGCGTGGCGCCAGCAACGGTTGCCGGCCATACGGCGCGCGGCGACGTGCGTGTTGACCTTGTTTCCGTTTGAGACTGAATTCCTGCACGCGCATGGGATAGACGCCCGTTTCATCGGTCATCCGCTGGCCGATCGGATACCGTTGGACGGTGATCGCGTGACTGCACGGGCAAAATTTAACCTCGACGATTTCAGCCCCGTCATAGCACTCCTGGCGGGCAGCCGGCGCCAGGAGTATCAACGCCATCTACCACTGTTTCTTGCGGGGGCGAGTGTGCTGTTGGCACGTCGGCCGGATTGTCAATTTCTGGTCGGGGTGGTGAACGAACAAGCGGCACGGCACGCCAGGGTGATCGCGGACCAATACGCGTTGCCGCTCCAAATCATCGTCGCGCGATCGATCGAGGTCCTGAGCGCGTCTGACGCGGCGCTTTGCGTGTCGGGAACCATCACCTTGGAAGCTGCGTTGACCAAGACCCCGGTAGTGGTGGCCTATCGTATGCCTGCGTTGACTTACGCGATCCTGCGCCGAATGGTGCAGGTGCCGCACATCGCGTTACCTAATCTGCTGCTCGGCGAGCCACTCGTGCCGGAGTATATTCAGGCGGCAGCGACACCAGAGAATCTGGCGCAAGCGCTGGCTGACTGGCTGGAGGACCCGGCGCGGGTTGCGGTGTATCGCGCGCAATGCGGATCACTGCATCGAACCTTGCGTAACAATGCAGGTGCAGCGGCAGCAGATGCAGTGCTCGAGTTGCTGCGTGAACGGCGCAACGACGCTGAGTATTACGGCAGGGAGCATGCGTCATGATCACGGCCGGTGTAGATGAAGCAGGGCGTGGACCATTGGCCGGTCCGGTGGTCGCGGCGGCGGTTATTTTGGATGTTCGCCGCGCGATCCCTGGCCTCGCGGACTCAAAGACACTCTCCGCCAAGCGTCGGGCGGCACTCTATACGTTGATCGTGCGCGACGCCGCGAGTTACGGAATCGGCCAGGCGAGCGTCGAAGAAATCGATCGCTTGAATATCTACCATGCAACCCTGCTGGCCATGCAGCGCGCGGTCGCGGCGCTTTCGTTGCGTCCCGAGCATGCGCTGATCGATGGCAATGTTTGCCCGGCCTTACCGTGCACCGCCAGTGCCTTGGTCAAAGGGGATGCGACGGAGCCCGCGATCAGCGCGGCGTCGATAATCGCCAAGGTGACGCGCGATCACCTGATGGATGAACTCGCGGCACTGTATCCGGATTACGGCTTCGAGCGTCATCGCGGATATCCCACCGCAGCCCATCTCCGGGCGTTGACTACATTTGGTGTGACGGCAGTTCATCGGCGTTCATTCCGCCCGGTGGCCGATTGCGTCGCGCTGGGACTGGTAGGCCCAGCGTCTCTTTGGGATGGCAGGCGCACATGAGCGCGCCGTTCGTCCATCTGCATCTGCATACCGAGTACTCGCTGGTCGATGGCCTGATCCGTATTCCAGAACTTATCGCCCAGGTTCGCGCAACGGGCATGCCGGCGGTGGCGCTGACCGATCAGAGCAACGCGTTTGCCGCGGTGAAGTTCTATCAAGAGGCGGAGCGGGCCGGGATCAAGCCCATCATCGGCGCGGAACTCTGGATTCGCCACCTGGGCGAAGGTAGCGTGCGGTCGCGCGCGGTACTGCTGTGCATGGATCGGGAAGGATTTCGCCAGCTTTCGACGTTGTTGACCCGCAGCTACCGCGAAGGCCAGGTGCAGGGGATTGCGCATGTTGAGTTCGATTGGTTGGCGGGGACCGGGAGCTCGCGGCTGATCGCGTTGTCCTGTGGCATTCATGGTGAAGTGGGACAGCTTCTGCAGGAAGGTCAGGTCGAGAAGGCGCGCCAGCGCGCGCAAATGTGGGCCGAGCGCTTTCCGCGCCGGTTCTATCTCGAGATCGCCCGCACCGGTCGCGCGGGTGAAGACCGCTATGTCGCGGATGCTGTGGCGCTTGCCGACAGCCTCGAGCTGCCGTTGGTCGCCACCAACGACGCGCGCTTCCTTACGGCGGCGGATTTCGATGCGCATGAGGCGCGGGTGTGTATCCAGCAGGGACGAACCCTCGCTGATCCACGCCGGCCGCATGCGTACACCGCACAACAGTATGTGCGCAGCGCAGATGAGATGAATGCGTTGTTTGCCGATCTACCCGATGCGCTGACGAATGCCGTGGAGATCGCGCGTCGCTGCAATCTCGAATTCAGTTTTGGCAGTTACCATTTGCCGAATTTTCCGGTGCCCGACGGTTTCACCGTCAATCAGTTGCTCGAGGACGATACTCGTGGAGGGCTCGCGCGACGCCTGACTGAGCCCCGCGCGGAGCGCGCTCCGGTTCGGGATCCTGATGTTTACGAAGCGCGACTTGCGCTCGAGCTTAGCGTCATCATCACAATGGGTTTCGCGAGTTACTTTCTCATTGTCGCGGATTTTATCCAGTGGGCAAAACGTGCGGCGATTCCGGTCGGACCCGGACGCGGTTCCGGCGCCGGCTCCCTGGTGGCTTATGCGCTCGGCATCACTGAGCTCGATCCACTCGACTACGATCTCCTGTTCGAACGCTTTCTGAATCCAGAGCGCGTATCCATGCCCGACTTCGATGTCGACTTTTGCATGGACAGGCGCGACGAAGTGATTGATTACGTGAACCAGCGCTATGGCCGCGACAAGGTCGCGCAGATCATCACCTACGGCACCATGGCCGCCAAGGCGGTACTGCGCGATGTCGGGCGCGTGCTCGGGTTCCCCTATGGTTTCGTCGATCAACTCGCCAAGCTCGTGCCTTTTGATCCGAACATGACGCTCGAGCGCGCGCTCGGCGAGGAACCGCAGCTCAAGGCGCGCTATCAGGATGAGGAAGACGTGCGCGCGATCATCGATCTCGGGCTTGCTCTGGAGGGCTTGTCGCGTAACGCAGGCAAGCACGCGGGTGGCATTGTGATTGCGCCACAGCCGTTGACCGAGTTCATGCCCCTGTATTGTGAGCAAGGCAGCGACACGGCGGTCACGCAGTTCGATATGAGCGATGTCGAAGCGGTCGGCCTGCTTAAATTCGATTTTCTCGGCCTGCGCACGCTCACGATCATCGACTGGACCGTACGCGAAATAAACCTGGGGCGTGCCGCGCAAGGTGAGGAGCCTCTCGAGATCTCTCGGCTGCCCTTGCACGACGTCGCCACTTACAAGCTGATCCAACAAGCCCAGACCACAGCCGTGTTTCAACTTGAATCACGCGGCATGAAGGAGCTGATCAAACGCCTGCGCCCGGATGCATTCGAAGACTTGATTGCGTTGGTGGCCTTGTTCCGGCCAGGGCCGTTGCAGTCTGGCATGGTGGATGATTTCATCGATCGCAAACACGGGCGCGCGGTCGTCAAGTATCCGCATCTCGAACTCGAAGGCATCCTGAAACCGACTTATGGCGTCATCCTGTATCAAGAGCAGGTGATGCAGATTGCACAAGTGCTGGCCGGTTATACCCTGGGTGCGGCCGATCTGCTGCGCCGTGCGATGGGCAAGAAGAAAGCGGATGAAATGGCGCAGCAGCGCCAAACCTTCGTCGACGGCGCGAGCGCGCGCGGGATCGATCCGGATATCTCCGCCCAAATCTTCGATTTGATGGAGAAGTTTGCGGGCTACGGCTTTAATAAATCGCATTCTGCGGCGTACGCGTTGGTGGCCTATCAGACCGCCTGGCTCAAGGCCCATTACCCAGCCGCTTTCATGGCCGCGGTGTTATCGGCGGACATGGATACGACCGACAAGGTTGTGCGTCTGATTGACGAATGTCGGCAGCTTGCTATCACTGTCGAGCCGCCCAATCTGAACACCAGCGAGTATCGCTTCACGGTGGCTGACGCAAGCACCATTCGCTATGGGTTGGGGGCGATCAAAGGCGTGGGCGAAGCAGCCTTGATGACCTTGGCGGCGGAGCGCAAAGCGCACGGCGCGTACCGCGATTTATTTGATCTGTGTCGACGCAACGATGCGCGTAAGCTGAACCGTCGCGTGCTGGAAGCATTGATCAAGGCCGGTGCGCTCGATACGCTCGGCGCGCGTCGTCGGGGCTTGATGACGATCCTTGAGCAGGCGCTGCAGGCGGCCGAACAGCAGGCCAAGGCAGCGGCGCTGGGCCAGAGTGATCTATTTGGCGGTGCGAGCGAGAGTAACGCGCACGCGGCGCTGGACGAAGCGGCCTGGTCGCGCGCACTGGCAAGCGAAGAGTGGTCGCAGCCACAACTGCTGAACTGGGAGAAGGAAACGCTGGGTCTCTACTTGAGTGGTCATCCGATCGACCGGTATCGTGACGAACTGCGTGGCTTGTCGGCGCAGCCATTGGTCGATTTGAAGCCTGGCCGCCGCCGCGCGGCGGGCTTCATCGTCGCGTTGCGTTTCACCAAGAGCCGCCGTGGTCGCATGGCGATTCTCACGCTCGATGACAATACCGCGCGGGTCGAAGTCACTGTGTACAATGAGGTTCTTGAAGCGGCGGTCGACAAGCTCGCGGCGGACCGACTGGTGATCATCGAAGGCGATTGTGCGCTCGACGAATTCAACGGCGAGCCCACGCTGAATGCGCAAGGGATCCAGAGTATGGATGAGGCGCGTCAACGGCATGCGCGTGCAGTCGTCATTGAGCTCGAAGGATCGGCCATGAACGGTTTTGCGGACACCCTGCAAAGCGCACTCAAGACCTATGGACGCGGAACGTGTCCAGTCGCGATCGAGTATTGCACCGGTGTGGCGCGGGCGCGCTTACGGTTGGGCGATGAATGGCGGGTACAGGCGACTGAAGCCTTACTGGAGCAGTTGCGAGGAGCGGTGGGACAGGCGGCGGTCCGGGTTGAATATTGATCCACGCTCAGGCGCGATCCAGCCGCTAAGTTACGCGCTGGTCGTCGCGCGCCTGCTGGCATCAGGCTAGCACTTAAATTTGATAATTCTGGAACTACCATGGTCGAGGTCTCTAGCGACAACACGGGTGAAAACACCGGCATCCACTATCAGTTCCTCGACTTTGAGCAGCCTATCGCCGAACTCGAGGCAAAAATTGAAGCGCTGCGTAAAGTGGGCAACGACTCGGAACTCAATATTTCTGAGGAGATTGGACGCCTGCAGGAGCGTTCGCGCGAGCTCACGCGACAGATTTTCAGCACCCTCACCCCCTGGCAGATTGCCAAGCTCGCGCGCCACCCGCAGCGCCCGTTCGCGCTAGATTACGTCTCGCAACTGTTCGAGCAGGTCGAAGAACTCCACGGCGATCGCATGTTCGCCGACGATCCGGCGCTCGTGAGCGGGATTGCCCGCTTCAGGGGTCGCGGCGTGGCCTTCCTTGGTCACCAGAAGGGCCGTAATACCAAAGAGAACCTGTACCGAAACTTCGGCATGCCCAAGCCTGAAGGTTATCGCAAGGCGCTGCGTATCATGCAGCTCGCCGAGCGCTTTCGCTTGCCGGTGTTGAGCTTCATCGATACCCCGGGTGCCTATCCCGGTATCGATGCTGAAGAACGCGGACAGAGCGAAGCCATTGCACGCAATCTACTGGTCATGGCGAATCTACGCGTGCCTATCATTGCGACAGTGATCGGCGAAGGAGGCTCAGGTGGCGCGCTAGCGATTGGGGTAGCGGATCGCCTGATCATGTTGCAGTACGCCACCTATGCGGTCATTTCCCCAGAGGGTTGCGCCTCAATTCTTTGGAAAAGCGCCGATCGCGCCTCTGACGCTGCTGACGCGATGGGGATCACCTCAGAGCGCTTGAAGCAACTCAAACTGATCGACACTGTGCTTGAGGAGCCGCTGGGCGGCGCGCACCGTGACTACCCGCAGATGACGGGTAAAGTAGGCGCGGCGATTCAAGAGGCGCTAGATAAACTTGTGATGCTCGACCCGGACACCCTGGTGCAGCAGCGCCACGCGCGGCTCAACCAGTTCGGCGAGTTCACCGAAAAATAGCGCGAGCGGCTGCGATGCATGGCGAAGCTGCCGCGTTCGAAGCGAAGATTATGGTGGCCTGCCGCGGCTTGCTCGCTCAGGTCGGCGCCGCGCGGGTGATTGTCGCGCTAAGTGGGGGGCGTGACTCGACCGTGCTGTTGCACGCGCTCGCGAAGCGGCGAGTTGATCTCGACGTGCCGCTCACGGCCATGCATGTGAATCATGGATTGCAGGTAGACAGCGACCGCTGGGCAGCGCAGTGTGCCGTGCAGTGCGCGGCGCTCGCGGTGCCGTTGCACATTGTTAAACTCACCAGCGGTCCGCCGGCGGGCGCGAGTCTCGAAGCCTGGGCCCGAGAGGCGCGCTATGGCTCATTCGCCCGCAGTCTCGTGCCGCGCGATCTGCTGCTGACGGCACACCACCAGGACGACCAAGCGGAAACATTTCTCTTGAACGCCTTGCGCGGTGCGGGGCCGGCCGGCTTACGGGGTATCGCGCCGCTTAGACCGCTTGGTAGGGCCTGGCTTGGGCGCCCGTTGTTGAGCTTGCAGTCAGACGCCATCGCGCACTACGCGGTGCGCACGAGCCTTGAGTGGCACGAGGATCCGATGAATGCGGCCACCAATCTCGATCGGAGTTTTCTGCGGCAGCACGTGCTGCCGCTCCTGCGTGAACATTGGCCTGCGGCCAGTCGCACGCTGGCGCGCAGCGCGGCCCTGCAACGCGCGCCGGCAGAACGCGAGCAAATATTGGCAGACCGGATTTTGGAGACTGCGCCTGTCTTGTCACCGAGGGCGCTCACCCTTACGCGACTCACCGACTTGACGACCGACCTCCAGGCCAGCGTGTTACGACGCTGGATTGCGCGGGCAGGATTTCCGGCGCCGGACGCGACGCATCTTGAACGCATCCTAACTTGCGTAATCGCCGCGCGGGGTGATCGCATCCCGAGCGTGACTTGGAAAGGCGTGTGCGTGAGACGCTACGCAGAGACGTTGTTTCTGCTGCATGAGCGGCCGCTGCCGGCGACGGCACTTGAGCGTGTATGGCAACCGGTACACCCACTGCAGTTGCCGGGGGGGATCCTGTCCGCAGTCTCGACCCACAGCGAAGGTCTGCGCGCGGATGCGGTCCGTGCGGGGCTCACCGTGCGGGTGCGAACGGGTGGCGAGCGCTGCCGGCTGCCCGGGCGTACGCATCACACCACCCTCAAGCATCTGCTCCAGACCTACCGGGTACCGCCTTGGGAGCGAGGGGATCTGCCACTCGTGTATGTCGAGCGCGAACTTGCCGCAGTCGCCGATCTATTCGTCTGTGCGGATTTCGTCGCCGCGAAAGAGGCGCCAGGTTGGCGCCTGTGTTGGGCACCACACGCGAGGTTTGAACAAGCGCAATGAGTGCCCGACTTGAACTTGCGAACAGTCGCCGCGCCCGCCAGTTTTGAGACAGCACCCGATGGACATGGAGATTTGAATGATGGAACGAACTCGACATGAGTGACACGCGCATCGGTCGTTACGACTACCTGGCGTGGGCCATTTTTGGAATCGGCTTGTTGTGGCTTCTGCAGGCTGACCTGCTCTCGGCGCTGATCGCGGGGTTGTTGATTTTCTCGCTGGTCAATGCGCTGGTGCGCCCGCTGCGTATCCCTGCGCTTGGGCGCGGCGGCCCGCGCGTGCTGGCGGTCGCACTGATTGCCGGGGTACTGCTCACCTTGCTAACGCTCGCGGGCCTGAGCCTGACAGCCTTCCTGCGCAACAGTAACGAGAACGTGCCGGCCCTGATCCAGCGCATGGCCGAGATCATCGAAAATTCGCGTGAACGCCTGCCTCAATGGGTGCTGGAAAACGTGCCGGCGGATACCGAGGAATTGCGCGTGGCGCTCGTCGACTGGCTGCGCAACCATGCAGGCACGTTCCAGGTGGCAGGTGCTGGACTGGGACGCGCGCTGGCGCACATCCTGATCGGCATGGTAATCGGTGCGCTGCTGTCACTGGAGACGGCCGTGCCGCTGCGAGCGGATGGCCCATTGACTGCCGCTCTCGCCCATCGCGCGTTGCGGCTCGGGCTGGCGTTTCGAAGGGTGGTCTTTGCGCAGTTCTGGATCTCTACCCTCAATACCACGTTCACCGGACTTTATCTGGCGGTGGTTCTTCCGTTGTGCGGAGTTGAACTACCGTTCACTAAGACGCTGATCGTGATTACCTTCATCGCGGGACTGGTCCCGATCCTGGGCAATCTCATCTCCAACACAATGATTTTCACGGTCAGCCTAAGTCAATCCCTGGCCGTCGCGCTGGGCTCGCTGGGATACCTGATCGTGATCCACAAGTTGGAGTATTTCCTGAACGCGCGCATCATCGGCAGCCACATTCGGGCGCGCGCGTGGGAGCTACTGACCGCCATGCTAGTGATGGAAGCTGCCTTCGGCATTCCCGGACTGGTGGCGGCGCCTATCTACTACGCCTATCTCAAAGATGAGCTGCGCGCGAAGGCGCTGATTTAGATTTAGGGGACAGACCACGATTTCTCGCAGGAAATCGTGGTCTGTCCCCTAGCGCCACAGGGCTCTGAGCCAAGCCTTAAACTTCTTGGTATCGTCAAACTCGCGCAGATCTTTCTGCAGTTGTCGGATGGTGCTCTCGATATTGACGATTTCGACGGCGAGATGGTTCATGATCGAGTTCAGCGAGATGCGCACGAAAGGGTCAATGCCGAACTGCGCCCTAAACCTATCTTCAACCCGTCGGATTTCCATTTCCAAATCGAGTACTTGTTCTCTTAGGATTTTGTTGTAGTGCTTCAGCCGGTCTTCGCTGATGTTGGCGATGGCGGCCTGGTCGATGTGTTCCAGTTCCAGTTGCAGTTCCAGCAACTGCAGCAAGTTGTTCTTGTCGTAGGCCTGGTTAACGCGCTGCATCAGCGCGGTCTTGCGCTCACGTTCCTGCGGATCGGTTTCGCGGTCGGGATGAAGGACGCTCGCAAGCTTGCGGTAAATCTCGCGAATCGACTGGCGGAGCGCCTGCGCTTCGGCTTGTTGTTGCGCTTCTTTGGCGAGTTGTTTAGTCGATTTTGTGCGTTTGGCTTGGCGCGCTGCTTCCCACGCCAGCCGGTTGGCGTCTTCTCGCGCCGCTTGCTCTTCGATCAGGATCCGCGCCCGTGCGAAAATTTCTTCGGGCGAGGAGAGGCCGACATCGTCACCCAGTTCGAAACCTAGCTCGTACTCGAGCATGGCTTTCATGCCTTGCAGGTCCGCGGCCGCTTCGACGTCGAAGTCTGAGCGGCTGTGCTTGTTGTAGAGGGCTTTCAAGTCCGCATCGTCGCGCGCCGCGGCAAGTTCCCCTGCCAAGCCAGTGATCACCTCGGAGATCTTTTGGCGCTCGTGCTTGGTCAGCCCTTTTTGTGTACTGGCATGGTCAAGGAAATGCACCAACTTGATTTGCAAAGTCATCGTGTCCGCGATCAGCGGGACTAATTCGCTGGTGTATTTTCGCTGGTAGGTTGGGATCGCTTCCTCCCAGGCGGCGAGTAGGGTGCGCTTCTTTTCAATCTGCTTGATGAGGCTGTTGAAGGCCTGTTGTCCCTTGGACAGGGGCGATTGATGGTCGCCAGCAGAAATGCTGACGGCCGTTGCCGGAGTTCTGGTCATGTGTGCTTTTGTTCAGGAAATTAAGATTTAGGATACTGTTTTCCCGGCAATGTGCATTCCCTTTTAACGGTGCGGGGTGAGCCATGTGCCGCTGCACGCCCGGCTCTAGTCAATGCTTGTAAGCGCTGCACGCCCGGTATGGACGCGGCGCTAGTACCCAGCCGCCCACTGTGGCAGTCTTTGCCAAATGGTGCGCACCTTTATTTTTGTGTTGATAGCGTTGGTCTTGCTGGGCCTCGCCGGTCGTCAATTTAGCGTTTACTGGGGCTGGCAATCAATCCATCCAAACGAATTCGCGAGCGATGATTGCGCCCTCTATCACATCATGCATGGCATGGAACAGGACCCCTCCAAGGATCCGGCGAATGCCAATCTGATGCAGAAGTGTGGACCCGACTTCATTCCCTGGTCGTTGTCGCAGACCGGTGATCTGTTGCGCTTCGATCGGCCGGCGCGCGTGCGCATGCGCTTCGACCCGATCGACATGCAGCGCTATTCCAATTATCCCCCGATGATCGTGGAGTTTCCGTATCCGGCGGTGACTTTTCCCGAGACATTTCGTGTGCGGCAGTGGGGCAGTCCGCTCGCCGCCAGTGCGCGCCAATCAGCTAAACTGCTGCCGCGACACTGGGATCCGCCCTGGGCCGAACTGTTCGCGCTATGGTCACTCGGGCGCGGCGCACACGAGGTCTGGCTGGGCGGCGTCACGATCGGTGACCCTAAGTTTTGCGAGCGGATCGAACACGATGTACAACGCAATGAAGATTTCTGCCGCATGACATTGATCAACGCAAGCACACAACAGCCGATCGAGATTAAGCTGCCGCTCACGCGCCGTATCGAGGTCCGCCTTGAGATGCTCGAGATTTGTCGTTTTGGGGGACAGATCAGACAGTGGAAGAACCCGCTACTCGCCAAGATTTTTGGCGCTACCGAATACACCGACCGCGGCTGCAACGCGTTCTAGGCCGGTTTAGCGAGAGAGGGGAAGGAGGATGCGCCGCATCATGGTCGCGGCGAACCCCGCCACTTGGGTCTGTGCACAGGTTAGCCAGCCGCGTGCCGCGAAATATGGCGCACGCGTCTGCGTGAACAAATACACTGTCGTGATACCACGCGCGATCAAGGTCTCTTCCGCCGCACGCAGTAGCAGATCCCCTCTGCCACAGCGACGATATTCCGGCAGCACATAGAAGCTGGCAAGCCAGGGATTGAGACGTTCGCCACTAGGGATATCGTCCAGGATCAAGCTCACCGACCCGATCAGCGCTGCATGCTCCACCGCGATCAAGGTGGTCGGTAGACGACCGTCCGAATGTTGCACTGCGAATTCCGCCAGGACCGTCGCCTCGTTCCAGCCTGTATAGAGGTGGCCCCATTCCGCTAGGTGCAAGGTGGCAAGGCGCAGTGCATGCTGTGGCTGCGCACCGAGCGGAATAATTTGCATGGCGGGAAATCGAGGACTCAATTACATTCTCCTTAACAAATAAGAAACCTAGAGGGGGAGCGTGTGATGATGAGATTGTCCGCAGTCACAGGCGTGCTGTTGAGCATTGCCCTGTTATCGAGTGCCCACGCTGAAACGACGATCGACGGCAAGGCGATTGCCGATGAAACGCAGGGGGCCAACTGGCTCTCCTACGGTCGTACCTACAGTGAGCAGCGCTATAGTCCACTGAGCAACATTAATGCCGATAATGTTGGGCAACTCAAGCTTGATTGGTTTCTCGATCTCGCCGAACATAAATCATTGCTGGCCACACCGCTGGTCGTCGATGGCGTGATGTATTTTACCGGCAGCTACAGCGTGGTGATCGCCGTCGATCTCAAAACGAAGAAAACTTTGTGGACCTACGATCCACAGGTGATCGAGGCCGCCGGCGACCGGCTGCGCGTTATGTGGGACTCGAACCGCGGCGTCGCCTATTGGAAGGGCAAGGTGTATGTGGCAACCGCCGATGGCCGTTTGATCGGCATCGATGCCAAGACCGGCCAGGAGGTTTGGAGCACGTTGACCGTCAATATCGAGAAGGCCTACTTCATCAATGGTGCACCGCGCGCGTTCAACGACAAGATCCTGATCGGTAATGGTGGCACTGAGTGGGGGGCCTTGCGCGGCTATGTCACGGCCTACGATGCGGCCACTGGCAAACAGATTTGGCGCTTCTACACGGTGCCCGGCAATCCTGCCGATGGCTTCGAAGACGCTACCCAGGAAATGATCGCCAAGACCTGGAAGGGCAAATGGTGGGAGCACGGGGGTGGCGGCACGGTCTGGAACGGTATCACCTACGACCCGGAATTCAATCGCGTCTATATCGGTACCGGCAACGGCTCGCCCTGGAATCAACGCATGCGCAGCCCCGGCGGCGGCGATAATCTTTTTTTGTGCTCGATCGTCGCGCTCGATGCCGATACCGGCAAGTACGTCTGGCACTATCAGACGGTGCCAGGTGAAAGCTGGGATTACAACTCGAATATGGACATGGTCCTCGCGGATCTGACGATTGATAAGAAGCCTGTCAAGGCGCTGCTGCATGCACCGAAGAACGGTTTCTTCTATGTACTCGATCGTGTGAACGGCAAGCTGATTTCCGCCGACAAGTTGATTGACGTGACCTGGGCGACGCACGTCGATATGCAGACCGGCCGCCCCGTCGAAGCGAAGGGCGCCCGCTACGAAGACGGCGAGGAAATGATCAATCCGAGCGCCTTCGGCGTGCACAACTGGCATGCGATGTCGTTCAATCCTGGGACCGGGCTCACCTATATCCCGATCATCGACCTGCCAGCCTTGTTCACGGATAAAGGCTTCAATCCGGTCACCTGGCGCTCGCCTGAATTCCAGTTCGATCCGGCGCTCGATGTGATGCGTGACGACGTGCCGCTCACGATCGATGCGAGTTCGCTGATGGCCTGGGATGCGGTCGCGAAGAAGAAGGTTTGGGAAGTCAAGCTGCCGGGTGTGTGGAATCCCGGTACGATGACCACCGCCGGTAATCTCGTGTTCCAGGGACGTGCCGATGGCACCTTGGTCGCCTATCGGGCGGACAATGGAGAGGCGCTCTGGAAGTTCCCGACCGGTGTCGGCTTGTCCGCGCCGCCCGTGACCTACAGCGTCGACGGCAAGCAATACGTTTCGATCCTGACCGGCTGGGGCGGCGCCGGGGTCTCTATGGCGGGCTCCATCACCTCACAGCATGGCTGGGCGTATCGCGTGCATCCGCGACGTCTGCTGAACTTCAGCCTGGAAGGCGGAGCGACGTTGCCACCGGCACCCCCGCCGCAGATGGCGCAGGCGATTGTGAAGGACGATTTCAAGGTTGACGCCTTGCTGGCCGAGCAGGGCAGCCACCTGTTCCTCAAGAACTGCGTGGCCTGCCATGGTGGTGGAGCGGTGTCTGGAGGCTATGCACCAGATTTACGCGCTTCGCCAATACCCCTCTATCTCGATGGCCTGAAGGAAGTAACTGTGAAAGGCGCGCGCATTAAAGCTGGCATGCCGGCGTTCCGCGAGCTCACGGATGCAGATTTGACTGCGTTGCAGCATTACATCCGGCGCCAAGCGAACAAAACGGTCGCCAAGACAACACCATAAAACAGATACGTCGGCACGTGCCGCGGGAGCGATATTCTATGTACAAGTCTGTGTTAGGCGTGGTGTGTGCGCTGGCCCTGATCGGGAGTGCAAGTTCGGAAACGCTGGTCGATGGGGCAGCGATTGCCAACGAGGCTGAGACTGCCAACTGGTTGTCCTACGGGCGCACCTACAGCGAACAGCGCTACAGCCCATTGACCGAAGTGAACGCCGAGAATGTCGGCACGCTCGGGCTCGACTGGTTCATGGAGTTCCCCCTGCAGCATCGCTCACTGCTATCGACCCCGCTGGTGGTCGATGGGGTGATGTATTTCACCGGTAGCTGGAGCTCAATCGAGGCGGTCGATCTGCGCTCGCGCAAGCACCTCTGGACCTATGACCCGAAGGTGCTCGAAAAATCCGGCGCGCGCGCGCGAATTTTCTGGGATACGAATCGTGGCGCAGCGTACTGGAAAGGCCAGGTGTTCGTTGGCACCGGTGATGGTCGCCTGATTGCGGTGGATGCGAAGACTGGCAAAGAGGTGTGGAGCACGCAAACCACCGATCCCAAACTACCGCTCTACATCAACGGCGCACCACGGGTGTTCCGCGACAAGGTGCTGATCGGCAATGGCGGCACGGAAGTGGGCTCGGCGCGGGGCTATGTGACGGCCTACGATACCGCAAGCGGCAAACAGGCCTGGCGCTTCTATGTGGTGCCCGGCAATCCGGCCGAGGGGTTCGAAGATGAAGCGCAGGCGATGGCCGCTAAAACCTGGACCGGCGAGTGGTGGAAACACGGCGGCGGCGGTCAGACCTGGAATGGTCTGACCTACGATCCCGAGTTCAACCGGGTCTACATCGGCACCGGCAACGGCTCTCCCTGGAACCGAAAGATGCGCAGCCCGGACGGCGGCGACAATCTGTTCCTGTGTTCGATCGTCGCGCTCGATGCGGATACCGGCAAATATCTGTGGCATTACCAGACGACCCCCGGCGAAACCTGGGATTACAACTCGAACATGGACATTGTGCTGGCGGATCTCAACATAGGCGGCAAGCCGGTGAAGGCGCTCATGCACGCGCCGAAAAACGGCTTCTTCTATGTGATCGATCGCGCGAACGGCAAGCTCCTATCCGCAGAGAAGATCGGGAAGGTGACCTGGGCCACCCACGTGGACATGAAAACCGGTCGTCCGGTGGAAGTGCCGGGCTCACGTTACGAAGATGGCGAGGCGACGGTCTTCCCTAGCGCCTTCGGCGTGCACAATTGGCATGCGATGTCCTACAACAAAGACACGGGCCTCGTCTACATCCCGACGATCGAGCTTGCCGGTTGGTTCAATGACAAAGGCATCAACAAAATTGACTGGCAGGCGACGGATTTCCAAATGGACACCGCCGTGCGTTTCACCAAGGGCGACGAATTGCCGCAAAAAATTAATGGCAGCACCTTGCTCGCGTGGGATCCGGTGAAGCAACAAAAGGCGTGGGAAGTGCAACTGCCCGGGGTGTGGAACCCCGGCACCATGACGACCGCGGGCAATCTGGTGTTCCAGGGCCGCACCGACGGTAAGTTTGTCGCCTACGACGCCAAGACCGGCGCGGCCTTATGGACCTTCGATACCGGCCTTGGCATTTCTGGCGCGCCGATCACCTACCAGGTGGATGGCAAGCAATTCATTTCTCTGCTGGTCGGCTGGGGTGGCGCAGGGACGTCGTTTGGCGGGGTGGTCACCGCTCAACACGGCTGGGCGTATGGCGAACACCCGCGCCGGCTGTTGACCTTCGCGCTTGATTCCAAAGTCACACTGCCGCCGAGCCCGCCGCCGCGGATCCCGCAGCCGGTGGTGAAGGCAGATTTCAAAGTGGATCCCTTGCAGGCGGAACAAGGCAGCGATCTCTATGTGCGCAATTGCACGATCTGCCATGGCGGCAGCGCGGTGTCCGGGGGTTATGCGCCGGATCTCCGTGCCTCGCAGGTGCCGTTGTTTCTGGAAGCCTTTCACGATGTCGTGATCAACGGCAGCCGACAGTCTCAGGGTATGCCGCCCTTCACCGAACTCACGGACAAGGATCTCGTCGCGATTCAGCACTACCTACGGCGCCAGGCGGCGGCTGCAGCGAAGGCGAGCCTGTGATGTTCGATGGCACGCATGTGGGTTCAGCGAAGCTATTTAGGCACTGACCGATGCGTCCTTAAAATCCCATCAGCGTCGCATACCGATCCCGATGAAAGCTCGCATCGCCGAAGATCTGCTGGGCCACTCGCGCGCGCTTGAGGAAGAACCCGATCTCTTCCGCATCAGTCATGCCGATGCCGCCATGCATCTGCACCGCTTCGCTGGTCACCAGCTCAAGCATCTCGCAGGCCTTCGCTTTGGCGAGGCTCGCGAGCGGGCCTAAGTCCGTGCGCCGCTCGTCGAGCGCGCTCAGTGCTTCGAGCACGGTGGAGGTCGTCAACTCGATCTCACAGTGCATCAGCGCGGCGCGATGTTTTAACGCTTGGAAGGCGCCGATCGGAACGCCAAACTGGGTGCGGAGTTTGAGATAGTTCAAGGTGCGCTCGAAAGCCTCTAGACCGCTGCCGAGCATTTCGGCTGCGAGCCCGATTCGCGCGCCATCGAGAACGGGCTCAAGCAGGGGGTAGGCGTCGTCGAGCGGCCCAAGCAGTGCGTCGTTGGCTAATATGACCTGCTCGAAAACCAGATTGGCAGCATTACGCCCGTCGACCATGATGGTGCGCTGGCGCGTGACACCCACAGCATTGCCCTCCACCAAGAAACAACTCAGCCCGGCCTCTCCATCGGGTGATCCTGAGGTCCTCGCCACCACGATCAAGTGATCCGCGACATGCCCATCGAGCACGAAGATTTTGCGGCCGTTCAATACGTAGCCGGCGGAGGTTTGGCGTGCGGTGGTCATGATGTGGGTTGGCGCGTGGCGGGGGCGTTCATCCAAGGCGAGGGTCACCAACGTTTCGCCACTCGCCAGCGCGGGCAGTAAGGTTTGTTTCTGCTGTTCGCTGCCGGCAGCCAGAATCAGCGGCGAAGCGACGAGCACGCTGGAAATAAGGGGTGACGCCGTGAGTGTGCGCCCCGCTTCCTCAAGTATCTGCCCAAGACCTTGGTAGCCGAAGCCGACCCCGCCATAGGTCTCGGGGATCAAAATTCCAGCCCAACCCATGGCAGCCACCTCCCGCCAAAGGTTGCGGTCAAAACCGGTCGCATCCTGCTCGTCGCGCAGTTTGCGCAGGGCCTTTATGGGGGCCTTGTCGCTGAAAAACTCGCACGCCGAGCTTTTCAACAGAGTCTGTTCTTCATTCAGCAGCAGGCTCATGGGGTGATCCTTAATCGGGTAGGCCGAGCACGCGCTTGGCAATGATGTTCAACTGGATTTCTGAGGTGCCGCCCTCGATCGAATTACCCTTCGAGCGCAACCAGGTGCGACAGATTTGTAGTTCCTCTGGCAGGAATTCGTCACCTTCCCAACCGAGCGCTTGGCTGCCCGCGCATTTCAGGATCAGTTCGAACTTGCGCTTGTTCTGCTCGGTGCCGTAGTACTTGAACATCGAAGAGGCGCCTCCCGTGGCGGTGCCGGCCGCGCTTTCCTCGCTCGCGCGACGGACCGTTAGTTCGAAGGCACGATCGTTCATCACGTGTTGCGCGACCGCATCGCGCAATGTGGGATCGCTGATGCGACCACGTAGGTCGCCGAGGTAACGTTGTGCGACGCGATCGACGGAGGGCACGGTGCCGCCGATGGCGCGACCGATCTGCGAAATCATGCCGCGTTCATGTTGCAGTAACTCCTTCGCGATCGTCCATCCGGCATTCAAGTCACCGATCAAATTGCGCTTCGGGACCTGCACCTTGTCGAAGAGGGTTTCGCAGAAAGGGGATGCCCCACTGATCAGCGCGATGGGCCAAGTTTCAACTCCGGGGCTCGCCATATCGAATAACAAAAAACTGATCCCGCCGTGCTTGGTCGTGGTGTCGGTGCGCACGAGGCAGAATATCCAGTCCGCGAAGTTGGCATAGGAGGTCCAGATTTTTTGACCCGTCACTAAAAAATGATCGCCGTGATCCTCGGCCTTGGTCTGCAGGTTGGCGAGATCGGAGCCGGCGTTGGGCTCGCTATACCCTTGGCACCAGCGAATCTCGCCGCGCGCGATGGGCGGCAGGTGCTCGGCCTTCTGGGCCTCTGTGCCGTACTTGAGCATCACCGGGCCCAGCATGCTGATGCCAAACCCGAACAGGGGCGTGCGAACGTTGCAACGGGCCATTTCCTCACCCAGCACCAGCGCTTCGTCCCTGGAGAGTCCGGCGCCGCCGTAAGCCTTGGGCCAGGTCGGAACGGTCCAGCCGCGCGCGACCATGCGTGCCAGCCAAAGTCTGCTGTCGGGATGCTTGAACACCGGATCCCGTCCGCCCCATACGCGTTCGTCTTCAGGCATTGGCGTGCGCATTGAAGGCGGACAATTATCCGCGAGCCATGCGCGGGTTTCAGTGCGGAATTCTGCAATCGCGTCCACGCTTGATCCTCTACCAGGGTGTTCTGGCGATTCTACGCGGTGATCTGAGTAAGTGTGACCGAATCTCACGGTTACGAGTTGCGCATCTCGCGCATGAAGTTTGCGTGAACCGCATCGCAGAAATTATTTTCACGTTGCTAGGATTTAAACGACGTTGCGCGGCTCTATCAGCGGGGCGAACGTCTCACGACTGCCGGTTATCTACGCGGCCGAATTTCCGCCGCCACTCGCGGAGTATCGCCACAATAGCCCCGGTAAAGTCGGTGTGGCACGCCTACAGCAGCAACGGGCGTGCTCGGTCTACTTGCCTATGCGAAAAATCTCCGCGATAGTGATGCCCTCTCACGCTTCGCTCATGGCAGACCTACTACACGAGCTTCATTATGATCGTTGAACAAATCTGGACCGGTAACGCCTATCGGAACTTTAATTATCTCATCGCCTGTCCCGAGACAGGGGAGGCGATGGCAATCGATCCGCTGGATCACCAGAAGTGTCTGGAAATCGCTCGACGCAAGCAATGGCGGATCACTTACGTGCTCAATACGCACGAGCATCACGATCATATCGGCGGTAACGCCGCGATGATCAGCGCGACGGGCGCCAAACTTCTCGCACATGCGAATGCAAAGCATGCGATCGCGGGTATCGATCGGGGACTCGTGGCGGGTGATGTGATCAAAATCGGCAAGACTGTCGAACTCGAAGCGCTTGATACGCCCGGCCATACACTGAGCCATGTGTGTCTGCGCTCGCATACCGAGATTCCGGCGTTGTTCTGTGGGGATACCCTGTTTAACGCAGGCGCTGGCAACTGCCATCATGGTGGGCATCCGGCACAACTCTACGAGACCTTCGCAAATCAACTCAGCAAGCTACCGGAGAGTACGCTGGTCTATCCGGGACACGACTACTTCGCGAATAATCTTGGGTTTACGCTCAATCGCGAACCGGACAATGCCCGCGCGCAGCAATTGCTGGAGAGCGCCAAGTCCCAGGATCCCAACGCTCCGCTGGTCTCGACCCTGGCCTTGGAAAAAGAAATTAATACGTTTTTTCGGCTGCGGAGCCCGAGCGTCATCGCGCAACTTCGTGCCGCATTCCCCGAACTGCCGGACGATCCCGATCCAAAACTGGTCTTTTTGAAGCTCCGCGAGTTACGTAATAGTTGGTAGTGACGGGGTTCATTGATCCGCGAAATAAGCTAGCGTGCTTGCTGGCCCCAACTAAAGTCTCGCGAAGGATCAAGTTTTTCGCGATCAACTCGATGCTTGACCGCCGCCTATTTGATCGATCGCCTAAGCAGTAGTCGTGGGTTCACCGGTCAAGGTGGGTTTTCGAATACCGGTGATTTTTTCTAGCAATGCGCGCGCGCCCTCTTTGCGCTTCTCTGAGTAGTTGCCGATCACACGGCAACCGAGCAGGGTGAGCGCGAACAGCGCGGTGATCGCCCAGGGTGATTTGGGATCGAAGAGCCCCGTCGCACCCAGGAATTGCAGCAGCGGATAATGGAAGAGGTAGATTGAGAACGTGTAGCCCGCCCAGTCCCGGACGATTGGGGCGATGCGTTCGAGCCAGGGCGCCAGCGAGTTGGAGATCGCCTGGCAACCAATGAAGTTGGCGGCGACCAGTGGCCCCAGAAAGTAACTGCTGACAAATTCGTTGGACCAGCGCAGCGAATGTTCTACGAAATGCCGGCCCCATTGCAGGTGAGACCATTCGAGCAGCGCGTCGCGCATCCCACTCGCGCGAAACGCGATGTAGGCGACTATCGAGCCCACGAACAGCAAGGTCCCGAGCGTGGCGCTCACATTGCCGCGCAGGTTCACGCGATACACCCACACGCCGAGCAACCAAACGGGAAAAAGTAACAACACCTTCGGGCCGACCAACAGGCAGCCTGCGATCATCAATCCCCACCGCCAAGCCCCTTTGAAATACCAAGCCGCCGCAAACAGGCAGTAATACCAGAACTCATAGCCGAGCGACCAATACGGCCCATTGGTAAACAGTCGCCAGGACTTGAACCACAGCTCATTGGTAAAGGTGAGCGCGGTCAGGACTCGCCAGAAAGGTTGTTCGTCCTGGTACCAGAAACCATTGTACAAGTCGGGATCGAGCAGGCGGCCCGCTTGATCGAGCACGATCGTTAGTACGATCGCCGGCACCGCGACCGAATACAAACGAGCGCAGCGGTTCAGAAGATAGGTCCGTACATCGAGATCGCGGGTTGCCGCGGTATACGCGATCACGTAACCCGAGAGTACGAAAAAGACCATGACGGCATCGTTGCCGTAGGTCCGGAGCGGCAGCAACAGGCCGCCGCTGAAACGGGGATAGGCGAGATGCGTGAGCAGGACCGCGACTGCCGCCAGCAGGCGGACCAGATCAAGATAAATAGAGGTGGCGCGGTTCACTCGGCGCCGACGTTAGCGCCCGCCTTGTGCGCAAGGGGCGATGGCGCGAAATAACCGCGAATGATCCGTGCGCAATTCGTGAACGGGACGAAGTACGCCTGCAGGAGGGTCGCATGCTCCGGCTTGTCGGCTCCCGCGACGCCGAATTCGATCACCTCGCGGACTTTTCCGGGTAGATACAGCGTGCCGAACAGCCAATCCCATAGCGCGAACACTTCTCCAAAATTCTTATTCCAGTGACGCTCGGCTTTGCTGTGGTGGATTTGATGCTGTGCCGGACTGATTAAAATCCGCCCCCACGTCGGTCCAAACGACAGCCAGATATGTGAGTGCCGCAAATTGGCGCCCACAAAGTGGAAGATCGCAAACACCAGGTTAGCGCCGAATATCGTCAGCGGTTGCGCTTCGCCGATGAAGAGGTACGCCACGAGGCCTTGAAGCGGCGCCACAACCGCGAGGGAAACGCAATCACTGAACAGGTTATAAATGGGATGCTTACGATAGATTGTGAACGGCGTGAGCACTTCTGCACTGTGGTGAACCTTATGGAACTCCCATAGCAGCGGCACTTTGTGGCTCAAAGAGTGCGTGACGTAAGTGCTAAAGTCTCGCAACATCGTGATAGCAATCACCACCAAGGTGGAAGTCAGCAGGGACCATATCATCGTCTCCTGATGCGTTCCGAGTAGCCTGATTAGTGCTTCCTGTGTGCCGGTGGCGACCAGCGTTATCAGTCCGGTCCCGAGGAGCACCCGTGAGAGTAAGGAGGCAGGCCCTAGCAGACGGTTCGCGAGCAGCAGCTTGTAATCGAGCATCGCTGAGGGGTGGGTGTATACCTCCCTCGGGAACAGGAACTTGAGGACATGCGTGCGCGCTTCTGGATAGTAACGGCGATAGGCCCAAGCGCCGATGACCACGAAAGACAGCAGATACGCCCAGAAAAAGCGGTTGCGAACATCCATCACCCACCCTGGCAACTCGATTAAGACGCGTTCGTAGCCGCGCATGAGCGTCGCCAGCAGAGCGTCTTTCAGGGTCTCGAAGTGGATGAGATCGGGGTTCACAGCATTCATAGATACTTTCAAGGTTGAGAAAACGCGGCGCGCGCAGAAAAAAACCTCACCCACAGCTCGCTTTCGCACTGTTCACGCAGCCCGTAAAATGTGATGCCAGCATTGAGTGCGGCGCAGTATAACAGCGGGGTAGGTAGGTGATAGAGCATGATGCTTTGCATTAAATGGAGAGCGCTTTCGCCCAGATTCGGTGAACAGACTTAAACACGTCCTGAATCCAGGGTGGGGTAGTGAATCACTGTCTTGATAGGCGTGCGCTTGGGCCAGCCCTCTACGACCTACAACACACGCGCAACGGATGCCAATGTACGAGAAGATCTTACAGTCAACCTCAAGGTTCACGGACGGCCATCCCGGCCACCCGCCAGGCCGTGATCATGGCCAGTGCCCAGCACACGGCGATGCCGTAGAAGACGCCCGCGTAGTGCCCGTGATCAAGCATCTTGCCGAACAATACAGGCCCAGAAGCGATGCCGAAGTCGAGGCCTGAATAGACCACCCCGTAAACACGACCAGTGGCGCCTGAGGGCGCTACTGAGCGAATCAGCATATCGCGCGATGGCCCCGACAAGCCGCTGCCGAAGCCCATCAACGCGATCAGCCCCCAGCCGATCGAGACCGGCACCTGATCGAGGCCGAGCAACAGAGCACCCAGAATCGAGCACCCGAAGGCGAGCGTAATATTCCGTTCGAGTGCTTTCTGGCGTGCGACCAGCCAGCCACCGGTCAGCATCCCAGTGGCGCTTGCCAGCATGAAGACCGTGATGCTCATTGCTGCCGTGGCGCGCGACAGATCAAAGAGTTTCGCGAATATCGTCGGCACGAAATTCTGGATGCCGCCGATGGCCATCGCCAGGATGAAAAAGAAGACGAAGCACCACCAGATTGCTGGGAGTGCCAGAAAGCTGAAGCTTGATTGCATAGCCGCCACAGGTCGGTCGATCGCATCCTTCACAGTCGCGCGCAAGGCAGCGCGATTGAAGATTAAAAGACCGATCAGGAGCAGCGGCAGGCCGGCGGCCGCGAAAAGACTGGCGCGCCAGCCGAACGGCGTCGCAATGCCGACGAGGAACACGGGGGCCAGTGCCCAGCCCAGGCTGCCAGTGATCCCATGCACTGAATAAGCGGGCCCAAGGCGCCGCACGCTGACACGCGCGTTCAACAGCGTGTAGTTGACTGGATGGAACACGCCATTGCCGAGGCCGATGACGGCGGCACTGACCAGCAAATTTGCATAGCTCGCGCTGATACCGAAGCCGACGGTTCCCAGCGCGAGGCAGGCCAGGCCACCGAGCAACGTAATGCCCGCCCCGAAGCGGTCGACCACGAAGCCGGCAATCGCCTGACTGCCGGCCGAGACTACGAAGATCACGGTCATCACAAAACCAAGCGCGGCGTAGCTTAAACCGAACTCCGTTTTCAGCCACGGAAACAGCGGCGCGATGATCAACTGGAAGAAATGACTGATCAGATGTGCGAGTCCAATCAGGCTGATGATGCGCGCGTCCTGCCGCAAAGGCACCGGATTGGCCAGCGCGACCGCTTCAGCCACGGCCAATTCAGTCATAGCAAACCCCGTGCATTGAAGCCGTTTTGAAAGGAACTCGAAGGGATGCCGACAATCCGCGACGACCGTGACATCTTAAGATCCTGAGTTCTGAAATTTGGCGAGTCGCGGAGCCCGCTGATGCGGTACGACAGTCGATTATTGATGTTCCCGGCGTTTGCGACAAGCCATGCGAGGAATCCTCCGCAGGGTATTTGCCGTGCACGCGATATTGCGCTGCGGTGCAAGCCGACCTAGCCGTCGAACACCTGCCTGCGGAGCTAGGAAGTTTCCGAAAATATTGCTTTGCTGGAGCGGTAGATTAATTTGATTGCCCTTGGGTCCCGAGCAGGCGGCATCAGCATTAAGGTTGCGGA